>NZ_JBYTDL010000013.1:0-119432 GCF_058791335.1 Lysinibacillus sp. EB271-A1-10B
CGCACAGTTAAAACATTTGTTGCTGCCGCTTCGCTTTCGCACAGTTAAAACATTTGTTGCTGCCGCTTCGCTTTCGCGTAGAGCAGAGCTTCCTGGGGGCGTCCGATGAGCCGCTTGGGGCAACAAATGTTTTCTGTGCGAAAGCTAGCGGCAGCGACAGGATGTGATCCTTTTAGCCTTCGTTCCTCTATATCGCTGATCCCCAAGGAGTTGCCCACCACAACAAGACAGAAAAGAAATAATTTTTAGAATATTATTGACAAATCAGAAATATCGCAGTATGATTGCTTTCAACAACACATTATTGTAGGCCAAGATTGGAAATAGTAGAAATGCAAGTGTACTTGTAGAGAGTCGGTGGTTGGTGCAAACCGATAGACACACATTTCGAACTCGTCCATGAGCCACTCCCTGAACTCTAAGTAAGGGACGTCGGTTTCCTCCGTTAACGGGATAGACAGTGATAGCTGTCGATAAGGGGGCTTTTTCTGTAAAGTGAAAGTCAATTAGAGTGGTACCGCGAGCATAAACTCGTCTCTATATTTTTATATAGAGGCGAGTTTTTTTATTTTTATTGGCCTAGGTGTGGTTTTCGTCTCTAGCAGAGCTAACGGTTCAAAGCAGAGACAATATCAATATTACTACTACAAAAGGAGTGTTTGAAAATGGGAAGAAAAATTTGGGTGTTTGATACGACTTTACGTGATGGCGAGCAAGTGCCAGGTGCAAAACTGAATTTATATGAAAAAGTAGAGATTGCTCAGCAACTCAAAAAATTAGGCGTCGATATTATCGAAGCTGGGTTCCCTGCTTCATCACAAGGAGATTTTGATGCCGTTAAAGCTGTTGCACAAAAAGTTGGGAATACAAGCGACATTATGATTACTGCTTTAGCACGTGCTGTACAGGCAGATATTGACGCTGTTTATAATGCTGTAAAATACGCAGAAAACCCTATGATTCATATGGTACTCGGTACTTCTGATATTCATGTTGAGAAAAAATTTAGTAAATCCAAGGATCAAATTCTACAGATTGGCGTAGATGCAGTAAAATATGCGAAAACTCTTCTACCACAGGTCCAGTATTCAACAGAAGACGCTTCTCGTTCAGATTTCGAGTATCTTTGGAAGACGATCGAAGCCGTAATGAAGGCTGGTGCAACGATGATAAATGTACCTGACACAGTCGGTTTTGCAGAACCAGAAGAATTTGGAGCGATGATTTATAAACTAAATGAGCGTATGAAAAATTTAGACGATAGTGTTCTGTTAAGTGTTCATTGTCATAATGATCTTGGTATGGCAACTGCTAACACGCTTGCTGCGATTAAAAACGGCGCAGATAAAGTTGAATGTACAATTAACGGTATCGGTGAACGCGCAGGAAATGCTGCATTAGAAGAAGTCGTCATGGCATTGAAGACACGTAGCTCTGTATACAATGCTAAGACGCGTATCAACACAAGAGAAATTATGAATACGTCTCGTCTTGTTTCAAGCTTTATGGGCTTAGACGTACAAGTAAACAAAGCGATTACTGGAGATAATGCCTTTGCCCATTCATCTGGTATTCATCAAGACGGTCTTCTTAAATCTCGTGATGCCTATGAGATTGTCCACCCAGAAGATGTAGGTCTTGACGATATGGAGCTAGTCCTGACAGCGCGCTCTGGCCGTCACGCGGTGAAAAATGCTCTTGAAAAACTTGGCTTTTCAAATCTTACAGCGGATGAATTCGAAGGAATCTTCGAAGGCTTCTTAAAGCTGGCTGATGCAAAGAAAGAAGTTTACGATCACGATTTATATGTTATTGTAGAAAGCTATTATGAAAAGCATGACGCAAACAATGCTAATGCCACTCACTATAGTGATCAGTTCTTTGACTTCGATGATTTACAAGTCGTCAGCAACGTAAGCTTCCCTTCAGCAAGCGTGAAAGTCCGTAAAGGCGGCGAGGTATTTAAAGCAAGCGCAGTTGGCTCAGGTCCAATCGATGCCCTTTATTCTGCCATCGCAGAAATTACGAACATTGATGTAAAACTTGTGGAATATAATATTAATAGCGTTTCGCGCGGTAAAGAAGCGCTTGGAAAAGTAAAAATTACAATCGAACATGAAGGCGAAAAGTATATCGCCAAAGCTGCAGATACAGATATTTTAAAAGCGAGTGCGCTAGCTTATATTAATGCGATTAATAGTATCGTTGTTGCTAAATTAACGCCTGTTATGAATTAAATAATAGATCAATTATACCTCGGCATAATTGCGTCCAGAATCGGAAAGAAGTTAAAAGCAGTATGACACTATTTGGAGTCATACTGCTTTTACTTTTCTTATCGACTGCCCTCAACTAACTTTTGATATTCCTCTTCAATTAGTGCAACATCAAGACGTTCAAACAGCGGTGTCACTTCGCTAATGCCTGTTGGTAAGTCTACTTGTTCATGCCACTTCACTTCTTTGATTCCTAACATTTTTCTCACCTTCTCAGCTGAAAACGGTAAAAATGGATGTAATAGTTGTCCAAGGTTGGCAATGATATAAACACATGTCGCTAATGTTTGATTTCCAGCTTCCACATTCTCTTTCACCTGTAGCCATGGCTGCTGCTCATCAAAATAGCGATTAGCCGCACGAATATATTCAAAAACAGCCTCTAACGCTTGCTTAAAATGACCCGATTCTATATGATTCCCAACATCATTAAACAGCTGAATTGTGTGTGTTCGAATAGTGTCATCTACCTCTGCATGAGGCACTTGACGATCAAACGATTTCTCTAAAAACTTCAATGTGCGATTAACAAAATTACCGTAAGCGCCAAGTAATTCGCCATTATGACTATAAATAAATTCTCGGTAAGAGAAATCCGTATCGCGATTTTCTGGCGCATTCATTGTTAAAAAATATCGAATGGAATCTGCATCGTATCGACTTAAAATATAAGGCACCCATACCGCCCAGTTTTGACTCGTTGATAATTTTCGTTTTTCTAATGTTAAATATTCGTTTGATACAATATGTGTAGGTAATGCCTTTGCTCCCATCCCCATTAAAATGGCCGGCCATATAACTGTATGGAAAGGGATATTATCTTTACCATGCACATAATATGAAATTGTTTCTTCATTCCACAAATCTTCAATCGCTATTTGGTGCTGCTTTGCCCATTCCAAACTCGCTGTTAAGTAGCCTGCTACTGCTTCAATCCACACATATATTTTTTTGCCTTCAAAACCTGCTACTGGCACATCTATCCCATTTGGTAAATCCCTTGTTACAGCACGGTCCGGGACCCCTTCTGCCAAGTAACGCTCTGTTAAACCTAAGGCATTGTCTCGCCAGTGTTTTTCTACCTTTGCCTCCGCTAAATACGTCTCTAGCCTCCCCTGAAACTGACTAAAGGCAAAATAAAAATGCTCTGTTTCCTTGATAATTGGCGCATCCCCACAAATCTTGCAGCGTTTGTCGATTAAATCGAGAGGGTCTAAAATGGTTGAGCAATTATCACATTGGTCACCACGTGCCTTCGCACCGCAGTTTGGACAAATCCCCTCGACAAATCGGTCAGGCAAAAACTGCTTGTCCGTTTCACAATAAGCCTGTTCAATTTTCTTTTTGTATAAAAAATTGTTCGCTAATAGCTGCAAAAAAATTGTTTGAACAGATTCATGATGGTGCTGCGCATCTGTCCGCGTATACAAATCATAGGTAAATCCTAATTCATCGAAGCATTTTGAAAACTCTTCGTGATAATGATTAGCAATTGCTTCCGTTGTCGTTTTTTCCTGTGCAGCCCGAATAGAAATCGGGGTGCCATTACAGTCACTCCCTGAAACATATAGTACCTTCTCGCCCTTTTGTCGATAATATCTAGCCAAAATATCACCCGGTAATAATGCGGCAACATGCCCTAAATGCAAAGAACCATTTGCATATGGCCACGCGCCTCCAATAACAATTGTCATCCTAAGTTGCTCCCCTCGAAAAAATGTAAAAAGTGTAGATTAATTACGCCTCGGTGTAATCGCGTCTGGATTTTGATTGTGCTAGCACAATTCTTCCTTTCAAAACCCGCGACATCCGCCGGAGGCTTTATCTTCATTCAGGCAAGTCCTGAATGAAGATAAAAAAAAACGCCCTAATCAAAATTGATTAGGACGAGTTTACCCGTGTTACCACCTATATTTACAAATAGCTCTCACTATTTGCCTCCATCAGTGCGTCTCATTTCAAATTTCAATGAGAGATACTGCCGCTGTTGTAACGAGTGCCCATCTCGTCGTAATCTACTCGCAAACTTGCTTTCGGTACGAAGCTCAAAGGTCATTTTCAAAAGGGGACATTTACCTCATTTCCACCAACAGAGGCTCTCTATATAATGCTTATCCAATTTACTTTTCCTTATCAATGCTTTTATTATAGATTTCCACTATCTTACTCTTTTTGATTATGAATTGCAATGTATGTCGATAAATCGTTCCTATTTCTCGATAAACTGAAAAAGATGGCGATAAATCATTCAATCTTCTCGATAAACCGAAAAAGTTGGGTGATAAATCAGAAAATGTAGTCGATAAAGTTTTATCCTAACTTTAAATCAAGTAACTCTTTTAAATCATCAATAACAATGTCCGCTTTCTGTAATTCTGTTTCCTGTGCAAAGTCGAAACGAACACCAACAGAGAATAACTGATTGTCATGAGCTGCTTGAATATCAGAAGAACGATCACCAACAACTACTCCGTGTTCAATGGCATTCTCTTCAATTACCTTTTTCACTAAATCCGATTTATGACCACTCGAAATGGATTGAATACTATATGTACCTTTAATAAAACGTTGTAATTGATAAGTTTCTACTATCGCCTGTAAATACTCAGTTTGTCCATTACTAGCAATGAATAAATCATAGTTATCCGCCAAAGTGGCAAGTGTTTGCTCTGCATGTGGGTACAATGCACCCTGACGATTCCGTATTTGTTCAATAAGCTTAACGTGGAATAATGCATTGCTTTCTTCCCGTGTCCCTAGCGTGTGTCTAGGACATAACGTTTCCCACACAACAGGTAATGAAACACCCATAATTTCGCGGTATTTCTCTATTGGTGTTTCTCCCTGCCATAAGCCCTTTGCACGTAGCACATCGAACGTCGCCGCTAGTGCTGGCTCTAATATTAGATTTGTTTGAAATAAAGTACCATCCATATCAAAAATAATAGCTTTTTTCATAAAATCACCCCTTCTACTATTATCAACGTAATCATCAGAAGGAGTGTTGCAACCTTTAGACATCAAAAAACTCCATATGCATTTTTTCCTTTTTATAATAATTCAATCGATCCTGTAAAGTCCCTGTATGAAATTCGAACTTATGACCGTCTGGATCTGTGAAATAAATCGATTTTTTATCTCTTACATCTCTTTGTCTACCTTCTAGGATATTGACATTAAGTTGGATTAACTTTTCATACATTTTATCAAAATCATCCTCATGGATAGAAAAAGCTATATGTGTATAGGATTGATGTATTTCATTACGAGGGATATCCTTTTCTACATTCAGGGCAAGCCACAGCCCATTTACATCAAAATAGGCTGTACTTTTCCCCTTCACTAATAATTTTGCGTCAAAAACCTTTTCATAGAATGCAATGGATGCCTCTAAATTGGAAACTGAAAATAATAAATGATTTATGTTTTGGATTGTCATATGTGTGTCCCCCAACTATGAGATAACCGTTCACCCCATATCAAGTTTCGTTTAATTTGATTTTTTACCTTTCTTCCCCTTCGCAATTTGCTTTGATTTGCGTTGCTCATTAAGTTTTGCCTGTGCATTTGCTTTTCGTTCGATAAAAGCAAGCTCTCTTTGCAATTTAAAGTAGCTTTGAAGACGGGATTGTTCAAGCACACCATCTGTAATAGCTTGCTGTACAGCACAATGCGGCTCCTTCTGATGTTTGCAATCTCTGTAATGACAGGCTGCAGAAAGTTCCTCAATGTCCTTAAAACTAGAGGATAAGCTGTCACTCTGATCCCATAATTGTAATTCTCGCATTCCAGGTGTATCGATTAAACAGCCACCACCTGGCAATAAAACTAATTCACGATGTGTAGTTGTATGGCGCCCCTTCGCATCATCTTCACGAATATCCGAAACCTTCATATAGTCCTCACCACTAAGGGCATTCGTCAATGTGGATTTCCCTGCGCCAGAAGAACCAAGTAATGCTCCTGTTACGCCTTCCGTAAATAGCGCACGAATATCCTCTAAGCCCTCCCCTGACAGAGCACTAGTCACAAAAATATCCACACCGAACGTTACAGACTCAACCTCACGTATCTTACTAGAAACATCTTCACACAGATCTGCCTTCGTCAATACAACGACCGGCTTCGCACCTGAATCCCACGCAGCTACTAAATAACGTTCTAAACGACGAATATTAAAGTCTGCATTTAAGCTCATCACTAGAAGTACGATATCAACATTCGATGCTACAATTTGCTCTTGTACTTCCGCCCCCGCGGCCTTCCGTGAAAAGACTGACTTTCGTGTAAACAATTTATGAATAATCGCCTTTTCCTCACCAGGCATTTTCTCAACTAGCACCCAATCCCCAACTGCGGGAAAATCCTCACGTGCTAATGATGTATACGCGTAATGTCCAGCAATCGTTGCCAGCCACTCCCCTTCTTCAGCCAGTACACGATAGGAATGCTTATGCTCCAATGTAACCCTAGCCGGCACACAGTTCGCTAGCTTAGCCTCCTGTTTAAATCCAGTCATTTGCTCTTCAAAATATGTTAAAAATCCTAAAGTTGTTAAATTCAATTTGTTTTCCTCCTAAATATGCATATCGTTTATCATCACTTGAAAATAAACACAAAAAAACCATGTCTCTGCGCAATTCGGCAGTTACAAGGTTCACAGGCACATTTAAGAGAATATACAAACACCACAATCATGAATTAAATCTCGTTACTACGTGTGGTTAAATTGTATATTTTAGGCGTGTGAAATTGAACAAACCGAATTGCTGTTCGTTAATAGCGGCTTTATTCATCATGTCACATCACCTACTTTCGATTTTGTTATTTTCAATATAACGGAATCTTCCGAAATTGTCAATTATAACTTACAAGCATGTATCCCCTCCCTACCTGCATATAATAAACAAGACCACTATTGGCGAAGGAGATGTTGAGTTGTCAAAAATCATTTCGATCAGTACATACAAACCACCTTACACATTACAACAGACAAATGCAGAGGAGCTAACGAAGGAACTCTTTCATGCAAAAATCCCTAAATTAGAACGCTACTTAAAAGTGTTTGAGAATGGTGGTATTGCAACACGCCATTTTTGTGTGCCACCGGAATGGCATCGTATGGATCATTCCTTCGAGGAACGTAACGATTTATATATTGAGCTTGCTACACAATATAGCGTTAACGTCATTCAAGCCTGTTTACAAAATAAAACGTTTTTACAATCACCGATTTCTCCTGAAGATATCGATGCTATTATTTTTGTGAGTAGCACAGGCATTTCCACACCGAGTATTGATGCACGGGTTATGAATCAACTTCCTTTTTCAGACCGACTTAAGCGTATTCCACTTTGGGGACTTGGCTGTGCTGGTGGTGCAGCTGGTGTTAGTAGAGCCTATGATTTTTGTCGTGCTCATCCGGAAGCAAAAGTTCTTGTCGTTTGCGTTGAGCTTTGTAGTCTAACCTTTCAGCCAAATGATTTTTCTAAAAGTAATTTAATTGGTGCCTCTCTTTTTGCGGATGGCGCAGCATGTATACTCGTCTGTGGAGACGAAGTGAATATCGCAGTAAAAAAATCAACACCTACTATTATCGGAACTGGCTCTAAGTGGATGCCAGATTCAGAAAATGTTATGGGCTGGAATATTAAAAATAATGGCCTACATGTCATTTTTCAGAAAAGCATTCCTGCCATCATCACCAATTGGCTCGGTCCATTCATTGAACAATTTTTATTAGAACATGAACTGTACAGTGAACAGCTTAACCATTTTATTGCGCATCCTGGCGGTAAAAAAGTATTAACAGCCTATGAAGATACACTTTATTTAGCTCCCCAAAAAACCGACATTTCTCGGGAAATATTAAAATATCATGGAAATATGTCATCTCCTACGGTGCTATACGTGTTGGAGCAATTTATGTTAAATGAAGGACAAGTAGAGGATACTGGTTTGCTCGTCGCTCTTGGCCCTGGCTTTTGTGCTGAAGCTGTATTACTTAAATGGAGGGAGTAACATGATTATTTACATTATTTTGATCCTCGTCATTCTACAAAGATTGACAGAAGTTTTCATTGCAAAACGCAATGAAAAATGGTTGCTCTCACAAGGGGCATATGAAGTTGGTTCCTCTCATTATCCGTATATGGTTACTTTGCACACCGCCTTTTTCGTGTTTTTAATGATTGAAGTAGTTACTAATCATAAAAGTGTATCGCCTTTATTTCCGTTATTATTTTTATTATTTATTGCCGTTCAAGCATTACGCATTTGGTGTATCCGCTCATTAGGGTCTTTTTGGAACACAAAAATACTCATATTGCCTAATGCAGAAGTGGTACGGAAAGGCCCTTATACATTTATGCGTCACCCAAATTACGCAGTGGTTTGCTTAGAAATTATTCTTCTGCCTTTAATGTTTCAAGCATATTTCACAGCCTTCTGCTTCACACTTTTAAATATAACAATGCTATCTGTACGCATTCCAATTGAGGAAAAAGCTTTACGAGATGCAACAAATTATAATCATGTATTTCACAAGAAGATTTCGGAGTCCTAGCCGAAATCTTCTTCCAATTTATAATATAAAAAGGCTGTTTCATCTTACTTTTGAAACAGCCTTTCACAGCATACTTTATACAGTTTTATCAGTATTTATTTCTATTGTTAGCTCGTTCAATTTGTGATCCAGGTCCTCAAGCAAGCGTAATTTATGATTCAACTGTTTTTCAAAATCCATTGATTGAGCCAATACCTTATTCACTTGGGCATCTACACGTGTCAGGAATTCGGGATCCATCGTCGTTTTTCCACTCAGAGAAGGGCTTTGTTTTTTTACATCTGCTAATTCTTCCGATAATTTTGCTACCTCACTGCTTTTCTCCTCTATTTCTTTGACTAAATGCTTATTAAGATTGTCTGAATCGGTTTGTTCTAAACGGGATCTGTCGATGGCTTCAATGATCGACTTCATTTGTTGGCCTATATCTCTCGTAAAGACATTCAACTTATTTTCAAGGCTATCCACTGTAATCTTATCTGAACTCATAGAAAGTAATTCATCTTTAGTGAAATTTAGAGATTCCTTTATTAGCTTATTTTCTACACGCAGTTCTTCCAGTTCTTTTAATAAACCCTCTATCGAAGAAAGTTGTTTTTTCTTCTGGATTTCTCTTGATTGTATATCATCATAGTAAGTTTTTATTGTTCTATCATGGTCTCTCTTCAGCTTTAATAGCTCCATCGAAAGCTCCTTCTTCTGTTTTGTTAAATCAACATTTTCTCGCTCTAATCTCAGTATTAGTGAATAATAATCACCATCTCTAAGCCTTTTAACTTCATTTTTATACTTCGCTAATTCGGCTCTTAAAAAAATGATCATTTGTTGAAGCTGGATAGGATCATTGTTTTTGACAATATCATTATCCACACTTACACCTCCTATCACGACAATTTTTTAAGTAAACTAATCACTTCTTCAAATTGCTCCTTACTCTCCTCTAACACCTCATCAAGCTGCTTAATCATCTTAATTTCTATTTCCTCATCGCCAACTTCATTAGCTATTCTCTTTTCTCCTGCTATTAAATGGGTAATAAGTAGATTCAACGTGCCTTTTTCGAGATAAGCAAAGCTATTGTTTTCCTCATTAATATAGTTAGGTAGATTTGCAAGCTGTTCCTTAATAATTTGATGGGCAACACTATCTATTTTTTCACTCATTTTCATCCTCCTGTATATAACTCATTCCATTGAGATTAATAGGATTTAAGACGACGATACCATCTTCTAACTGATCACAATATGTAAAACCCATAATACTTCCTGAATAAGATGAATTATTACCCCATTTAATTTGAAAGTTAGGAAATGATAGTGTCTCGTTTGGCTCTAACGTTGTTTTTCCTATAGGTCTAAGCCAAAACTCCTCTTTGCTCGATTGATCATTAATTCGCTCCCAGCTACTATTTCCTTTTAAATTTGGTGCGAAATGTTCATAGACATACCTTCCTGAAAAGGAGAATGGGGAGTCTTCAGGTAGCTTTATACATAGAGAAGGATTCGTTATAGGCTGAGTACCTATATTACGAATATGATAAGAGCCCAGGCATAAGCTTTCCTCATCGGGATTATATGAAATATTGATTGAGGATGTAAAATAACTAATAACGTTGACACTTTCCGGAACGATCAACTCCTCAATCGCTTTTTTCATTTCATGAACATAAAAATCCGTTTGTTTTTTCAACTCATTTATTTTTTCTTCTACACGATTGATGCGAGTAAGCATAATCAGTACCCCCTTACTAATAGTATTGAATTAATCAAATTGAATTCAAACTTCTTTATATGACAGTTACGTCCTTTCATAAAAAAAAAGAGAGGATTATCCTCTCTTTACAATATGATTTTCTTCTATGTGTTAGTACCATTAACCAGCAGGTGGGAATACAGAAGGGCATTGCGCTGGGCGAACTACACCCGGACACGCGAACGGTAATTCTGCTCTTGGCTCGCAGAAAGTCGCTAAGAATTCCACAGTAACTGGGAATGTAGATTGAATACTTTGGCAAACTGATATAGTAACTACTAATGCAGAAAACGTAATTGTACCTGCTCCAGGTGTTAGAGTTCCTGTTGAACACACGAAACAATCTAAATCTGTGAATAAAATTTCTACATCTGTCCCTTTCGGCGCACATAATGTAACTTGTTCACAACGTGAAACTGTAATAGGATTGCTTGTAAACCTAGTACCATTTGGTAAAGTAACAACTAATGTAAGAGTAAAGTTCTTTTGAATAGTCAGATTTTGAAGACATACCGTTGCACCATCAATGGAGAACTGACGATTCTCACGGTTCAAAATAACAATAGGATTAGTTGCTCTTGGAACTACAGTACATGTAACCACTGCACCTGTTAGGTTAGTAGTTGCTGTTACTCCTGGAAAAGTAATTGGTCCAGTAGTAGAAAACTCAAACGACGCTTCCTTTACAATCCAGTCGAATACCTTATCGACGTTTATACAAATTGTTTCCTGCAATTGGGATGGCATATTATCTTGCATCCTTTTGACACCTCCATATTTTTTTTACCTTTCGTTTGTATCTTATGTTTTCTGACTAAAAGTGCATGGGCTAAAAAGTAATTCGTTCTGATTTTTATTTAATCAAGTATGCCTCGGCATACTTGTAGCTGTCGTACAGAAAATAATTGATGAAAGAAGTTAAAATACTTAAGTATCAGTATGTATCGTTATTAATTACATCGCCTCTTCTTAAGAAGAAACAAAAATGTTTGAAAGGACCGGTATATTTGTAACAGAAAGTAAATATTTTTAATAAAATATTAATGGACTGAAAGGGGGGAAATGCAATGGAAGATTCAAAATCAAAATTGTACTCCACTCAAGACATTGAAAAATTGAAGCAAAAAATAGAAACCTACAAGGACACGTTAACTTCATTAAAAACGGGAACTTCAATGGAAGATTATTTATTTATGAAAATTGATTTTGATGGGATTAAAACGCAAATGGCACTTTTAGAAGGGCTAACTGAAACAATAGATGATAAGCAAAATTCACAAATCGGAGGCTATGAGGAGCAGATAAAACTTCTATCAGCACAAATTGAGTCTCTGAATCAAACGATTGAGGAAATGAACCAAGAATTATTAAGGGTTTTAAACAAATTACTCACTATTGAAAATACTGAAGCTCCAACCGCTACACCTAAAATTGAAAACACATCCAAATCTATTGCTAACGGTGTACAAAGGGATCTGATCATTACACAGACAACAAACCAATCGGCGATTACATCAAAACAGCCATCTTATAAAATGCTACAAAGTCTGGCAGGAAAAGTAATAAATGCGCAATTAGATGGTAACAATGGTATACCTTCTGCTCACAACGAAAATCAAAGAAATGTACCTGAAGAACGCCATTTTAATCAACAATATTTTCAATCAATAAATACTCATCCAAGCCAAATATATAATGGTTTATATAGAAATACCACTACCAAATCCACCTTCCATTTTAAACACGCTACCAATGCACAGGAAATTCCAATTAGTGTTTATGAATCTAATACTTTACCGCATGCCGAAATCCATAATTCCACTGGCAACGATCTTAATACGGAAAATTTAGTTAATTACGGAGAACCCGAAAAAATTAATAACACTGTCACTATAGATGAAATGAGCTCTGTAATAACAAATGAGCCTGTCACTTCTGAAGTAGCTGAAGTAATTAACGAACATGCCATTCTCGAAGTTTCTAAAGTAGTTAATGAACATGCCATTCCTGAGGCTTCTGAAGCAGTTAATGAACATGCCATTCCTGAAGCTTCACAAGTAGTTAACGAACATGCCATTCTCGAAGCTTCTAAAGTAGTTAATGAACATGCCATTCCTGAAGCTTCTCAAGTAGTTAATGAGCATCCCATTCCTGAAGCTTCTCAAGTAGTTAATGAGCATCCCATTCCTGAAGCTTCTCAAGTAGTTAATGAACATGCCATTCCTGAAGCTTCTCAAGTAGTTAATGAACATGCCATTCCTGAAGCTTCTCAAGTAGTTAATGGGCATCCCATTCCTGAAGCTTCTCAAGTAGTTAAGCAAGTCGACACAAATACATCCACCACTTTAAAAAGTAACGAATTTGAAGTCTTTGAAGCTACGCCAGAGGAGAAATATGAAACACATATACAAATAGAAGAGATAAACAAACAACCTGAGCTAAAAGAAGAAGCAACTGAAGAAGGGCATAAAAAAGAAAAGAACTCTTTGTTTTTCAATTTCTTTCGAAAATGGAGTTAGTTTAAAATTAGGATGTACAGTGTTTAGCAAACTGGAGAAGTATACGATGAATAAGTCCAATAAGTATGAAAATACATATTGGACTTTTTTATGTTCAATTGAAAAAACAAGTCCCCTTAGTAAATACTCGTAAAATGCCAAAGCTTCTCAAATGAAGCCTCAAAATTTCCACATATAAAAACTACGATACAGATAATTGCCCTCCCCCCCCAATCTTAGCTGAATAGAATAATGAAGAAAGGGGGTGTAAAAATGTGTATGAATAATTCTATGTGTGGCTGCTCTTCTAATAATAATGAATGTGAAAATTTTGGACCTTTCTTAGCGGTCGACGCTGCATGTATTACTACACCAGCACCAACAGGCTCAATTATCCCATTTTCATCAGGAATAACTCCTGTTGCTTTAGTAACTGCTGGTTCTGGTTTAATTGCTTCTGTAAGTCTTGTAGGATTCGGTACAGCTGTTCCAGGGATAATACTTGCTGGCATTAATATAGATCTAACATCTAGTGCTGTCACAGAAGCTTTTACGGTTCCACGTCCTGGCACTATTACATCTATTTCTGCAACAATCGCAGCAACTGCCGCTTTAACCCTAACAGGAACAGCAACAGTCAGAGCACAAATTTACCGCGCAGTTCCGGGAAGCAATGTTTTCAGTCCTACTGCAGCATTCGTTGACCTAGTACCAAATTTACCATTAGTAGCTTTATTAGTAGGTACGATTGCAAGTGGTAATGCAGACGTTTCAGTGCCAGTAAATACTGGTGATCGTTTACTAATGGTGTTCTCCATGACTACTACAGGAGTTGCTGCTACTCTTGCTGGTAACGCAAGTGCAGGAATTAATATTGTATAAAAGATAATTATGTTCGTAATTTAGGTTAAATCTACCATATAGCACCATAATCCGTGTAACATACGATATTTACTTGAAAAACAATTTCAAAAGTAGGTGATTTTAAAAATCGCCTACTTTTCATTCTAAAAATATAATTATTAATTCGCCAAAGCAATCTGAATATGAACAAGATGATGCTTCCCGTGCCAAGCATATAAGGCTAGAGCTTTTTCAAGCGTCATTAATCCTGAATCAGGATGATTAAACGCTCGTTGTATTTGCTCTGCTGTTAGGCTTTCCAGCAAATAAACCCAGCGTGCATGTAAGCCCTCAATCAATTTATAAGATGTCGAAACAGGTATTTCCGAATCCGGAAGCTGTGCCCATTCCACTTCGTTATAAGGTTTAATTGTCGGAGTATCCTCTGTTAAAGCTAGCTTAAAACGGATATAGCTATTCATATGACTATCTGCAATATGATGGACAAGCTGCGTAATCGTCCAGCCATTTTCTCGGTAGGATTTTATGAAGGATTGTTCATTTGCTCCGTTAAGCGCCTCTGCTAGTTGTGTCGGTAAGAGACGAATATCCTCTATCCATTCCTTTATTTGCTGCGCTGTCACTACTTCCGGAAATTGAAATTGTCCAATTGGGTATCGTAAATCGGTCATGTAGCTATCCTCCATTTCTGTGTTCTTACTTTTCATATTACCAATATTATATTTTTCACGCTATTCACATTTGTTCTTCTAAGTAAAACCCTCATTTTGTAAGGATTTTAGCTTACAAAATGAGGGTTACATTATATGGAATATCAACTTTTTATTCAGTAATATCATAAATTAACGTATCAAAATAGCTCCCATTCGTATAAAGTAAAATTGCCCAGTCCCCAGATTTCGGGATCTTCACATTTGAAGGTGCATGTGCATCTGCACCATTAACAGATCCACTAAGTCCTATATTCCATCCATTTAATAAAAGCGGATGTATGGTGTTAGAATCTTTGTGATACCCGACAATCGTTAATTGATTATCACGTCCTTCTTCAATCCCCCAAATATGCCACATCCATTTTTGAGTGTTTAAACTTTGCATACCGACTCCAATAACACCCGATTTATTTGAGTTACCAATAATACCTCTGTCTCCAAATTCAACAGCCTTTTTGTCCCAATCAATTGATTTAAAATCACTTTCTTGCACAAAGTCAGGCAAATCATCTGGCAGAGCAACTGCTTTCCCATTCATTGTACAGCCTACTAAAAACAACAACACTGAAAACAAAACTATACATCGCCTCACTTCATCCCCCCTTTATAAGCATGGTTCTTTCCTATGAAACGATTTTTCTACTCACATTGTTACAGATTATTCAGAAAATGCATTCTCTAGTTCAACCTATTATTCTATAAACCTCATCACATATTTAACTAACGACTTTAGAGGATGAATAATCGTTAACGATGACTCTTTTTCGAATTGCCGCGCAGCCTCAACCATTGAAAGCTGTGCAACTGAAAGATGCCGCAGTTCCCCTGCTACATCATGAAGAGCTTGTATAATAGCGTTATTATACGCATCCTTTTTTCCTTGAATAATCAATTCAAACTTATTGTCGATAACTTTCACTTCAGCATTATTGGATTTCTCATGTAGTAAGGCGTATTGATAAAGTCTGTCCATCGTCCCTTCTACGGTTTTAGGATTTGTAAAAAGTATCGTTTGAGGCCGTTCTTCTTCACATATTGCTTCAAAGAAGGGCTCGTCTATTTTAATAATGGGAATAGAAAGTTCTAGAAATTCTCCCTCTAACAACGCAATATAATTCGTACACGTTATTAGAATGACATCTATATTACAGCTTTCCATCCATTTAAGTTGTTCTTTAACCTTAAAGGCTAACCCTTCAGTTCCTTTTGAAACTTGATGGATAAGACCTGGATCCACAAAATGGATTAGTTCTACTTTCTCCATATTTTGAAATGCCCGTTCGATATATTCAATATTTGAATGATGTGCATGTAAACAGCCAAGTTTTTTCTTCAAGTGCAGTCCTCCTAATTAGTAAGCTGTTTTTCCATTGTCGCTACAGAAAGAGAGAAAACGTTACGATTTTCTTCTTTGTCCTCTTTTGTGACAACATAACCTAATGAGCGATATAACTCAATATTTCTTGGTACGCTCATTCGTACTTTACATTCGCTAATCATTTTTCCTTTCGTACATGCGAATTGTTCAAGCTCTTCAATTAATGCTTTAGCTAATCCTCGTCCTTGCTTTTCTGGAATTACGGATAATCTAAAAAAATAAATTCTTTGAGCACTAAGTGTAAATCTTACCATCGCAACTGGTTGCTCATCGATATATCCGATAAAGGCATGCTCTCCATTTTTCATCACCTGTTCAATCGATTCAATTGTTTCACTTAGTGCACTTGATGGTGGGGTTGCATGTTCATACTCTATCAATTATGCCTCGGCATAATTGCGTCCGGAATCGGCTTTGTGCTTAGGCCTGCACGAGGGCCGACACGATGTCGGTCATTTCGGTAGTGCCACAGGACGTGGCGTTATTACCGATGCAGGTCAGTTAGCCGTTATCGCATGGATGCGATGGTTTTAGGCTAACATCCCCTAAGCACTCCTTTCCGATTCCGTGACATCCGCTGGAGGCTTTAACTACTTTCAGCGGATGTTTGGACACGCGCTGAAAGTAGTTAAAGGCTTGTAGCATAACGTCATGAATTGCTGATGCATCCTTTGCCTGCGCTAAAATAATGTTCATATACCAACACTCCTTTTTGGTTAAAAATACATTATATTTTATTTTTAACCAAAAACAAACCGCATCATCAGAAGATAATGCGGTTTGTACTATTAGTTTTTATTCACAAAACGAATGGCTTTACTCATTACCGTTGGGACGACTGATGCATGATTTTCCTCCAACGCTTCATAAAACGCTATGTCCATAATTCCCCCTAAATCGCTCGCAATTTGTTGCGCATCATCCACCATAAAGGTTTCAAGTTCCCCTACGCCGATGAATAATTTTTCATACGCAAATGGACGCTCATTTATAAATTTTGAAGCATAACTGAATAGTTCATGCTCATTCCACCAAACAGAAGGACTAATCGCTATATAACGTTGGAAGGCTGCTTGATGATGGAATAATTGCCAAAGCACAAAGTAGCCCGCTAATGAATGCCCGAACAGTGATTGCTGCAGCATATTTACAGGGAATTGAGCCTGAATACTTGGCTTTAATTCCTCCTCTAAAAATGTACTGAAGTTTTCAGCTCCTCCATGTTTCTCATAGCCCTTTCCTTTAAATCTTGCAGGATACGTATACGTTTCGGCTTGTCCTGTAAAGTCATAAAATCTTCGTTCATGCATATCCGCACCATGCCCAATGCCAACAACAATAGTTGGCAAAATACCCGTTTTAGGTGCATTGCGACTTTGTAGACGGACCGCTTCCTTAACAAGATGGAAATAGGACGATCCATCTAATACGTATAAGACTGGAAAACCTCCTTCCGGTATTTCTCCATTCGGTACATAGATATTTACCGTATACGTATAATCCGTAAACTTCGATACAATTTCTTGCGTCACATAATCAAGTGCTTTCTCCTCAATCATTTGTCGGTCTCCTTCATAACATCATAGCCGTAACATACGGGTGTTTTCGTAACTGGATCTTGCATAATACGTGCGTTAATATTGAATACGTTACGCATAACATCTGCACATAAAATTTCCTCAGGTGTTCCAGTTTTCATTACTGCCCCTTGTCGCATTGCGATTAAATGATCAGAATATCGCGCCGCGTGATTAATGTCGTGCAATACCATAACAATCGTACAACGATGCCGTTCATTTAAGTTTTTCACAATTTCTAGCACCTCTAACTGATGTGCCATATCTAAATAAGTTGTCGGTTCGTCCAACAGCAGAATACTCGTTTCTTGGGCTAAGGCCATTGCAAGCCATACACGTTGGCGTTGACCTCCAGAAAGCTGAGCAAGCTCTCGATCTCGGTACTCCATCGTATTTGTCACATTTAAAGCCCATTCAATCATTTCCTCATCTTTTTTTGTTAAGCGATTCACATTATTTCGATGTGGATAACGACCATAAGCTATGAGCTCCTCAACCTTTAACTGACCTGGTGCAATAGGCGTCTGTGATAAAATAGCTAGCTTTTTCGCAATGTCTTTCGTCGATAAATTTTGCATGTTTTGGTCCTGTAAATAAACCGTCCCCTGCTGCTTCTTTAATATACGACCAATCGTTTTTAAAAGTGTAGATTTCCCACATCCATTGGGGCCTATAATAGTCGTAATCTTTCCTTCTTCTATTGTTAAATTTAAGCCTTCAAACACACGAATTTGTTCATAGCCTGAAGCCAAATTTTCCATTCTAAATGCCGTTTGCATACGATTTCCCCCTATGCCTTCGATTTCACTAGTAAATATAAGAAATACGGAATCCCGATAATCGAGACAACAATACCAACTGCTAGCTCAGACGGCGCAAATACTGTTTTTCCTATAAAATCAGCTGCAATAAGCAATCCCGCACCTATTAATGCACTTACTGGCATGACGTAACGATGTTGTATACCTACGAGCTGTTTAGCAATATGTGGTGCCATTAATCCAATAAAACCGATACTACCTGATACAGATACACAGGCACTGACTAAGCCAACGCTCGCCAATAACAGCTTCATTTTCTCTTTTTCTACCGCTATCCCTAAGCTAGTAATACTATCCTCTTCTAATTGGAAATAATCGAGCAAATATGATTTCCGATAAACGTAAAAGCCTAATAAAATAAGCCACGGTAGCATAGTCACAACAAAAATCCAGTTTGCATTATAAATGGAGCCTGCCATCCAAACTGCAGCAGCTTCAAAATCTTGAGCATTCATTTTCAATGATAAAAATAATGACAATGCCCCAAAGCCACTATTAATCGCAATCCCTGTTAAAATTAGCCGTTGCATATCTAAATGACCATTTTTTAGGGCAAATGAGAAAATTAATACAGCGGCCATCGCACCACCGATAAACCCAAAAATCGGCATCATCAAAATAGATAGCCAACTACTCATATCTGCAGATGTAAGATGTAATTGAAAGAAAAACATAAATATGACTACTGCTGCACCAGCACCAGCATTGATCCCTAGAATCCCAGGGTCTGCTAAGCCATTACGCGTAATACCTTGTAGCACAACCCCTGCCATTCCTAAGCCAACACCGACTAATGCTGCTATGACAATACGTGGTAATCGGAATTCAAAAATGACAAGATCAAATTTGGGGTTCGGCTCAATTCGTAGCAATGTTTTTAAGACATCCATCACCGACATATCAAAGACACCATTTGTAAGATGGAGATAGCTTGCACCAAAAATTAATAACACCAATATTGAAACAGTCATCACGAATACACTTGAGGTTTTTTTACGCACGTTTTTCACCTCCGTGTTTACGAACTAAATATAAGAAGAATGGGACACCAACCAATGCCGTTAAGACGCCGATTGGAGTTTCGAATGGGTAATTAACAAAGCGACTGAGCACATCACAAAGCGCTAAGAAAAACGCACCTACTACAGCTCCACACGGAATGATAAAGCGGTAATCTACGCCAACAAGGAAACGTGTAATATGAGGAATAACTAACCCTACAAAGGCAATCTTTCCTACAAGTGCGACAGCCGTTCCTGTTAAACATACAACGGCAAGCATACTAATAATTTTTACGGCTTTTGTCTTTTGCCCAAGTCCAATAGCGATATCTTCTCCTAATGAAGTGATCGTAATGGCCTTAGCTGATAATAATGCAAGCACTAAACCAACTAACCCAAATGGAATCGATAGCATGAGCATATCCATATCTACCATATGGACTTTTGTGTTATACCAAACACTTACCGTTTGTGATACTTGGAAATACATCGCAATAGCTGTAGCAATACTGCTTAAAAACGTACCAATGACCGTACCAATAATGGCAAGCCTTACTGGTGATAAACCATTGCGAATTAAAGAGCCAAAACCAAATACAATTCCTGCGCCTAATGCTGAACCGAGCATAGAAAGTAAAATCATTTGGTAATTAGGAAGCTCTGGAAAAAATACGATTGCTAACGTGATCACAAATGCAGACCCATCATTCACGCCCATTAATGATGGAGACGCTAAATAATTCCGTGTAATACCTTGCATCACTGCACCAGCTACTGCTAAAAATGCTCCCACCAGTAAAACCGCTGCAATTCTAGGAATACGTCCTGTTCGTATAATTTGGTGGTCCACATTCGAAGGGTCAAATGCAGTAATCGCCTGCCACGCCGTTATTGCGCTAATGTCTTTTGTGCCGTACATAACGGAGACTAATGCCACAATCGCAATTAGGAATGGAGAAGCTGCTAATATTGAAAATGCTACAATGTTTGTTTTTTTCAACTTCCGCACCTTTTTCTATATCAATTTATGCCTCGACGTAATTGTAGCTATCGCTACAGTAAACATTTGCCGCTGTCGCGCGGATAAACAATGCGTCCAGAGGCGTTGGGCCAACAAATGTTTTCTGTGCGAAAGCGTAGTGATAACGCAGCGGCAGCAACATGATGTTGGTCACTCAGTCGTTGCCACAGGACGTGGCGTTCTTAGACTGAGTTCCTCTAACCTATAAAAGGCTGGTAATAGCCTGGTGATACCACCAAATCTACTACCAGCCTCTTTATACTATTTAAGTAATTTTTCAGCTGCGATATCTAAGAATTTCACCTTAGACCATGCAGTACCACCTTGTGCTAAAGGTTCAATGGCATTCACGAAAATTTGATTATTTTGTGATGCCTTTAAGCTTGTAAAGATTGGATTTTTTTGTAGCTCTTCTAACGCTTTTGGTGCGTCAGCATTTTCTGATTCCTCGAATTGAAGGAAAATAGCATCAGGATTAACCTCGGCTAATGTTTCAAGAGATAGTTCAGCCTGTGCCTTTGCCGTTTTTAAAATCTCTGGTATTGGAGCACCTAAATCTTCATATAAAACAGGGTTTAAGTAAACTCCCGCAGGATAGATATACATGATGCCACCACGTACTCGAATAACTAGAATTTGCTTGTCCGCTAATTGCTCTTTAGATTTCACTTGGGAGTCAGCAACCTTCGCTTCATAATCTGCAATGATTTTTTTTGCCTCATCTTCTTTACCTGTAAGCTGTGCAAGTAACGTTAAGTTCTCTTTCCAATTTGTAGAGACATGAGAATACGGAATCATCGTTTGAATTTTTTTAAGCTTTTCAGCCATTTCCTCAGGGTATTTTGAGGAACCTAAAATAACATCTGGATCCAGTTGAAGAATGGCTTCCGTATTCGGTGTCATTTTATTCCCAACAAGCTCAGCACCTTCTAATTCAGAAGCAAGATATGCTGGAATTTTCCCACCTATATCAAGCACACCAACTGGCTTGATACCGAGCATTGCCGCATCTTCCATAGATTCTAAGCTTGCAGCTACTATGTTTTTGACATCTGTAGCAATTTCATATTTTTCGCCTAAATATGTAATCGTTTGTGTTTTCGCTTCATTTGTTTGCGTTTCTGTTGCACTAGTTTCTGCTGCATTATTTGTAGATGTTGATGACTCTTCTGCTTTATCCGTTCCACACGCAGCCAAAGATAGAGCTAATAGAGCAGGTGCACACATTTTAAAATATTTATTCATCGATATTCTCTCCTAACGAACTTGATTATATTGATAATGATAATCATTTTCATTTATAAGTCAATAGTATTTATTTTTTAATTGATATCTATTATCATTTACGGATACTATCCTAACAAAGTGGAAAACAGATGTGAATGGACGATTTCACGAATCACATGGACTTTTGCCGATTCCCGAGCACAAAAAAAGCTGCTTCTTTTTAAAGAAACAACTTTTTTATAAGTATTTAGCTTCCTCAAGCATTGTTTTTCGATATGTTGTCGGCGACATTCCAGTACATTTTTTAAATACTCGACTGAAATAAAAGCAGTCTATATAACCTACACATTCTGCTATTTCCGCTACTGGCGAATCGTCATATTTCAGTAACTCCTTTGACCGTCGAATACGATATTCCGTTAAGTAGACGCTAGGATTCATCCCTGTATGCTGTTCAAACAGATAGGCAAACTTACGACGCTCCACGCCAAATTCTTCAGCAATTTTCGAAACAGAAAGTTGTGTAGCATAATTCTCATGTATATACTGTAAAGCTTGTTCCATCTGGTGACTTGCCGTATCGAGCACCTTCACTTTTGCCGACATAAGAATAGCTTCCAAAAGATTCATAAATAGAGTCTTTGCTTTTAGCACTGACATATTACCTGGCATTGCTTGGCTTTCTATTAACTGCTGTACATAGTCAATAATTTTAGTATGATAGCCTGTATTGATTAAAAAGTGCTGAGTTGATAATGGATATAAAATTGACTCTTCGGTAGAAAGTTGATAATGAACAACTGCATACTCCCATCCTTTATCATTAGAAGCTTTAATTTCGATTGGCATTTGTGGTCCTGCATGTACGACCATACCCGGCTCCATTGTATAAGGAGTACCGTTAAAACTAAATATAGCGCTACCAGCAAGTGGCACAACCAATCCACACTTCCCGGGGGCTGTTGTTCGACCTTTGTCTACTTGACCTGGCTCCATTTTATTCGTAAAAACATCCGTAAATTTTACAGACGCATGTGCATAGTAATCGATTAAATGCTTGATATCCATTTTATAGCCCCTACTTCTTTAAAACTGTTTGAATTTGTGAAAAATGATGTAGATCATGATCTACTAAACTAGCAAAATAACTGTAAAGTGTTAGTTCAGAAGCACCAATTGTAAAAGGCTGTTGCCATTGCTCATCCACTATTTCATAAAGCGCATCTATTAGCTGATGTCTCTGATGGATAAAATTAGCTATCGTTTCATCTTTACTTCTTGCACGACTATTCCTTGCTGCACTAGCATTCATCTCTCCTACATCTGGCCCTTTTGGTAAGCTCTCCTCTGTAAAAAGAAACGGTAAACGTTGATTTAACACAAATTCATCCCAGGGTGTAAGATGTCCAATTACCTCTGCAACCGCCCATTTCCTAGGCTCTATAGGGGTACGCCATTGTTCTTCAGTTATGCCTGCTAAACTTTTCACAAATACGATAGATCTTTCATAATGCGAGATTATTTGATGTTTATCGTGATACAAATCCCTTAGCTCCTTCGCTTCATTTTAGTAGAAAATCTGTAGTTTCGTCCAAATTGATTCCCACTGTTTGTTATGGATTCTACCCTTATAAACTTCATGCATCGGAGAGCCCTTTTGAAAATATGGTGTAGGAGCGACAATTCCAAAAACTAAGTGTTTAATACCATGAGGTGCAGCTATCTCAAGTCTTCCATAAGAAAGCCTCACTCCAATAGCTGTTGGCATTTCTGGAAAATGCGCAATACCATCATTAGATGATTGAAAGGCTCACTGTTATTTACTACATGCATTCTTGCTTGGTTTTTCACAGACCAAGGCACATCAGGTAAATACTTCGTCAATTCTTGTTCATGTTGCTTCTCATAGTTATCTGAGAGATTTACTTTATCAAAATATATCACATCAATATCAGCTAATGGCGTTCTATATTCTTTTTCATGCAGATAATCCCACACCTTGGATCGAATAAATCCTGCACATATCCATGAATCAGGTAATTGGAGCTTTTCTACAATTTTTAGAATGTCCATCGTCCATTCATCTGCAGCAATTAAGCTTTTTAACTCTTCTTCTGTTTTTATCAGTTTCATTCACCTCTGAATTCATAGCTATTTACAGTTCTATTTGAAGGGCTTGGAAGAGAAAAAATCGGCTGACCATTGTACCGATTATATTTATAAATTTTATTTATACAAAACGAAAAATAATATATTAGATTTATAAATTATTTACCAGTACCCTTTAACTAATAACGCTAAAGGAGCCGCTTATGAAAAAATCTTTTATTTTGATTGTGACTATTGCCATCGTAATGGGACTTTTTTATACGAAGCTTTCACTGACCCTCGTCAGTATTGGAATTATTGCCGCTTTTATCGGTACCCTTGCTGGGGGCGCTGGGCTTATTACGATCCCGGCCATGATGCTTGTTGGCATACCTATTCAAACAAGCATTGCTACGAATAAGTTTTCATCGGGCATTGCAGCGTTGTCGAGTATCTTTTATCTTCTTTACCATAAGGAACTTCGACTAGCCTCTATTATGAAATATGTTGCTGTAGCTTTTGCCGGAGGAATTTGTGGTGCACTCCTAACAGTATCCATCTCAGAAAAAACGATGAATATTATTGCATGTATTCTACTTTTTTTCGCCTTATTTATAACGTTGAAAAATAAAGAATGGACTGTTAGTTCAGAAGAAGATGACACTAAGCACAGCGATAAATTATGGCAGCCACTTTTAATCGCGGTTTATGATGGTGGCTTTGGACCTGGCTCTTCAACTTTCAGCATACTACATTTTTTTCCCTACCATTACTCCTATATAAAGGCTGTACAGCTCACACGCGTACTTATATTTGGGAGCTGTACAGGAGCATTTTTAGTTTTTTACCAGACTGGCTTTATTCAATGGCATTACGCAATTGCGATGGCAATTGGCTCCATTATCGGCTCTCAACTCGGACTTTTTATTCTACCGAAAGTTCCGATAAGAATAGCTAAAACACTGCTAATAATTATCATTTCATTACTACTTATTCAAGTAGCAATAAAAATAATTTAACTACTTAAATGTTCATGAATTAACTTCCATTCATTGTTTAGAACAGTAAAAATATTCGTTGCCCTTCCGCTACCTGATACAAACTTTCCGTTATGATAGCCTTCATAATGGTATGTATAAATACAGGTAGCTGATTGTTCATCAACTGTGAGCCACTGTACATCGGTAGCCGAGTATACTTCTTCTTTTATCAATTCCCACGCATTGTTGAAATAAGTTCCTATTTCATCTACTGTTGTGCATGTTTTATTGGTAAACCAATACACTGCTTGCGGATGCAAAGTTTCTTTTACGTTATTGAAATCATGGGAATTTGTAGCTGTAATATAGCGCACTAAAGCTTGTTGATATGGCATGACGATTCCCCTTTTTTAACTCATCTTAAAGTCCATTAATCGGAAATGCAAATAGCATGTTAGTAAATGACTTCCTAACATGCTATTTTTATATACATAATTATTCTATATATCCGTTTAATGCTTGCGTATACTTTTCTCTTAGAATATAGTATTCGTATTTATATATGTTTATATCTGATTCAATTCGCTGAATATCTCGATCTATTTTCTCTACTTCTATACTAGTAATCACTCCAGCATTATATTGTATTTCTAAATCTTTTTTATCTGCAATTAAAGACTCTCTGGCTTTTTGCAAGTCATTCAAATGCAAAAATATTTCTTCTTGTTCAAAATAAAATTTTTTTATTTTAGCCTTTGTTTCCTTTATCAGATTTTCCTTTTCATATTTAGCTACTTGCCATGTTTGATAGTAATAATCTTTTAAATTTGTCTTTTTAGATTCTGTACTACTATAGTTTTTCTCTGCTAACAAGATATCTTCTTCTAATTTTCGAACATTGAACATTTTATCGACTTTACTCTCTAACTCCATTATTGATAATTTATTGATTTTTTTATCGATTGATTGAAGACGAAACATCTGATTATACGGTAACCCAATCTCTAGTTTTAGCTCCTCTAAGTAAAAATGATAGGCTCTTCCTTTTTCATTAAGCTGCTGGTCTAATTTTTCAATTTCACGTTCCTTTTTCTCAACATCTTTATTACTCATTATTCCATGCTCTTGCATTATCAAAAAATTCCCGATATCAGCTTGAATATATGATATCTCTTTTTTTATTTGCTTAATTTCAGCATCAAGTAATAAAAGGTTAATATATTTTTGAGAAATATAATGCTTAATAGCTTCCCTTGTTTGTTCTACTTCGATAGTATTTTTATTTTTATCAGCATCTATTGCTTTAGCAGCCTTATTTAATTCTTCTCGTTGCAATTTTATCTTTTCTTGTAATTCGTGATTTCTTGCAATCTCCTGTCCTTCTAATAATTGATTCAGTGATGTATTAATCAAAATTTGTGTAACAATTAATTGTCCAATAGCCTTCTTCTCTTCATCGGCTAATTGGTCAAATTCCGGATACTGATTAAGAAAATACTCAGAATCTGTAGGGAGACGACTTGTTGTCGGATTATGAACGTTATCTAACTCTTTCAATTCATCTTGGATATATTTGTGTTGCGAATTTAATGCCTTAATTTTCGCTTCTAAAAGTTTTATATTTCCATGATTATTTAGTGCTAATTCTACCGCCTCTTCTTTAGTAATCGTTTCTATAGTATCCTTTCCTTTTGCTTGAGCTGTCGTTGATAAGCAAAACATACATAATAGAATGCTAAAAAAATAAGGTACAACAAACTTTAAGTGCATAACTTATACCTCAGTCTATAAGATTTATTTTCTCTAAAAGATAATAAAGAATTTTTTTAGAATCTGTAATGACAGACGCTTCCGCTGTCATACCTACCTTAACTTCTCCATTTTCCCCTTTTTTATTACTAAGTGTTTTACTTGTAAGAGACGCTTCCACTGTATAATAGCTCAAGCCATCTTCGCCAATCACTGAATCCGGACTAATTGAAGAAATTTCACCTGATAAATAGCCAAAATTTTGTTTTGGAAAAGCCGTAAAGTGAAAATTAACCTTATCGCCCTCTTTTATTTTGCCTATTTCTTGATTGGTTACCGCTAAAGTGACTTTATATTGAGATTCTTGATCCGGAATAATGGATAAAATAGGTTCTCCCGCTTGAAGAAATTCTCCAACATTAATCTCTTTAATAACATTGATTGTTCCACTAGTAGATGCTTTAACTACACCTTTATTTGAGGTAATTTCAAGCTGTTCAATGTTTTCCTGTATAGCTTTTTTCTTATTCTCTTCCTCTTCAATAAGACTATTTATTTCTACAGTTTTATCTAGTTCAAACTTTTTCAGTGATACTTGTATACCTTCATTTAATAAGCCTTCTTGGCTGTCTATATCTTGTATACTCTCAGCTAAATGTTGCTTTTCTAGTTTTAACTCGTCATTATTTATAACTAAATCGGTTACTTTGTCTAAGCTCTCCAAATCAGTTTTTGCCTGTTTAAGTTGATTTTCCAAAGTTTTGATATTTGTATCAATGTCTAAAACGGTATTTTTTACGAACTTCTCTAATTCTAAAGAGGCATTTTCATATTGTGTTTTTTCACTCTCCATCTGAGCCCTAGGAACAAAACGCTCACCTAATTCAACAGATCTGTTATATATTTTTTCGCTATCATTCATTATTAAAGTTAATTGATCGAACTTTTTTTGATAATTAGCTAATTGGGAATTACGTACTGAATCATCTGGCTTTAAATGATTTTGTTTAGTAATAATTGATTTCTTTAGTTTTCTCTCACTTTCTAAATCAAAAGTTATTTGACTAATTTTATTCTCTAGTAATCCTTTTTCTACCCCATACTTAGTTTTTTCATTTTTGAAAGTTCTCTCATTTTCACGTATTTTAATATCAGCCTTTTGACTAGATTGTTCTAAAGCATTTCTTTTCTGTTCTACATCAATAGAATTACTTTGAAAGTCTATTTCTAGCTGCTTATAGTTCGCAATATATTGATCTACCAATTTTAAATATTTTAATTCATTCTCCTCTGACTTGGAGAATTGATTCTTTCTTTGTTGAATACTCATCTTATATTTGCTCAGAAGGATTAATTCTGCCTCGATTTGTCCTAATTCCACTTTTCTATTCTCTAGTTCTTTTAAAACTTCCTTTTGTTCTAAGGAAAATAGCGCTTCTCCTTCTTTTACTTTTTGACCTTCTTTGATATATAGTTCCTGAACTTTTCCAATTATAGGCGCTTGTACTGTGTGCACTTTTTCATTAGGACGTACTATGCCATTCGCTTTGGCAACAGTATCTATCTCACCAAAGTAACTCCAAGCTAAAGCACAAATTAATATAATTACCAAAATAGAAATAAAGATTGATACGAACGGATGTGGTTTGGACTCTAAAATCTCACGACTATCAGTTAATTCATTTAAATTACTTATTTTTATTCTCATCTGTTATCACCTTTTAACTAGTAACTAACTCTATTTGTTCATTTTCACCAGCCATTTGATTTCTCCAAAGCTCAAAATATCTACCTTTACTATTCATTAATTCTTCATGTGTCCCTAATTCAATAATATGCCCTTGTTCAATCACACAAATTTTATCGCACTTCTTAATAGTGCTTAATCTATGCGCTATAATAATAGTAGTAATTCCAGAACAATAGTCATCGATGGTCTCCGAAATGGCTTTCTCCGTGATGGAATCCAGGTTACTTGTTGCCTCATCAAGTATAAGAATATCTGGTCTTTTTAAAATTGCTCTTGTAATGGATAGACGTTGACGTTGTCCGCCTGATAAATTGGACGCATTTTCCTCAAGAACCGTACTATAACGTAAAGGTAGAGTATTAATAAAATCATGGGCTTTCGCAATTTTTGCAGCATCCACAATATCCTCAAGTGTCACATCATTATCTGTGCCCAATGATAAATTTTCTTCAATTGTGCCACTAAAAAAGAAACTTTCTTGAGAAACATAGGCAATTTTCTCACGCAATTTATGAAAATCTAAATCCTGCAGATTATTACCATTAATTAAAATCTCACCTTTTTCAGGTTGATAGAAGTTTAAAAGAAGCTTTGCTAAAGTAGTCTTACCGGAGCCGCTTTCACCAACAAATGCTACTTTTTCCCCCTGGCCAATAGAAAGGTTCACATCTTTTAAGATTAGACTTCTTGTGCCATACCTAAAATCAAGATTTCGAATATCTATATCGCCTTTTAAATGTTGAGGAGTTATCCTTTTTCCTTTATGCTTCTCTTCTTCTGTTTCTAAATCAAGTATTTCTCCTAATCTTTGAGAAGCAACAATAGCAGATTGAAGCATTGGCTGTAAGTTAACTAAGTTTTGTAATGGCGATAAGAAATAGGCTAATAATGCATTAAAAGCTATTAACTGCCCCGCTGTCATCTCACCCTTTAAAACTTGATATGACCCTACCCACAATATGACCGTTCCACTTGCTAGACCTAAATAATTCTTCAAGGCGTTTTGATAATTATCAATTAAGCCATGCTTAAAAATACTTTTTAAAAACTTAATAAAGCGTTTTTCAAGCTCAGCGTTTGTTACCTTTTCAGCATTATAAGCTTTAATAGTTTCTACTCCATTAAGAGATTCTACAAGATAGGCATTTAGTTGTGCATTTTCTTCCATTTCCCTACGATTAATATTTTCATAGGCTTTTTTAAATACCCATACGATCAAGATATAAATAGGAACCATAATCAGCGTTATTCCAAATAAAAAGGCGCTTTGGGTATACAGTATAAAAGCCCCTACTATTACCATCATGGTATCTAATACAATTGTTAAAGTTGCTCCTGATAATGCCTCCCGAACTTTAGACGCATCCATTATTCGAGAGATAATTTCCCCCACCTTTCTTGTACTGAAAAAATTCATAGGTAAATTTATAACATGGCTGTAATAACTTAGAATAAGTGAAATATCGAACTTTTGACTAATATGTAACAAAAGGTAGTTACGAAATGCATCCAGTATAATTTGAAATGTATAAAGTAAAAGTATGCCTAAAGAAATAATATGTAATGACTTTTCTAAATTAAAAACAAGAATATCGTCAATTAGTAATTGAAAATAAAATGCACCTGCAATACCAAGTAATGTATATAAAATAGAGCTAATAAATATTTGAAAGAATAGCCATTTTTGTGGTTTTAGTAGATGAAAGAAACGTGTAAAAAGACCTTGTGTTTCATCACCTCTTTCAAATTTGACTGATGGTACAAGTAGTATGAGAACGCCTGTCCATATTTGCAAGAACTCTTCAGGTGTATATTTCACAATTCCTTTTGCAGGATCGGCAATAATTACTTCTTTTTGAGTAATTTTATGTACAACCATATAATGCAATAATTTACCATCCATAATACAATGCGCTATTGCCGGTAACGGGAACTCCTGGAAAATAGCATTAGCATCTCCTTTAACTGCTTTTGCAGTAAAACCTAGTTCTTCAGCTGCTTTTATTAAACCAAGAACATTCGTACCTTGTTTATCTGTTCCTGCTACTTCTCTTAATTTAGAAATAGGAATTTTTAATCCATGTTGCTTTGAAATTGTAGATAAACAAGCAATTCCACAATCCTTTTGATCATGCTGCTTTACACAAACATATCTTTTAAACATCTAACTCTATCCCTCTATTCAATTTTTTAATGAAAAATTAATGATTATCTTTGTATATTCCATAAGAATATATACTTCTATAATTAAGGAAAAGAACAAACAATTACAATTGCGTGATTACTCATTATTAAATTGCGTAATCACGCAATTGTTAAATCTTAAAGGGATATATATATTTTCTTTAGGGGGAAATGTTTTATTGAAAACATATTTTTGCCCTCTAGAATATTAAAAAGGTTGGGATTAATAATGAGAGAATTAACAAATCAAGAACTATTAATGATTGATGGAGGAGGAGGCGAATTAACAAACTACCTTTCTCAAGTTGGCGGCAGTGCTGGTATTGGAGCTTACTTTGGTGGACTTGCTGGTCCAGGTGGGGCTATTGTAGGCGGAGCTATCGGAGCAAGCGTTGGTACAATGAGCTATGCGATTGGTTTCATTGCTGATAATGGCATGCTAAAAAAATAGGAGGTAATGTATAATGAATCTTGTAATTGACAGTAATTTCAAGGAACTCGATTTTAATGAACTTTTAGCAATTGATGGTGGCGGTTACTGGACAGGATTTGGTGCAGCTGTTATTGGTGGTGCTGGAATAGGAGTTACATTAGGATCAGGTGGCGGACCAGCGGGTGCAGCCGGCGGTGGAATCATTGGCGGAATTGTTGGCGGCTTAGTTTACGCTTTTTAATCATTATAATGTATAGATAATTAAAAAGGAGATATAGTGGAACTTGTTTAATTTTAATCACATATCTCCTTTTTATTGTAAGGAGATGTTTATTATATGAGTATAATCAAACAATCATTAACTGGGGCACTATTCTTTTTAGTTTTTTTTGTAGTTGCAACCATTATTGCTATAATTGAACAACAAAAATTTTTCATTATATTGCATTCAATAGGAATTATCTCCAGTTTAACTTCAAGTTTATTTTTCTATAAAAAATATAAAAAGCTTCAGTAATCTAATGGTTAAGTAACCAGAAAAGACTACCGAAGCTTTTTCTGGTTACTTAATTGAAAGTTTCTAAAGCTTCAATTTTTGTATTTATAAATGGTAATAACAAATGCATTAATAATAAATATAGCGGCGAAAAATATTTCAACAAAAAGCATTAACTCTTCTAGTGTCAATTGCAAATATATTGTAACTAATTTAAATATTAAAAAACCACATAAAACAGCAACGAAACAAACGTTTGCAGATTTTGATAGTATAGCTTGTCCTTTCTCACATTTACTATCTATGTTGTTAAAAAATAAAAAGACTAAAAGCCCTACTATACTAATTATCAGACTAATATAATGTATAATTATAATCACTTCGTACTCTCCTTTTAAAGAGCATTTCAAATTTTTCTGTATTTAAAATAAAACTAGAAGCTCAGTATTATAATATAGAAGGATTTATACCCAAATAAACTTCTATAGTAGATGTTTTTTGATTATGGACATTATATGCTGCTGTTATTCTGTCTAAGGATTTTATTTTTAAATAATGATCCACTTGAGAATAGGTTTCTTGAAGATCATTTGGACTACCCTCATGTTTAACATATAAACCATTAACAAGGTGAAAATCTTTTTTGAATTTATATTCTTGTTCTAACTCTATATATGACTCTTCAATTGGCAATAATATTTCAATATCGATTTTTTGTTGATTATCTTCAACCCTTATATTAAATGTGGCCGTTACTATAAGATCTCTAAAATTGGCACCTGAACTTTCTATTATTTGCTTCATTTCAATAATTTTATGTTGTAGTTCTGTAGCCAATACCTCACCTCGATAAGAAACTAGGTTCGATAACTTTAATTCTTGTCCTTCGATTATCCTTTGCTTGTCTAATATCATTTTATAATCTCCTATCTAATATTTTATATCTACAAATCGCACCGCAAGAAAGATCTTGTAGAGCTCTATCTATCCTGAAATCACAATGCCATTTGCTTCTTCATCTTTATTTTTAGATAAAAATATATTAAACACAATTGCGTAAATCCGCAGTAACAAATTACGGAAACACGCAACCTTGATAAATTATTTCCTCCACATAGTGGTCTGAAACAGGCACGTCAAGTATTTCATCAGCTAGGTACAGTTCTTCAGCGAGTTTTAAGTCTGGTGTTTAATTTCGAGCGAATGATGTTCAACACGGATTCCTCTCACTTAAATCCTATAATCCTGACACCATAAAACTACTGTTCTGTACGAGTTAGGAAGTTACAGGGTAGCTATCGTTGTATACGAATAATGGAAATATAAAATTTTATGTATTTACATTTGAACATAGCTGTGCTCTCAAAAAATCGCCTATCAGCCCATCTAATGCAATAATTGGATGAAAGTAATCCTAGTTAGAACTTCCTCTGCAAGATTTTGAAAAATATATAAGTATATGCATTATAGACAATTCTAGAATGTATCAAGTTAATGATAAAGAAAATTCAAGGTTCCTTATCTCGCAGGTGGTAGCGCAGGTGTAGGCCTTAGTATGATAGAATTAAGATATTTGTTAAAAGACAAAAGATGGGGAACTGGGATAAAAGGAATTGGAAAAGTGGCTAGCCCCAAATGTTTTTAAGGTTCATGCCTGTTCCGTGGCTTAGACGGGATAATCATAACTGCCAACGCAATATTGATATCGAACTTCAAACGGGAGGGCGATTCTTAGATAAAGCATTAAATACGTTAAATTTATATGTACTTAGTCATAATGATAACTATTTTAACAGAAGACTATTGCTATAAGCTTTCAGGTGAAATCTTTTCTGGAGCAGCAGGGATGTTATTGGCACTTTCAGGAATAGACGAAGATAGATTTTCTTGGTTACCATTACCTAAATTGAAAGAAACTTTTTCTTCAAATAAAAATACAACTAAAGAATAAGCTATTCTTTAGTCTTAAAATTATAGGTAGAACGGTAACCATAGGTAAATGCTTATAATTGGTAGTTTTTCACAATTTTGTTTGGAGGTTATTTATAAATAGAGCAGTATAAGCGCTAGTTTATACTACTCTCCCTATTTTTCAAATCAACCCCTTCTCCTTCGCTTTTATTACCGCTTCAGCTCGCGTGCCCACATTTAACAGTGCATAGATTTGAGATAAATTATTTTCAATTGTCCGTTGCTTCACGTTCAATTCAAGTGCAATCGCTTGATTTGTATATCCCTCCATCACGAGCTCGAGTATTCTTTTTTCCCTGTTATTGAAGCGTAATATCTTTTTGATAGAATTTCTGGAATGCCGATCATTGACGTAATCAATAAAGTTTTCAGGAAGTAACATGTCTTTGTTCATAGCTGAGTAAATGGTTTTTAAAATTCGATCTTTCGCTGCTGTCTTGGAAATCACATTATTAATTTTCTTTTCAATAATTAAAGAATAGTAATCTTTAATATTGTCACCCGTATATAAGATTACAATTGAGGACGGATACTTTTCCTTTACTAACTCAGCAAATGTTAGACCACTGCAAGCACCAAGATTAACGTCAATTAAAAAAATATCATACACTTTTTCCTCAATAACATTGGCAAATGTCTCTATATCATTTAATGTATCCACCGAAATGTCTGATACTTCACTAAAAAGCTTTTTACTGCCATCCAAAATCATAGGATGATCGTCTACAATAAGTAATTTAATCATAAGAATTTCCTTCCTCTATTTTTATATGAACACGCATCCCTTCATCAGGAGCTGACTCAATTTGGATAAAACCGTTATAAGCATAAATACGCTCTTTTATTCCTTGGAGTCCCATAGAATTTTTCTGTTCGTTTTCGGACAAATCACATCCTACACCATTATCAAAATACACCAACTCAAAGCCATTTAGTGTCGAGATAAGTTGTATCTTCACATAGGTTGCTTGTGAGTGCTTTATCGCATTATTTAACAGTTCTTGAACTGTTCGATAAATTAGTAAAGGAATTTCCGCATTCTCTACCGCAATATCTTCAATCTCAAATATCGTAGAAAAATCCGCACGCAGATCTATCTCTGCGAACAACCTATCTAATGCAGCCAGTAAACCTTGCTTTTCCAGTAGTGGTGGCTTCAATTTTTCACAATAATAGCGTAATTGGTGATTAAGCTCGACTAAATATTCGCGATGTTGCTGAATGGGTTGTTGTAGTTCTTTCGGTACTTGCTTGTCTTGAATCATATCTATCTCTCTAATTAGATGGATTTGCTCTTGCAAAATCGTATCATGCAGCTCTTGAGCTAATTGATATTTTTCGTTTTCAAGCTTTATCCAAACAAATTTCCTTAACCATGAAGGATACTGTTTGCCTAGCTTTTGTACACTATCTAATTGATTAAATAAGTCTTCCACTAAATGTGTATTTTCAATAAAATTACTAATGTAAATAATCAACAATTCTAGACATAGCAACTCTTCTCTTTTCAAATAAATTTTACCTTTATCTTCAAGCGTAAGAATGTACTTTTGATTTAAGGTTTCATGCAAACAACCTATATAAAGGTCACCTATTTTCTTTATCTCCCCTAAACGTAATTTTTCAATTGTACCAGTGTTAAAGACAGGAGCAGTGGCTAAATCATTTTTTATAACTGTTCCATCAACTATAGAGTGGATATAAATATTGACATCACTAACAGCTAATTGTTGTGATAGTTCTTCTTTAAAACGATCTAATAGTTCTTCAACAGTTGTCACTTTTAAAATGCGCTCAATAGTTTTATGTACGACATGAATATAATCCCCTTTAGGAGAATACAGTAGCTTGCGATTTGCATAATCCATCTTTTCTTTAAAATAGAGTGCAACAACTAATAATATAAACACGAATAAAAAGATATATAGTAAATCTATTAAGTCTATATGAATCGTGAGATATATTCCCGCGCATATTAAACCAGCTAAAGTTAATGAAAACAAACTATAATAACGGATCTTTGTAATTTGATAATCTAAATCAAACAACCGTTCAGGTAAATGTACCAACAGTAACGAAATAGGGATAAATAACAAAAACAATGCGCAAACCGAAGATGATACTATAAATTGATTAAATAAAAGCATCGGTAAAATATAGAGAAGCACAAATGGAAGGAATGGTACTATCAAACATAAAAATAATAGCAAAAGCTGTTGTTTACGATATCGTATGTAAGATATACCCAGCATAAAAATGGCATAAAGTATAAGCACACTGAATGTAATTAAAATAAGGAGTGTATTGAAAGGCATTATGACAGGATTGACCATCTCAAAAAGTGTCAATAAACAAATAGTACAAAGTATTCCATATAAAAATCTTTTGTTTACTTTCAAAGTTAGATTAATATTTAATGATTTAAGATAATTACTCAAAAAATGAATCAATAAAATTAAACTTAATATGATGCCGTTACTCATAATAAACATACCTAATCTATCCATTTGAGTAGAAGCACCTACACTACTATAAGTCAGCGAAACTGTCAGTATATATAAAATAAAGATATTTAAAGATTGAAAGGATGTTCTTTTATATGTATATAAATAAATACTTATCGCTAAATTTATTAAAAAATAAACTAATGGTATAATAAAAACATGTAGAAATTGATTTGGCAACTCTGAATAATTTATGTATATTGTATGTAGATTACCGAGTGTATCTTTTAATAACATACTATTTGCACTTCTTATACTATATTGCATCGAGTCTTTACTTGCTTCTATTGCTTTATTATCTACTTCTAACACAATATTCCCTTGTTCTACATTATTGAGTTCTGCCCATTCAGGATAAGTAAAGCTCTTTATTATCCAATCATTATGAACTCTTTCTACTTCAATACCGATTAATGGAAACCTGAAGCTGAAGGATAACATATACACGATTATTAATGTATAACTAGTAATCGTAAATAAAAATGTTTTATAGTTTATCTTCATTCTTTCCCTGCTCCGCGCCACCCAATGCCTATTATATAGATAGGCTCATTAAATGCTTTCATTATAGCTTGTTGCTCGCGTGCTGTAACACCTACAAGTGATATCTTTTTTTCTTTTAACAAACTTAATAAATTAGGGTTTGCTACTAAATACTGAATTAATTTTCTCATATGAAATCTCATCTCATTAATTTTTTTAAGTATTGCATACTTTCTTCGCTAAAGGACATCGTTTCTATTAAATCTAATGCACTAAATTTAAATGTATTTTTTAGAGCAACCGCATAGTGAATAGCTCCCGTATTCATTAAAGCCTCTTCAATAATTTGATTGTCTAAGTAAGTTGTGGTCCCAGAATAGTAATCATTTAAAATTTTTGAATGTTCCTCACTTTGTTCAAACAAAAAAATGATAGGTAAAGAAAACTTTTTATTCAGCAAATCGTTTTTTTTGTTCCATATATTTAAATCTTCAACATCATTATTTATTTGCTGAATGACACCTATATAATTTGAATACTCTGCTACACGGGATTCATTTTCTCCTATTGCTAGTGCTGTCCCTAAAAGACTACTTAAAGTTGTTAATGATCCCGATTTTAAAGAGATCATTTTTATATAACTCTCTTCAAATCTACAACTATTTAATAAATCTAAGTGTTGGCCATTAATACTTTTTAAAGCAAAACCATTTAAAATACTTAATGCTACTTGTTTATGCCTAAAAGTACTTTCATTTATCAGCTTTATCGCTAAAAAAATCATTGCCAAAGTTGCATTCATAGCAAAAGCAGGTTCATTACACCATAAATAATCTGTATCATTATCTTGTAAGTCATCTATTATATCGAAGCTTAAAATTATAAGTTCAATTGCTGCTGCTATTGTTATAATTTCAGGATTATTATCTTGTGCGAATTCTTGATAATGAATAATGCAAAGGTGACCAAAAATCATTTGTGAATCATCTTTTTCATTAACATAATTTAAAATGATAGTTTTGAAAGACTCATCAAACTTTTCATATATGACTAGATCCTTCATTTTTTTAATAATATTTTTTTGATACAACAATTCCTATCCATCACCTACCTTTAAAATATGTACCTATCATTATTAAACATCTAACAATAAAATGGAATAGTAATTTTTTGTTAATATTTTTAAATTTTTGTTCCGTTGTTAAAAAAGATAATCTTTTTTGGTAAAAATTACATAATAAATGTTAGTGAATTTAATTTTAAATACACTTCTAAAGGAGCACCACACTTAGTGTTCACTTGCGTGAATAAGCAGTTTGTTTGGTTCGGAATCACACCATTGTAAAAAATGCTCAGTCAATGTATTTTCTAATTAAAGGAATATTATTTTCGCTTAAGATTATTGAAAAAAAAGTAAATAAGTATATTAGGGATGAGCTCGGAGTAAAGTTAAATGTAATAGATGGTGAACTATGATGATTAATAGTAAAGCTGTACTTATCCCTATGTTAGTTATCCATTACTCTTTTACGCCAAGTAATAATTCATTGGAGAGAAAATACGACCGCGTTTTGGTTCTATTTATTCAGTGCAATCTTTTTGGCAATTGTTTTATTATATTCATTATTTGTAACTAAAAGCGAGAAAGAACTCTAGTATCGAGAACAATGTTAACTGGATTATTCTACATTCATATAAACGAAAAAACGGAAGTGCTCTTTCATAAAGAGGCTAGAGGCTATTGTAAAATTCGTAATTAATTTGATCAAAAATTTTTTTCTAAATAAGGATTAAGTTTGGGACTATTAATAGTGAAAATTTAATTCAAAAAATAAATAAAGAGAGCAATATATAATGAAAAAATCAAAGATACAAAGAATACTACCCTTATTTATATTTTTCTGCGTTGCCTTAGTTGTAGCAATCATAGAAAATGCTTCATTTTTTATTAAACTCCATGGATTGGGTATAATTGCATGTATATGTTCAGGAACTCTTATGTATTTTAGAAAAAATAAATAGCGAAATTCTGTAGCGAGTACCAGCTATGTTTTAAAAGCTATGTTTTGAATGAGATTATGATGGCATATAAGCCGCTTCTTTTATTCAATATAGACTCACAATACACACTCCAAACACTGAATATAAACATTAAAATAAAGAAAAGATAACATGACAAGGACAGTTCAGGCAGTTTATGATTAGCTAAAGTAAGTAAGGAGGATACCCATGCTCGCTACTACTCAAAAACAACAAAATAACTATGTCGTAAAATTTAACCGACCACTGTCACATTCTGTTGATGCTGTTTGGGCTGTATTAACGGAGAATGGAAAGATTCGAAATTGGATGAATAATTTAGAAATTATTGATCTTCAAAAAAACGGTAAAATCCATTTTAATATGAATGATGGAACAGATAATTATATGGAAATAACAATTACAGACTATGTTGAGAAGGAAGTGCTCGAATTTGACTGGGGCAAAGATACAGTTAGATTTGAACTCTCTCCTACTAGCAGCGGTTCTATATTAGTATTACTTGAATCGATTGGTGAGCTAACTGAGCACACCCCTAAAGATTTAGCCGGGTGGCATATATGCTTATGTCTACTTTCGGATTTATTAAATGGAACGGTACATGAAGAATTCCCAGAGGAAGAATGGCGAAAGTGGTTTGCAGAGTATAAGCAACTTGTGCATGACGTAGAGAAGTATTAAGTATACTACGAATAAAACTCCTAGAGCATACATGCTTCAGGAGTTTTCAGAGTGTTGAAAACTTTATTTAAAATGACTACCTTTATTTTATAAATGAACTATTTATCACGGCTTCTCAATACGCTTAATTACCATCTCGAACATTCATACGAGCGAATATTTCTTCTTGCAATAGTTTGGAAGCGCCAGCCACTTCTGCTACTCCATCGGAACCCTGCAATAAACTCTCTTCCTACAGCAGTTAGGAAGAACCAAAAGCTCGATCCATTAAACATCCATATATACGTATTTCTAAATAGGCATGATTGAATACCACTTGTTCCTATTCCGAATGGTGGAGTTGATGGTGCAAAGCTAGGTGGTGGGCCTAGAGGCATTTGACCTGCTGGTGGTGGGCCAAAACTAGGTGGTTCAAACGATGGCGGCGGGCCGAAACCTGGTGGTCTAGATGATGGTGGTGGACCAAAACCAGGCGGGCCGAACGATGGTGGTGGGCCGAAACCAGGCGGGCCAAACGACGGTGGTGGACCAAAACCAGGTGGTCTAAATGATGGTGATTGGCCAAAACCAGGTCGTCCGAATGAAGGTTCGAAATCGGATTCTGGAAGTGGCATAATCTGTTCAAATGGATTGTTCATGATAAACCCCTCCTTTTACATAATTCAATATATGTAGGAGGGCTAATAACCGTTGAGCAATTGCCTATTAGCCTTGTATTTAGTCGACTTAAACTACATTCGTATTTTCACTGTAAACACCGTATAATAAAAGGCATGTTTTCCAAGAAAAGGGGTACTCATGCGAAAAATAATTTTACTAATTACTACAATTTTATTGTCCTTTGGGATCTGGCTATTTTTCAACTGTACAAATTTTTCTGCAGGATCAACAAGTATTCAAGACGGGCTAGCTGCTGTTAAAAAGTACAAATATTATTTAGATAAAGGGAACGATAAAATTGGCAAGGAAATGGCTAAAGAAGATTTGGTCATTGTGGAGCCAATCGAAATGCAGCAGAAATATATTAATCAGGCTCAAAAAAACGGAACATTAATTTATGGCTATATTAACGCAATGGAAGCAGACAAATGGAATTTAGAGTTTTATAGCCAATTAAAAGAAGAGGATTTTTATAAAGACGAACGCGGAGAAAAGATGTATTTCTCTGAATGGGATTCGTATTTAATGGATATGACATCTGAACACTATCAAGCGCTTTTACTAGAAGAAATTCAAAAACAAATTGTTCAAAAAGGGTTGGATGGTGTGTTTTTAGATACTGTTGGCAATATCGAGTCCTACTTACCTGAAAAAGAACAGGGCGTACAAAATGAAGCAATGCTTGCCTTTATAAAAAACATAAAGCAGCAATATAACGACTTGTCTGTTGCTCAAAATTGGGGCTTTCAAACATTAGCCGATTATACAGCACCAAATATCGATTTTGTTATGTGGGAAAACTTTTCTTATGATGTAGTCGGAGAAGATGAATGGGCGCTGAATAAGATGCAACAATTAATTCAGATCCGAGAAAAATTCGGCACTCAGGTGATGGCAATCGGATTTGACGACGAAGAGAAAAGTCGAGCCTTAGCTGAAAAATATCATTTTAAATTCTTTTATAGCCCAGCAGGATCTTACTACAACACATGGCAGTAATGTCATCATCTATTAAATAATGCTTACAATCCTCTCCGTAAAGCAACACACTCGGAGGGGATTTTGTCATGTAATTATCTAGACAAATAAGAGTGCATTACCCGCCAATCCTCAAGCTTTTCTTCAAAGGATTTAATATTTTTCCCTGGTATTGGGCTAGTTGAAGGCATTTTCTGATATGCTCGACCATCTAAAACCTCAAGGCCAATATGCTTTTTAAAAACCTCGAACGCCTTTGCGCCATTAAAAAGCACTAGCTCAATATAAGGATAGTGTTCAAAAAGCGTTTTAAAGTCATTCGGTTTTTCATTACGAATGGCTGCATCTAAGCTTCCTTTACGCTCGCACGACTCTATGGTATCCCAGAGACCAATATGATGGTTCTTTAGCAATTGTAATCTTTCTCCATAATTCCGAGGTATTTCTACTTCTAAGATTTCCCCAATAATCGGCCAAAAGTGATTACGTGGGTTACCATAATATTGCTGCTTCTCTAACGATTGTTTCCCCGGCATTGAGCCGACAATTAGCACTTTCGTTGACAAATCAATAACCGGTGATAATACATTTTTAAGTTCATTTGACATGACAATCACTCCTTCCCTATATTGTAGCGGAAAATTTGCGTCAATGTCATTGAAGGGCATGTATCAAATATTAAAAATAAAGGCTCTTCAATATAACGTGGTGTTGATTTCCGTTCCGGCTGGGCGCTTTCCTGGGGGCGTCCGATGAGCCGCTTCGCTTGCGCTGCAGGGTCTCGGGCCAACACGATGTTGGTCACGAAGGAGTCGCCCAGTCTCCACTCCAATCAACTTATAATCATGGCATTTTTAACAAAAGTCATCCCCTTCTTTTGATATGAGCCAAGACCAACTTGTTTTACTACTATCCTAAAGCTTGAACGCCCTTCTCTATTTGTTTGAGATTTATGATAGACTAATTCAAATGCACTCTCTTTGATATGTTTTTATTTTTTCCTCAAAGTAGCATTCTGCCACTTTAACAATCTGTATAGCAAGAGAAACGTTGATTATGAGTATCAAACTACATAGAGGTGAAATATGAAAAGTTGGTTCCAGTCTCTTACAGCTAGAATGATTTTTTTAATAAGTATCCTAATCCTTTTAATATGTGGACTGTTTATGTATCTTTTGCAAGAGCATATTCGTGATACGACAGAAAAACAGATGGGGATGGAAGCATTAAATATTGCAAAAACCCTCGCATCTACAGAAGAGATCATTGCGGCATTTAATACAGAAAAGCCAAGTGAAATAGTCCAGCCAATCGTCGAACCTTTAAGAAAAGAAATTAACGCTGCATATATTGTCGTTGGAAATTCTGAAGGAATTCGTTATTCACATCCTTTAAAAGATAAAATTGGAGAAAAAATGGTTGGCGGAGACAACGATGCCGCATTGCTAGATAGACAAGCTTATATTTCTAAAACTATAGGGTCACTGGGTGAATCGATTCGAGGTAAAGCTCCTATTCTATTAGACAATAAAATTATTGGAGTTGTATCTGTCGGTTTTTTAACAGAAAATATCGACACAATCATCGAAAGCTATATTCACAAATGGATCAAATACACCGTAATTATTCTTTTAATAGGCATATTAGGCGCAATAGCAATTTCCATTTATATAAAAAAATTACTGTTTAATATGGAACCTATTCAAATTGCTAAATTATATCAACAAAACAAGGTCATTTTAGAAACAACAGCAGAAGGTATACTGGCTGTCGATCACTTTCATCAAATTACTACCATTAATAAGAGTGCTTATGAAATGCTAGATTCTGCTCACAATAAATCTCTCTCAGATTGGATGGGTACAAAAATTGAACATATTTTTACGCCTAAAATTGTTGCAGAGCAAAACATTCATAATTTAGAGCTACCACTTGATGAGCATATTATTATTTTAAATAAAGTACCTTTAGTTGAGAAGAAAAGGAAAATTGGTTCGTTATACACCTTTAGAAAAAAAGTAGATATCCAAAAAATCACTGATGAATTAAAACAGATGAAGCAGTATGCAAATGTTCAACGGGCATATACTCATGAATTCGCTAATAAGCTTCATATCATTTTAGGTTTACTTGTTCATAAACATTACAACGAAGCAATTGAGTTTATTAAAGAAGAACGAAACATACAGCTTAAAAATCAAGCTTTTTTAAACAGCAATATAACGACCCCGCTTCTACTTGCCCTAATTCAGGGGAAAATTGCAGAAGCCACAGAATTGGGGATTAAACTCGAGCTAAACGAAATTTCCTCATCTATTGAATTATCTAAGCGGCAAGAAGATGCTGTCCTAACAGCTCTTGGTAATGTACTTCAAAACGCTATTGAAACTTTAAAAAGCTGGGAATCCTCAGATAAAGTGATTCGACTATCTATCAACAAATTTAAAAATCATTACTTATTTGAGATTCAAGATAATGGACCAGGTATTGATCACAATATTTACGATAAAATTTTTACAAAGGGTATATCGACTAAAGAAGGATTAGACCGCGGACATGGACTTGCTCTAAGTAAGAAAGCCCTTCAGGAGATACATGGGGAAATTTTATTGGATTCCGGTGATTTATCAGGAGCATGTTTTTTAATTATAGTTCCTAAAGGAGACATTGAGAATGACAACATTAAAAAGTGTATGGATTATTGAAGATGACTTTAGAGTAGCAAAAATTCATGCCGATTATGTTCATAATATAGACGGTTTTATCGTCACTGAAAATTTCCGCACAGGTAAAGAAACGATTGAAAAGCTGGAGAAGACTTCTAGCTTACCAGAAATTATATTAACAGATTTATATATTCCGGATGTTGAAGGTAGCTCATTAGTTAGCCATATACGTCACCTCTATCCCTCTATAAAAATTATCGTAATTTCAGCAGCAACTGAAGTAAGTTTTATAAAGAATGTATTGGACTTAGGTATTTTAGATTACTTGATTAAACCATTTGAACAACAACGACTTCAACGCGCATTTCAGAAATATTTGCAGGAACTTCGTTTATTTCAAAATAGCAAAAATGTCACTCAAAATGACATTGATTCTTTATTTTACAGTGAATCAAACAATAAGGTAGTAGATGAAGAAACGTTAGTAAAAGGGATTGATTTGCACACATTACAAATTGTTAAAAGCATTTTTGAAGATCTCAAAACCCAAGAACTCACCGCCTCACAATTAAGTGATCTAATTGGTTCTAGTCGTTCAACAGCTCGCCGTTATTTAGAATACTTAGTTGGCGAGCAGTTTTTAGAGACAAAGCTAATTTACGGTACTGTTGGAAGACCTGAACGGAAATATGTCTTTCATGGAACTTATGAACAAAACTAATAGTATGTTATTTATTTAACATATGATTATATTATTTTCCTCTCTTTAGCACTGTGATATTTTTTAAATAATCTGAATGATTAATCACAAAGGGAGGAAATATTTTTGAGTCTAAGTATAATCGGATTTTTAACAATTATTATTATTGTTGCTCTACTAATTAGTGGTCGTGTATCACCACTTGTGGCAATGGTTATACCACCTATCATAGCTGCATTTATAGCTGGCTTTAACTTCGATGAATTGGGAGAATTCTTTAGTTCTGGATTAAACTCTGTGATGAACGTAGCTGTTATGTTTATCTTCGCTATTATTTTCTTTGGTATTATGCAAGATGTAGGTTTATTCGAGCCATTGATCAATAAAATGATTGCGCTTTCAAAAGGAAACATTGTTGTCGTTGCAGTGATAACAGTGATAATTGCTGTAGTAGCTCAACTAGACGGTTCTGGAGCTTCAACATTTTTAATTACAATCCCAGCATTATTGCCTTTATATTTACGTTTACGGATGAATCCATATCTTTTACTGTTATTAGTCGGAGGAGCAGCAGCCGTTATTAATATGATTCCTTGGGGTGGTCCATTAGGTCGTGTTGCTTCCGTTTTAGAGACAGATGTAACTGAACTTTGGTATCCTTTAATCACTATTCAAATCATTGGTGTCGTTTTAATGTTAGCTTTAGCAGTGTTCCTTGGTTTTAGAGAAAAGAAGCGTATTCTGAAACAATACGGTACCCTGGACTTCACAAATGATGATCATACTATTACACAAGGTGTTGTTTCATCAGAAGTAGACACGAGCTTACAACGACCAAGACTATTGTGGCTTAATGCAATAGTTACTGTTCTTGTTATCGGAATTTTAGTTGCAGGTATTTTACCAGCAGGATTAGCTTTTTTAATTGGAGTGGCCATCGCCCTGCCAATCAACTATCGTTCTCCTAAAGAACAAATGGAACGTGTACGAGCACATGCTCCAAATGCCTTAACGATGGCATCTATCATAATCGCGGCTGGACTATTCTTAGGCATACTTAATGGTACCGGGATGTTAACTGCGATTGCCAACAATGCTGTCAACATTCTACCATCAGCCCTATCATCTTATTTACATATCATTATCGGGGTATTGGGGGTACCATTTGATTTATTACTAAGTACGGATGCATATTACTTTGCTTTATTCCCTGTAGTTGAACAAATTGGCTTATCTTTCGATATCGACTCACTTTCAACTGCCTATGCCATGATTATCGGTAATATCGTAGGTACATTTGTATCGCCACTTGCTCCTGCAGTTTGGCTGGCTTTAGGCTTATCAGGCTTAGAAATGGGGAAACACTTAAAGTACTCTTTCTTCTGGATGTGGGGACTAAGCATTACTTTACTATTCACTGCTGTAGCATTAGGAATTATTGCTATCTAACTTATTAGTGTACCAGTTGTCGTAAATTGTTCGGCAACTGGTTATTTTATCATCGTAACGTGGGGTTGATTTCCGTTCCGACTGGGCGCTTTGTTGTTGGTCACGAAGGCGTTATCACAGGAAGTGATGGTTTTAACCTTCATTCCTCTATCGCTGATCCCCGAGGAGTCGCCCAGTCTCCACTCCAATCAACTTATCCTCTTTACATATGTTTCAACAAAGTGTCATCCACATTTTTCAGTGGTTGAACTTTACATAGAAATTAATTATAAAGAAAAATCAGAGCCAGCAAGTATTTCCTCCGAGCTTTTTACATGCAGGTTATTGGATGAATGATTTTTTATATAGGTCCTTACTATTTCGTAACCAATGCAATATCCTATCCACTGAGGAAGCTTTCCACCATATAAGAACTCAACATGATTGTTTAATCCTTGAATATTGATTTGAGGCAAAATATGCCCCCTCCAAATTTCTAGCATCTTATCCAATGAGTAGTACTTCAACCATGGTGCTAACCATTTATCCCCGTAAATTTCCTCCACTGCACATTCTGCTAATCCTTCTAAAATTAAAGAATCTAATAAAGTCACATCGTCTAGCAATTTATTTACATATTGTAGACGACAAACATGATTATACTCATGTGCAAATAGCGCTTTAAGCTCCTGCTTTTCAAGCTCTCCTATATATAAAAACATAGCATTTGGATAGGCAACACCGTTTTTCTTAGTAATCGTTTGCTCCTGCGTGATTGGGAAGATATAGATTGGTATATTTGGACCGCTCCATTTCTCCTTTAAATAGTTAAATTCCTTCTGTACTACTTCCCAAACGTTTTGTCTTTTTAACATGTTAATATCTATTTTTTCATGTGACTGAAAAAGTCCCTGTTGCAGTAGTTCAAATTGTATTTCATCTAGAGATCCTCCAATAAAAATCTCTACTAAACGACTGCAAAGTATAGAGCGTTGTAAGTCCTCAAGATTTTTGTGATTACGCTTTTGACTAGCTATTAATTCATTGAGCCACTCATCTGTAGGTATTACTGACATACATTCCCCCCTTACTATAGCTTATGTCTGACGTAGACAATCGGCTAGTGATAATGTTTGCAACCGCATATATTAGCTTGTAAGGAAGCGAAAGGAGGGATAGTTTGTGAATCCAGCTGATACTTATAATCTTTGCTGTAAATATCATGGTAAACGTGTAAGAATTGTAGAAACTGGTGGCAGAGTACATTATGGAGAAATAACTAGGGTGGATAGAAGACAGGTGTGGATTCTACCTGATAGACGATTTGGCGGTTATGGTTTAGGATGGGGTTGGGGTTTTGGAAGAGCCGGAGCAGCTTTTGGAATTGGAATCGCATTTGGGGTAGTTGCCGGAATTGCCCTAGCACCACTACTATTTTGGTAATATTGAAATGACTAATTTTACTATCCGCTGCGCGAAGACATGGAGAAAAAATAAGCCATTTCAATCTACTGAGATGGCTTATTATCCTCATTGCACTTGCTCTTGTTGCTGTTTGATTTTAATCAACTCGGATATTGTGACAAATGTATAGCCTTGTTTCTTCAGTTCTGGTAATATTTTTTCCAATGCTTTGATGGTCTGCGTACGATTGCCGCCTCCATCGTGGAACAAAATAACATCACCTGGCTCCGTTCCCTTCATCACTTTTTGTACAATTTTATTGACCCCTGGCTGTTTCCAATCTTGAGTATCCTGATGCCAAGACCACATCACTACTTTGTATCCATCCTTTACAGCGGCATTAATCATTTGATCATTATAGTAACCACCTACAGGACGGAACAATATCGGTGAAAATCCAGTAATACTATAAATTATTTCCTTTGTCTTACGTAGTTGTGACTGTAATTCAGCTACGGAAGCTTTAAACGGATGTGAATACGTATGATTGGCAAGCTCATGTCCTTCTGAAAAAGATCGTAAAACAAGGTCTGGATATTTTTCTGCATTTTTTCCAATAATAAAAAACGTCGCCTTTGCATCATACTTAGCCAATAAATCTAAAATAGCTGCCGTATACTGGGGATGAGGGCCATCGTCGAAAGTCAGAGCAATTATTTTGTCTTTTGTGTTAATGTCCCATACAACTTCCCCTGTCTCCTCATAATAAGGTCGTCCTTTATCCGCATAGGTTGTCACTGAAGAAATTACCGATATGATTAAAAAAAACAAGGATAGAACCAATACATATTTACGTGTCATAAGCATCACCTCCCAAGTTCAAATTCACATAACTCCGTCAACTTACTATTTACGAATTACAATGAATTATACTTATGAAGGTTTGGCTGTTTTCTCCTCTTAAAACACCGATCATTTTTGGTAACTAATAATTTTTTAATAAAAATGCCGAACACCTTTTTAACTATCGCCATATGTATATAGAGAGAAAAGGAGTGATTTCGGATGGTAACAATTGAGCCTATTATGATTAAAGGCCATTTTTTCACTGCAATAGTTGTTCAATTACCAAAAACAACACTGCTAACAATTTCTAACGACACGGGGTACATTATGTGTGGGGCTTTAGATGTTGGTCTATTAAATGACCGCTTAGCAGATCGGAAAATTATTGCCGGTCGAGCAGTTGGCGTGAAAACAATTGATGAATTATTGACAGCTCCATTAGAATCTGTGACATATGAAGCGCATCAACTTGGTATTTCTGAAGGAATGTCTGGTGTAGAGGCATTATTAAGAATGGTATAACAAAATTATTACAAAGCGTCAGTGCAATACGACTAGGCGCTTTTTTCTTCAGTCTTATAAAGTGTATAAGCTATTTACTCTATTCCTATACTTTAGACAAAAGGAGTGTTTGTTTTGTCTAAAGATAATCATCGGAAAATACATGTAATTTTGTTGTTAATAGTACTAATTATTTTCGTGTGGTCTGTCATAAAACCAGTATCCTATTTAGACTGGCTCGCAGAAGTTAGTCCCGCTGTCGTTGCAATTATTATTGTAGTCGCTATTTATAACAAGTTTCGCCTTACAACACTTTCTTATTTTATCATTGCCCTTTTATCTATTCTAACATTTATTGGTGGACACTATACTTATTCGGAGGTTCCACTTTTTAACTGGATTAAAGAGGAGTTTCACTTAAAACGAAATGACTACGATCGATTTGGGCATTTCCTAAAAGGTTTGATGGCCATCGTCATAAGAGAAATATTAATACGAAAAACACCACTAGTAAAAGGCGCCTGGTTAACAGGCATAACAATAAGCATTATGCTCGCTATTGCCGCTCTCTATGAAATCATTGAATGGCTCAGTACAAAAATTTCAAAGGGTAGTGGAGCAGCGAAAGATTTTGTAGGTATGCAAGGAGATCAATGGGATGCACAATGGGACATGCTTTCGGCCTTCCTTGGGACAATTTTAGCTTTACTGCTATTTACAAAACTCCATGATAAATTGTTGAGAAAGCAGACAAAGTAAAACAATTTTCTTCTGTAGCAAGCATAGCATAACTAATATGAACCATTCGAAAGGTGGTACTCTATGTACTATGCAAGTGTTAGTCAACAATCACCCCATGTATCTCGCGTAATTGCTGTCACTGGAAATGGAAAAGTATTAGCTACTCCAAGCTATGTTCAAATTCAGTTAGAAGTCCAAACAAGAGGAAAAAATGTACAAGATGCACAGCAGGAAAATGCGATAATTATGAATCGTGTCATCCAATCTCTTTTAGCTCTCCATATCCCGAGAGAAAATATTCAAACAACGGTTTATACTATTTCCCCACTTTATGATTATAAGGACGGCCAACAGATTTTTAAAGGCTATGAAGTAACAAATGGTATTACCGTTAAAGTAACGGATACGAGCCAGATTGGTGAAATTATTGATACAGCAGTAGAAAATGGTGCAAATCGGATTTCATCTATCCAATTCAACATTGACAATGTAGATGCCTATTATAAACAAGCTCTTAGTTTGGCCCTTCATAATGCCCAAATGAAAGCTAAAACGATTGCAGAAACGATGCATCTGCCTTTACAACCACAACCAATCGAAATCGTTGAGGGACATGAAGATACACCTGTCCTGTATAGATCAATGGCGATGGCTGATTCCAAAATATCGACACCTATTGAACAAGGTCAAATAGCCATTAAAGCGAATGTTCGAGTGAAATTTCAATATTAATTGTATAAGAGCCTACACCCTATTTAAATAGGATGTAGGCTCTTATAGTTATTTAAGCTTGTAGAGATAATCTGTCGTTAAATTCAAACGTATTTTTTTCTAGACATACTACTTCATCGGAAGTTTTAAAAATAATATCAAAATGCTCACTATACGAATGCATAAACAATTCATATTGTATCCGACGTTCTTCATGGGATTGCTTTAAATAATTGATATCGGTTCCCCTTTCAATTACATCACGACCGGACCTTCTCTTTAATTCCGTCTCACCATCTGTATAAAAATAAATTTTCAAATCAAATAGTTGGGGATCAATAAATGCTACACACATCCCCTCTACAATTGTTACTTTATTTTTTGAAGAAATAAACGCACATTTCATATAGTGCGTATCTATTGTCAATAAATCCAGACCCTTTCTAACCATTTGAATATCTCTTTCCAAAGAAGGCAAATGATGCGCCGCTGGATGGCAAGCTGTCATTTTAAAATGATGCTGCTCGTTTCGATAAGTATAATTGATAATTGTATGCTTTCGTATATCCGAACTAACAATGTACGGGTCTGTATTGATATAATTCACTTCATCTCCGTTAAAGCAGTTAATAAGATTATTGGCGAACGTTGTTTTTCCTGCTGCTCCATGACCAGAAATACCAATAACAATTGGCGTTTCTTTCTTGCTGGCCCAAGTAACAATATTTTGCAATAACCTATCCATCTTTCTTCCCCCGCTACTTCTATTATTAGTTTTTATTTCACAGTTATTATACCTTATTTGCTAATTAGTTCCAATTCATTTAACGCATCGCCAATTTTACCTTTCTTTAATTGATCCGTATGTTCTTCTTTCTGATAACCTTCTAAATTAACGCTTATATCGCTAAAAAATAATATGGAGATTGAATATTTCGGATTTCACCTGAGCTGTCGGCTGTTGGATCTGAGTAGTCTTTCGGTAAAATCGAGCAAGATGAAGGCCCATCGGAATCATTCATGAAATTATATGGTTTGACATATATTTAAGCATCATAAATTGGTTCAACAAGGAGGGTTTCATGCAATCTGAAAAATTGCGATTAAGAAAGATTCAACATCTTGCTCATGAAATTACTGATGAAATGAATAAAGGCGGAGTACTTACTCACTTAGAAACGTTGATTCCTGTTATTGATAATTTATCTCGTGCGATTGGTGATTTAACAGATTCCTATGGAAAGTATTCATTAGATTATGTAGAGGAAAAAGTGGAAAATGCTCATACGCTTTTGTTTAACAAAGAAAAAGTGGATGTCTATTTATAAAGATATAGGAAAAGGGTAACCATTTATATGGTTACCCTTTAAACATTTAATGTGTTTCAGGATTAAATGTTTTACAATCTGTTTCTTCACTATTAGATGCATGTTGTCCCTTTTGACTTACAACATAAATTTTTTCTGCACCACATCTGTTTCCAGAGTTCCAAAATGTACAGTTATTGACTTCACAAAGAATTTCTTGTGCCATCGTTTCCACACCTCCTCTTTTTTATCATTAACAAAATTGAGGTATTCAATACTTAGTCTTAGAAGGTGTAATGAAACGGAAATATACATCATTTAAACTTCGATTTCATAGTGTTGAAAAACAAAATGGTCAAAGAAATCTTTGTGAATGTTGCGGCTCTTTAAGTGAGAGTGATTTCCGTTCCAGGCTACTCGCCCAGTCGGAACGGAAATCAACCCCTCATTTTGCCATAAGAGTCATACTTTAATTTCATTGTCTCAATAGCTTTTCTCCACGTTAATCAATAACCTTTGTTGGTGTTGCCTTTTGCACAATTATAATGCCATCATATGCCTCAGCAGGTGTCATATTAATTGTATAAAGCATCTTCATAAACTTATACCAAACACTAAAGTCATCTCCGATATTACCCATTCTTTGTTTTTGTGCTAAGATGTCAGCTAAATCCTGAGATTCATTAGCCTTTTTAAAGTCTACATAGAATATATTTTCCTTCACTTCGCTGAAAGCATCTATTAATGCATTACGGTGCTTAATTGTATACTCTTTTCTTACGCCAGACTCATTTTGTGCTTGAAACGTATTTTTAACAAAGTCAGTCCCAATAGCAAAGTACGCATCTTTATACACTTCGTCTAAGTATTGGCCCATAGATTTGTACCCTGCCAGATTCGCCGAAGTTTTTTCTATATGTCCATTATGAGCAGACATCAGTACTTTATCATGACCTCGACCCGCTTCAAAATCAACGATCCATTGTAAGTTGTTCGCTAAATATTCATCACGAAGATTTGCATAATTATTATCACTTAAAAATAATTGCGTTCGCTGCTTCATAATTTGCGCATATTGAGCAGCAAGTAAATAAGCTTCTTTCGACGATTTCTTTTCATAAGAATCTTTATTTGTTTGCAAATCCTTTATGATTGCATCCATACTTTTGTCAAGTTTCTCTAGCTGACTACTAGATAAATCTCTCATTGTTTTATTCGTCGCATCTTTTAGCTGTTCCTTATATTTCTTAGCACCTTCACTATTGACCACTTCGTAATAGTCTAGTAATCCTTTTTTACTATAATCATAGCGTTGCATATCGTTACCATAAAAATAAATTTTATCTTTCTCATTGGCAGTCATATTGTAATCATGCATCCACTGAACAAACTCAATCATTTGCTCTGTTTTATAAATACCATAATCCAAAGCTTTTACCGCTTCCTCAGCTGTGCCAGTACCATTTAAAATAAACTGATTAATTTGCTGAGCGCCACCAAAATCACCTTCTAACACAAACACACGAACATTTTCATTTTTTATTAAAGCTTGAAATACATCTTTCTTTAAAGTTTGGAATTCAACGTTACCATGTGTTGCTTCTCCAAAACCAATTACTTTCACGTCATTTGGAATATCGATATTTTCAACCGCGGATGTATATTTTGAAGCATCCTTAACAGCCTCTACCTTTCCCCACCCCGCTAAAACAAACACAAGAAATATTGTTGAAATTAACAAAAAACTCCTTTTAACAAGTGCCATTTAAAAAAGCCTCCCTTTATTTATAAAAAAGTTACTCCACATTAGCAGAATGAAATAGTCCCACACTTTATATAGCTTTTCGTTGGAAATATAAATATCCTCCAAGGAAAAACAGTAAGAATCCTCCTCCTACAACTGTTAATAATTGATCCCAAGGCACGAAGAATACATCACCTGTATTACCACCTACATTCATCATCAAGAAGGGCTGCCCCCATGGATAGTAAGGTCCAAAACGTGCGGAATTGACCGCTAATATAGACGGTAAAGTAAATACAACGTTTACTGCAAATGGAGCAGCAAAACTTTTAAACATAATGGACGTCCAAAGCTGCAACGCGACTAATGGCATTGTCGCTAGCCATCCGCCAAAAATACTTTTCCACACAATTTCCATTGGGAAGGGATCTGAGTAGCCTTTCATAAGACCTACTGCATATATAGAACATAAATATAATATCTGCATCGCCATCACAAGAAGCATAATTAATACATACTTTGCGGCAAACACTTTCCCTCTTGTCACAGGTAGTGCTAAAAGTTGTTTCCAGCCACCAGATTGATGTTCATATCTACAAATTAGACTCGCAAATACTCCTGAAATTAAAGGTAGAAATAATAATGCATACAATAAATTCATAGAAATTAACGAGCTATACCATTCATTAACTCCAGAATCCGCCATATCACTAAAATTCGATGTTAATCCTATAAAAAGTCCGATTATAGGTCCTGCCAAAATTAATGGCACCATTTTTGATTTACGTAATTTAAACCATTCAGCGCTCAATATAGATCCCATTACTTTACATCCCTTCTAGCGAAATCTATCATTCCGATAATATACAGCAAAATACCGATGCTGATTCCAAGCACGACATTTATAACGGGTTCATCCCATTGATTCATTAAAGATGGCCATTTCCAAATCATCCAATCAGGCAATACAAAGGAGGAATAGGCAAAAATCACGCCGAAAATGCCTACTGTAATTGGGATCCCCTGATTATGACAAACACTTGCAATCCAAAGTTGAAGTGCCAATATTGGCAATGACGCAAAATATGGATAGTAAGCAAATTTAGCAATTTCCATATATGGTGTGCTATCGCCTAAGTCTAAAAAGACTCCGTAAGCCAGTGTCACTAGCATTAAAATCGTGGAAGACAAGAACAGTAAAATTGCCAAGACCGAGAATTTTGATAAATACACTGTCAATTTAGACACCGGTAGTGCAATTAATTGCTTCCACGCGTTCGTTTCATTTTCAATACTCGCTATAAATGAAGTTAAAATAGCAATCCCTAAAACGATAGCAAGTGGTGTAAATGAATGAACATTTAATAAATAGTAGCCCCAATCGTCCTCGCTTTGCTCTAACAAATAGTCCTTCCTTACGCCGTAATTTACCATTTGCATCGCAACAACACCGATTGGTCCTAAAGCTGTTAGAAACCATAATCCTTTGCGTTTAATTTTCAAAAAGTCAGAAGTTAATAGTTTTCCTATCATAGCGCTTGCTCTCCTGTTGTCATTTGAAGGAAAATATCCTCTAAAGATCGTTTCTCTTCTTCCACTCGGTAAACCGAAATGCCTTCTTGTACAAGGATTTGTACAATATGTGCTACCTTTTCATCTGAGCATTCATCAAATAAGATGAGGTCATCCTTATGTTCTGCCTTAATACCATTTGCTACTAATGAACGCCAGCCCTTTTCACTATCACTCACTTTAATGACTACCTTTGGCTGGGCAAATCTACGCATTGCTTCAATTGAATCTTGGAAAATCATTTTCCCCTTTGTCACAATACCTACTTGCGTAGCCATTTGATCAATTTCAGATAATAGATGGCTTGAAATAATAATCGTCATTCCATATTCTGAAGGTAGTCGTTTAATCAAATTACGAATTTCGATAATACCAGATGGATCAAGACCATTCGTTGGTTCATCTAAAATAAGTAATTCAGGATTATGTAACAACGATGCAGCTATACCTAAACGCTGTTTCATCCCAAGAGAAAAGCCCTTTACTTTTTTATCTGCGGCATCCTTCAAACGAACAATTTCTAACACTTCATCGATCCGTGACTTCGGTACACCTAAAATTTTTCTTAACGCTTCTAAATTTTCATAGGCCGTTAAATGTGGATAATAAGAAGGGTTCTCTACTAATGAACCAACCTTTGATAAAATATTAATTCGTTCCTTCGTTAGATCTTTTTGGAACATTTTAACAGTTCCGGAAGATGGCTTCATTAGACCAAGAAGCATACGAATCGTCGTCGTTTTCCCCGCTCCATTCGGTCCTAAAAATCCGTATATTTCACCTTTGCGTATTTTTAAATTTATATTTGATACAGCTTGCTCTTTACCAAAGCTCTTTGATAAATTTTCTGTTTGTACGATATATTCCATTGTCCTCACCTCTGTAATTATCATAAGAAATGAAGGTTAAAAACAGGTAAGGTTCAAGGTTAAATTTTGTTTAAAAAAGACAATTTATCAAAACATGGGTTGATTTCCGTTCCGGCTGGGCGCTTTGTAGCTGCCGCTACGCTTTCGCACAGAAAACACCCGCTGCCTCAGGCCAACACGATGTTGGTCACGAAGGCGTTATCACAGGATGTGATGGTTTTAGCCTTCGTTCCTCGATTGCTGATCTCCAAGGAATCGCCCAGCCGTAACGAAGATCAACTTATTTACATGGCGTACGTTTTATCAATTGGAATCCCTATTTTTGTGATGAGCTTTAAAAAGAACTTTGCAGACATACTATTTGGACAATCAATCTAAGTATGAAAATGAAGCATGCCTTAACATGCTTCACGAATTATTCTATTTGTAGTGTTTAATTTTAATTTTGGTGCCGGATTCACTTGACTCAATATCCCAATCTAAATTCATGCCCTTCACCATAATATCGACTATAGATAAGCCAATACCAGCGCCTTTAGCATCGGATTCATTTTTCATTCCGTTCCCGTGATCTTTTATGATAAATGCATCATAATGCTCCGTCGATTCGGTTTCAACGCCAATATATTTCCCGCTACTTGCATGGCGTAATATATTTTGAAATAAATTATCAAATATACGTCCAAGCCAAATCGGATCCACTTGCCATTCATTTTTCTCAAATGAATGTAGTTCAATATCGATTTCAAAGCCTTCCTTTTCAAATACTGAATACCATGTAGTCATTTGCTCACGTACAAAACGAATAACGTTGATTTCTTTCGCCTCAAATTTATATTTACTAGCCATCAACAGTGTATAGGACATTAAATTTTCTATTAAAGCGTCAACACTAACAATCGATGCTTCCATTGCCTTAATCGCTTGTTTTCCATCCTTTGATAATGCTTCTTTACTTATTGAATAGGATTGCGCCCGTATTTTCGTTAATGGTGTTCGTAAATCATGTGATAAATTAGCAATCAATTCACGTCTTAACTGTTCTTCCTTTTGCTCGCGATTCTTACTTTCCCTAAGCTCGCACACCATGCGATTAAAGCTATGTTCAAGCTGACCGATTTCATCCTTCTTCTTGACCTTTGTTTCAATAGGTAGGCCATCTACATCACGAAGTTCCATTGCTTCTTGAAGGTGCAACAGTCGTTTCCGAATCCCTTTGAAAAATAAAAAGGAGATGATAATGAAAAATAAAATAATCGCAATAACACCAAAAAATACAAAGGCACCATATTTTTCATAAACACTCCTAATTGGTGGTGTAAACACTTCTTTAGGAATTTCAAAAACGATAAATCCATTCGATTCATCCTCACCTAAAAAAGCAATGACAGTAAATGGATCTCCACCATAGCGTTCTTTTATAAACTTTGTTGTAAATGCTGGTGTCCATTTTGATGGAAGTTGCTCAGTCACATTCAATGTTGTAAGCAATGTACCATCCTCACCTACCCAAAACATAGATGCTTTAGGGTATTGTTTTTTCCAACTTTCAAAATGTTGAACAATTGCTTCCTCTGTCATGTTTTTTAAACTTTTAGCTTCTGCATGCCATTTTCCCTCTACTTTACTCTCAATCTCAGCTCCCTTTGAAAGATCATCTTCTCCATTTTGGGCAATCCCTAAAACAAAAAGAGGAATGACGAGATAGGCTATTTGAACAATAGAAATAGCGAGCAGAATGATAAACATATACTTAGCTAGTAATGAACGAAAAAATTTCATTGTTTCACCCTGTATCCAATACCACGAATGGTTTCAATAATTGTCGGCTTAGCAGGATTTATTTCTATTTTTTCTCTTAAGTATCGAATATGTACCATTAATGTTTTATCGCCTTCTATGTAGCTTTCTCCCCAGACACCTTCATAGAGCTGTTCCTTCGTTAAAATTTGATTTAAATGGCGAATAAAATACTGTAATAAATAGAATTGCTTACCCGTTAATTGAATTTCTTCATCAGTTTCCTTGTTGATAATCCGCATATCTTTCGTATAAATTTTTAAATGCTGAAGATCTAATACATCATCATTTTTTTGATATCTTCTTAGTAAAACCTCTATACGGGCTATAAGTTCATCTGGGTGGAATGGCTTCGTTAAATAATCGTCCGCGAAGTTAAGGCCTTCTATTTTATCCTCAACGGCAGTTCGTGCTGACAGCATTAAAATTGGGATCTCTTTATTTTCTCGCTTAATTCTTTTGCCAATTGAAAAGCCATCTAAGCCTGGCAGCATCACATCCAATATAGCGATATCTTTAAAAGCTATGTGCTGATCGACCTCTTCCCCAGATTCAAGCCATGTAACCTCATAGCCTCTTTCCGTTAAATCCTTTGTCACCCATTGGCCGATCTCTTTTTCGTCTTCTATGTACAATATCCGATACAATGGTAATCCTCCCAATCTAATCTAGATTTTAGAAATAAATGTTATTCTGTATTATACGATTTCATAGATTTGTACTCAATCATTGTCTGTAAAGTGAGAGAGTCATTGCATAAATCACATCTAAGGCTAGGGATATGTCGATAAAATTAAAAATTTGGGTGATAAAACTAAATAATTGGGTGATAAATTAAAAATTACGTCGATAAAACCAAATTATTTCTCGATAAAACAAGCTAACCATCAAAAAAACGTATTTGGATTCCCCAAATACGTCAATCTTTTCAGTTATTTGTAATAATCAACATATCATGATCATCAAACTGCCACATGTCCCCGTAAGCAACTTCCCAATAGTAGCCGTTCGGATCTTGGAAATAGCCACTATAACCACCCCAAAATACAGTTTCTGGCTCCTTGACGATTTCCGCTCCGGCATTTTTAGCTAATTCAAACACTTGATCAACTTCTTCTTTCGATTTTCCATTATAAGCAAGCGTAATCCCATTAAAGCCATTACCAATAGTTGGTGGATTTACCTCGTTTATATCTTTTACTAAACGCTCAATCGGAAACAGTGAGATTTTTGTCCCTCCATTATTAAAGAAAATAACATCTGGGTTTGTTTCCTTGCCATACACAACCACTTCAAATCCCAGACCCTCTCTATAAAACCTAAGAGACTCGATCATATCCTTTACACCCAATGTAATTAAATTTAAACGATTCATCCTACTCTCTCCTTTATAAAAGATTCAATTACTTATTCTATCTTAAGCATTGAATCCCCTTCTAGCTTCTTGCAATCCTCATGTTGCTTCTGTCCATGTACTCTTTGTATAAGCCATTTTCAATCCACAACGCTCCATATTGTTTTGACTAATAGATGCAAATTTGGCGTGCCCTATCATTACACTACAATTTTGTTTGAGGGATTCGTTGATACGAAACTGTATTAACGCTTGGTGAATTCCTTGATTACGGGCAATTTGTTTCACGGCAAAGGCAGCTAAAACGGCCGTCCCATTATATACATATAAAGAACCAACACCAACGTCCTCACCCTGAAGAGAAGCAATATAAAACGACCAGCCAGGCTTGTCATGCAACACCTGATTATTTGTCGCAACACTTTCTGCTAAAAATGCTGGCATACCAAAACCTTCAACATAGATATTTCCGTAACGATCAAATCCGTCTTCATCGATTTGCCTTATTTTAATGCACGAATTCTTTGTTTTCCCTACCATCTCTTCATTTAGCTCACAATATAATGTTGCATGAAAATCACTCTGAAAAAAACCAGCATTATGTAAGTTTTTTAGCGAAGTAGTGTTTACATATGGAGGGGCTAAATCAAAACGGGCTGGGATTTCCCTTGCTTTATAAAAGCTAAGTATTTTATCTATCGTATCCTCTGAACTAAAGCTATCACCCTTTACCACATTGTATGAGGGACCGGGGATATTTTTAATGAAAAAAGCATAGGCACCATCAAATTGACCAACCTCTACTCCCATAGCATTGTTCTGAATTTCCTTTATTGCATTCAGCCTCGACTCAAACATCTTGATTTCCGTCATTTCAAAGTGATCTGCCAAGTTTTTCGTTATTACCACCCCTTATTCACCACCCTATAATTTTTACTTTTCTACCACTAATTGTAATCCACCCAGGTGACCGAACTACGTAAACTATAAAAATTTCTTCCTGTGAATCATTGATATTTCACAAAAGTAACCTCCACGTTTCTATGAAACTAAAAAGTGCGTACTTTTTTTCGCAATGGAACGAAAGCATAATAAAAAAGCACAAAGCAACAACGAAAATTGGAGGACAGAAAAATGATCAATCATTTACAAGATACAATCACATTAAATAATGGCTTACAAATGCCAGGAATGGGGTTAGGCGTATTCAAAGTAGAGAATGATGCTACAGCAGAAATAGTGAAAAATGCGATTGAGGTCGGTTACCGTAGCATCGATACTGCCGCTATTTATGGCAATGAAGCAGGGGTTGGTGAAGGTATTAGGCAGGCACTAACAACTACTGATTTACAGCGTGAGGATTTATTTATTACATCCAAAGTATGGAACGATGACTTGAGCTATGAAGCGACAATTGCAGCATACGAGGAAAGCTTAGAAAAATTAGGGCTAGATTATTTAGACCTCTACCTTATTCATTGGCCAGGTAAAAATAAATATCAAGAAGCTTGGAAGGCACTCGAAGATTTATACGAGCAAGGGAAAATTAAAGCCATTGGCGTATGTAATTTCCATAAGTCACATTTACAGGATCTTCTTAAAATAGCACGTATCACACCTGTTATTAACCAAGTGGAATTCCATCCACGTTTACAACAAGCTGAGCTACGTTCATTTTGCGAAGCGCACAATATACAAATGGAAGCTTGGGCACCGTTAATGCAAGGTGGGCTTCTTGATCACGAAACTATTTCAACAATAGCTGAAAAATACGGGAAATCAAATGCTCAAGTTATTTTACGCTGGAATATTCAAAACGGTATCATCACAATTCCAAAGTCTGTGCGTAAAGAACGTATGATTCAAAACGCTGATATTTTTGATTTCACCCTAACTGAAGAAGAGATGGCGATCATTAACGCTATGAATCTGGAACAACGTGTTGGCCCAAATCCAGATGACTTTGACTTTGCTCTATAAACGGAAAAAAGAGACTGTCTAATTTTCTTCTCAGACAGTCTCTTTCCAATCTATTTAAGATGTATGCATCATCGCGATATCCTCATCACGTTGCATTAACAGTACATCTTCACCTTTATCTTGTAGCTTTTCGATATGTTTTTCACCCCAAGTGCAAAGGACGTTCAACACAGGGTCCATCTCTTGACCATAAGGTGTTAGCGAATATTCAACTTTTGGCGGTACTTGATTGAAAACCTTGCGATTAATTAAACCAGACTGCTCTAATTCACGCAATTGGCTCGTTAGCATTTTTTGCGAGATGCCTGGAATCAATCGGCGGAATTCATTCGTACGAATCTTACCATGGTGGTTAAGATGACAAAGAATAATAGGTTTCCATTTGCCCCCAATGACTTCAAGAGTGGCTTCAACACCAATATTATAAACTTTTTTCATTGTAAACCTCCTAAAATATTCAAAAGTAACTAAAAGTACTCTACACAACTTTTAGGCATGTATGAATATTACAATACACTATACAAAAAATCAAAGGAGATAGTAATAGAATGAAAGAAACAAAAGTTCCGAATGCTAAACTAACATTACTCGCACTTGCAATCAGTGCATTTGGCATTGGCTCAACAGAATTTATCAGCGTCGGACTCCTCCCATTAATAACAGAAGATTTTGGCATAACGTTAAGTACTGCGGGTTTAACCGTATCCATATATGCACTAGGTGTAACTATTGGTGCACCGCTTTTGACAGCATGTACATCAAGCTTTAGTCGGAAAAATGTGTTACTGCTCGTCATGGTACTTTTTATTATTGGTAATTTACTCACAGCTCTAGCACCCTTATTCTCATTACTAATAATCGGCCGTGTTATTTCAGCATTAGCACATGGCGTGTTTATGTCTATTGCCTCTGTTATCGCTGCAGATGTTGTGGAACCTAATAAACGAGCAAGTGCAATAGCTTTTATGTTCACAGGGTTAACATTAGCAACTGTCACAGGCGTCCCGCTAGGAACTTTTATTGGACAAGTAACTGACTGGCGAATGTCGTTCTTTTTCATTGTTGTTATTGGTATTATCGGATTAATTAGTAATGCCCTGCTTGTACCTAGTCAATTATCTAAAGGAAATCCAATATCTATTCGAGATATCGGGAAAGTCTTAGGGAATATAAGAATGCTACTAATTCTCTTTATTACCTCAATTGGATATGGTGGCGCATTCGTAGTATATACGTATATTTCCCCTATTTTAGAGAAGTATATGGGCTACTCACCAAAAGCACTTGTCGTGATCTTAATCGGATACGGTATTTGTGTTGCAATCGGTAATACATTAGGTGGTCATTTTGCGAATAATAACCCTTTACGTTCTATCTTTATTATCTTTATCGGCTTAGCACTGGCTGTACTCGGCATTGGCTTCTTTTTGGAGTCATCAATCATGGGATTATTAATGGTCCTTATGATGGGTCTATTTATGTTTATGAATGTACCGGGATTACAGCTTTATGCCGTTCAGCTTTCAGAAAAATATATACCATCAGCTATTTCAATGGCTTCCGCATTAAACATTTCGGCCTTTAACATTGGCATTTTTATAGGGTCATACATTGGAGGATTCATCATTCGCCACCAATCATTAGCACATACACCTATATACGGATTCGGCTTAGTGATGCTTGCAGCAGCTACTACATTCCTATGGTTAATCTTTGATAGAAACAAACAATAGTCCCCTTGCTTATAGGATCAAAAAACAATGAAAAGGACATATTTGTCAATGTTATAGCACTTTAAATGAGGATAATTTCCGTTCTAAGCTACTTCGCTTTCGCTCAAAAAATCTGTGGCTAATGTTTTGTTTTATCACTATAAATTAAAGTGCCATGCCAGAAGATACATGTTGATTGGAGTGGAGGCTGGGCGACTCCTCGGGGATCAGCGATGACGGAAATCAATCCCTCCTTTTGCATAGACTTGAGTACCTTTTCGCTCAGGCTTTTCAAAGCATTTGCCATTAACACCTAAAGTCTTTGTTGTACATAAGATAATGTATCAACTATAGGATAGGAGGAAATTTAGTTGTATTACAATCCTTATCCGTATTTTGTCTATCCTAATTATTATCCGGCATGGGTAATGGCAAATCAACCAACTACTCAACAACCTTCTAGACATCTAGCAATGCCTGACCCAACGAATAGAAGTCCATTTCCATCCATCAATACAGTGAAATTAAAGACTTCCGCGAAACGAGTCAAGATTATTATGCAGCAAGCACAATTACTTACGGATAAAATTGATGAATCAGAGCAATTTGCACATGATCTTATGAACGCAGCGCAACTATCAAATAAAACAGAAGTTGAAAAATTAATTACGTCAACGGGCGTTACGATAAAATTCGAAACTACCTATACGCCAGATGGCATTCGTATAATATTTACTGATAGCGGCTGTTGTAAGCTTACATTAGCTTTGAGTTGGTGAAGAGTTGGCCCTTTGAAGAGGGCCTCTTTTTGCTTTTCGCATGCTTTTGGAGGTTTTGAAGTGTTGAAATTTTTTAACCTCGTATCCCTATTGAACTTGTAACCTATAAATAAATATGCTAAATTATTTGTAAACTTTATTTCTGAAAATTTTTATATCGTATTTTCTTATCAAGAGAGACGGAGGGATTGGCCCTATGAAGTCTCAGCAACCAGCCTATAGGTATGGTGCTAATTCCAAATGGCATAATTTAGCCTTGAAGATGAGAAGACTTACTGCATTTGCTTTGCACAAGAGTCCTCTTCTACAAGGAGGACTCTTTTTTATTTGCTCTTTAACGTGAATGATACGCAAAGAATCGCACCCAAAATATGCACAGAAAGCAGGGAAATAGTATGGCAAACGAACTTTTACAAGCAATAAAATTATTGAAATCAAAAGAATGGGTTGATTTAACACATACATTCGGTCCAAACTCTCCTCATTTCTTTATGTTTGATGATGCAAAATTTGAAACATTATTTTCACATGATGATGGATTCTTTGCACAACAATTCTCTTTCCCTGGACAATACGGAACACATATCGACCCACCTATCCATTTCGTGCAAGAAACACGCTATTTAGAGGAATTGGAGCTAAAAGAACTAGTACTCCCACTAATCGTTATTGATAAATCGAAGGAAGCTGAAATTAACAACGACTACACGTTAAGCGTTCAAGATATTCTTAACTTTGAAGCTGAATATGGAGAAATTGAAGAAGGTACCTTTGTTGCGCTGCGTACAGATTGGAGTAAACGTTGGCCAGATAAAGAGGCTTTCAGCAATAAAGATACCGATGGCAATAATCATATTCCTGGCTGGGGATTAGAAGCTTTGCAATTTTTATTCAACGAACGAAAAGTAAGTGCAATCGGCCACGAAACTTTTGATACGGATTCAGCAACAGATTTTCGTAAAAACGGTAAGTTAGACGGCGAATATTTTGTGCTTGAGCAAGATACTTATCAAATTGAGCTTATGACAAATTTGGATAAGCTACCTCCAAAAGGCGCCGTTATATTCAATATTGTGCCGAAGCCTGAAAAAGCATCTGGATTCCCTGTTCGTTCATTTGCTATATTGCCTTAATATAGCAACAGGTCTGATTCAATAAATATTGAACCAGACCTTTCTTAATCATTTATATTAGTGGGATTCCTTTTTTTAAAAACAACATAAACGATCAGCATAATTATTATAAACAATACTATAAGATAAATGCTGTAACGGGATAAATATGCCTCAACATAATGCCATTTCTCACCTAGTACATTACCTAAAGTAATAAACGTAAATGTCCATATAACTGCTCCCGTATACGCAAAGAAAGCAAATTTTTTATAAGGATAATTATTAATAGCGGCAATATATGCTGTAAGATGGCGCACACCAGGAATAAAATATCCTATTAATAATAATCCCGGCCCTATTTTTGCAAATAACTCTTTAGTAAAATCAATTTTCTGCTCAGTAATATGAATTTTCGAACCGTATTTTTGCAATAAAGGTAGCCCGAATCTATAGCCTATATAGTAGCTCAAAGTAATTCCTCCTACCGCACCTACGATAGCGCTGATTAAAGCAGGAATATGTGCAAGCGTTTCTCGATAAACGCTATACCCTACATATGTCAAAAATAATTCATCAGGAAGTGGCAGCCCGACAATCCCCCCAATTAGGACAAGAATGATGCCAAAATATCCATAATGTTCAATAAGAGATTGCACATGCTGCGCCATAAATCCATCCCACCTAAAGCATAATAATTTTTATAGTTAGCTTTATCATAACTCAATGGAGACAACATTATGAGTGTTATGAATTCAATACAGTTTTTCCCATTAAATGATTCCTAGCTCACGAAGAGCATAATCAATACCATCTTCAGTTGATTTCTTTGTTACAAAATTAGCGATATTTTTTAATGCTTCACTACCGTTTCCCATTGCAATACCGAAGCCGACCTGCTCTAGCATATCGATATCATTATCTCCATCCCCAAAAGCAAGTGCTTCATCAGGACTCAAGTCGAAATATTCTAGTACAGCTTGAACAGCAATAGACTTAGAAACATCATACTGCAAAACATTTGTTATGTTAGGATGCCACCTTTTAAATAATAAATGAGGAAATGTGGAGGTATACTTTTTCTCAACATCCTCATCACCATATAAACACATTAAATACACTTCTTTCGTTCCAATATCTTCATTGATAACGGGAAACTCTCGCAAAGATAATGTTTCTTTCATAGCTTTTAATGTCTCTTCTTCTTGAACGTTATTCATTGATAATGTTTCTGTAAAAAACGATAGACTTTGTTTATTTTCATCAGCAAAAGCCTTCACTACTTGGACTACTTCTTTGGCAATCGGTATTTTATGTATGACTTGATCTTGGTGCTTAACATATGCACCATTAGCTGTAATAAACGTCTCTATTCCTACATTCCTTAAATCCTGGCACATTGATAAAGGTCTTCCTGTAGCAGCTACAATATGAATTCCTTTATCCTTTAATTGTTGAATAGCGGTCCTTGTACGTTCTTGCATACGACCATCTTCATAATTAACAAGCGTTCCATCTACATCAAAGAATACAATTTTATAATCCATCGTTCGCTCCTTTTCATTTTACATATTAGATGTAAATCTAGCAGAGGAATAACACCAAAGCATGGGGGATGATTTCCGTTCGGCAGGGCGCTTTGCTGCTGCCGCTACGCTTTCGCACAGAGTAGAGCTTCCTGGGGGCGTCCGATGAGCCGCTTCGTTGCTGCCCAAGGATTTGCCCAGCCGGAACGAAGATTACCCTATAAATGTCATCCGCAATTTTGATGATGAATCTAATTTAAAGACACTCATTTCCACTACAGGCGAGCGTTAATTGGCTCCTCTTTACCGTCAATCATAATCCTATATTCCCTATCCAACATACTTGTAATTTTACGTTAATAATTGAGAGGAAGCATCTTTATTCCAAAACACAATATAGGTATTTTAACCTGCACAAACGACTTTATAATAAAAAAATAAGTAGTTATTTATTTAAACATTTGTACGTATTTCGACAAACTAAAACGAACATGTAAATTACTTCAGCAACACCGATAAATACTATTACGGGTACGTATCGGTATTTCAAATAACTAAAAAAGCATCGAACATTTTTATTTTAATAATTCTAAAGGAGTATACCAAAGAACATAGAATTGTTAAAATAAGAGAAACTAAATTAAATATATTGAACGACATCGCCCTTCATATAAATAGAACAAAAGAAATATATTCACATCCCTCTTACTACCATCAGAGGTAGGAGTCTTCTACATAAAATTATTTGGGTGGAAAGGAGTTGATTCTTATGGCATTTAATATTTATTACTATGAAAGTAGTGTGGATTGTAAGTTTTGCAAAAAGCATTTTACTACATATAAAGTTCGCCCTAATCGATATAAAATTATCGAGGAACAAACAGACTTCATGCCAGTTTATGAAGGTTTAAACCCGTTATTGTATGAGGTTGCCGTTTGTCCGCATTGTGGCTACGCTTATCACAAATCTATGACAAGAACGTATGGACCTTTCATGCTTCTTATAGATGAGCTGTACATTAAAGAGCTACAAAAACCAATGGATATTTGCAAGGAACGTACGATTGATGATGCCATTGTAAGCCTTAAATTAGCCTATCTTGTATCAAGAGCATCAATGGAAGAGTCACTTCTTATGGCCAATTTCGCACTAAAAATAGCCTGGCTATATCGCTTAAAAAATGATCATGAATCGGAAATGCGCTACCTCTTTGCAGCAAGAGACTTTTACAGTAAATCTTTTGCATCCAATCAAGAGGGCGGAGAGAGAATTCAATATTTACATGCTGAATTAAGCCTTCGACTTGGAGATATTGCTGAGGCGAAAAAAGGATTCTCTCGATTAATTGCAGATCGACATGTTTCCAATAAATATCGAAAACTAGCACGAAATCGTTGGGAAAACTATAAATACGACGATCAACCTAACAACGTAAATGACAATATAGGAGAAGTCATCAATTAATGTAAACGGGGAGAGTAATAAATATGTTGCTATTTACTAATAGGATTGATGTGAGAGAAGAAGATATTTTTTCGGAATTGCATCATTTTTTACTAAGAAAAAATAATCGCTATTTAACGAACGATGAGGTAGTTGCAGTGACTGGGGTTTCATCAGACCTACTCTATAAATGGGTAAAAGCAGGAAAGTTAAAAAAATCGATTTTCCCTAATTTAGGGGCGCCTTGTGAACGCTGTGGACAAATTACTCAGGCAAAAATCTGTGTTAGTTGCTCATCAACAATCGTTAGTACATTAAAACAAGAGGAAAAGGATCGTGCATGGTTCAATCAAATACAACGGAATCATCCTAGAGCTAGCACGTATCACTATAAATAAAATTACATCTCTACAGTGTACTTACACTTTGGAGATGTTTTTTTACTGTCTTCGCTCAAATAACTTTAATAATGGCTCATCACCCTAACGTGTGGTTGATTTCCGTTCCGGCTGGGCGCTTTGTCGCTGACGCCCCGAGGAGTCGGCCAGCCGGAACGAAGATCAACTAATATAAAATGTTTTTTTAAAAATTTCACCCACTACTTTTGGTGATGAACCTTAATCATGTAATTAGACCAAATTTAAACAAAATTTAAACAAACTCCCCTTTTACTTTAAACTTCACTATCTATAATTAGCCTTAACATATAACGAAGGACTGATAGAGAGTGACAAAAGGTAAGAAACGTAAGGTTTTATTATCATTAAGTATCGCGCTAACAAGTTTTGTAGCGTTCAACGGAGTTTCAAATGCATCGGCAGCAGTTCCGGTGATAGAAGAACGCGTAGCTTTCGAAAATAAATTAGAAGTTAAGGTAGCTCGCACATCTAATGAAACACTTCAAGAGTGGAAAAAGTGGACAAACGACCATGCTTACAGTTTAACGTCCATTCAGCCTGAAGCTATTATTCAACAAAACATTCCATCTAATAAATTTGAAGATTTAGAGATGCTAAAGCCTTTACTCCATGATAAGCGCATCGTTTTTTTAGGGGAAAGTTCACATGGCGCAGCAGAATTTAACCTAGCAAAAACACGTTTAATTCAATTTTTACACCAAGAAATGGGCTACAATGTCCTAGCCTTCGAAAGTGGTATGGGGAATGCCATGAATGCTCAGGGGCAAATCGACAAACAAACAGCGAAACAAACGATGAAGGATTCTATTTTTGGTGTATGGTGGACAAAAGAAACACTACCGTTATTTGAATATGCTAAAAAAACACAGAAAACAGATAAACCTTTAAAATTAGCAGGCTTTGATATTCAACAGCAAAATGCATTTACGAACGGTGACTGGCTACAAAATAGTCAGCTTGCGAAACAGTTCAGTGAAGTAGAGAAGCAACTTGCTGATTGGAGCTTCGGTAAGGATTTAAAAGGCTACCAAGAGGCGAAACCTAGCATTATCGACGTGTATAAACAAGTAAAATCACAGGTACAGCTTAAAGAAAAAGAGTTACAAGCAGCTTATCCTAGCGAGCCACATATTGTAAAACTTATGGAACGTACTTTGGCTGACCGTATCCGTTTAGCAGACGAATATGTAGAACTATCAATTCAATCAAATATTGATCTAGAAAAATATAACCCTGAGTCTTTTTATAAGACAATGGAATGGCGTGACCAAGCAATGATGGAAAACCTACTTTGGTTGGCAGAGGAGATTTATCCGACTGAAAAGTTTATCGTCTGGGCGCATAATGACCATATTCGTAAAGCACAATCCGAAGTAATGGGTTCTCCTTACCCGGTAAAGTTAATGGGTGAGCGTCTACCAGATATCTACAAGAAATATAGCTATGTACTTGGCCTTTATATGGCTAGTGGCGAAACAGCAAACAATATGGGTGAACCTATGACCGTTTTACCTCCTATAAAGGGATCGGTCGAGGATATTCTTTCGTCATCAAATAAACCGTACACATTTATCGACATGCGAAACCGTCAAAATGAGCGAGGAAACTCATGGATGTTTGAACCACGTTTATCGTATAGCTGGGGAATGATTCAGGAAAGTCTTGTTCCGCGAGATCAATATGATGGCCTTCTTCTGATTGATAAGGTAAGTAAGCCTAATTATATTAAATAATATTGTTAAAATAGCAAACTAGCTCAACCTACTAGTTTGCTATTTTTCTTTATGTTTAAGTATCCATTGAAATTGTATCCCAGTCTTCATTGCGATGCCCTATTATCCAGAACAAGCCCCTACGTCTTTCCATAACGATACTTTCATTCATCCCCGCAGGAGCTGGTCGTTCTTGTATACGACTATCTACACAAGCCCAATGATATCTGTAAATTTTGTCGGCTTCATCTAAAATCTCTTCCTGACTACGCATGACAGCTTGAAGATAAAGTTGTTCAAACGTTTCACAGTTAGAAACAACTTGAATGGCATACTCGCAATCGCATACTTCATCAGGAAAATCGAGTTCTTCAACAAAGCCAAGTGCCCAAATAAGTGCCCAATAAGCCTCGTATTGCCATGAAATATTAATGGCTTTTTGCACATCTGGTTCTGAAGCTTGTAAAAAGTCTCTTTCATTTTCAGTTAGATAGTTTTCCACTTTATATGTGCGTAACATATTGATGAAAAAGTCTCGCGATTCTTCCACATTTCCGCCTTGTGCCACATCACAAGCAAATTGAATGACAATTAACAGAGCTACTGCTCTTCTAGCAATGTCTTCTTTGGTTTTAAACTGACAAGCCTCTATTGCTGGGAGTTGAGGAAGGGAAGCTGTATATAGAATAGCTTTTTCTTTTAAATAGGCTATCGTTTTATTTTTTCTTTGCTCGCCTTCTTCTGATGTCACCTCTTGTCCCATAACCTTGCGTGTACACGCATGGGGTCTGAAATTGGACGGTCCTGATTGCCCGTCAGGATAAACAATAACCGCTCCTTCATCGGCTAACAAAGTGCCATTCGGTAAAAAGCCAATCCCCCCTATTTTTGATAGCAGTTCCGTAAATAACAGCATCTGGTCTTCATGTATCTCTTTTTCTGATTCAATCGCAATCACTGTATTTAAAACGGCTATTTGAGTCAACACTAATTCTTTTAAATGATCATCTTCAAAAGGAATGTTATCGTAAAACCCCATCATCCCAGGAATATTATTAACGAAGTAGTTTGGATTCGTATCTTCAGACATGACTCTAATGATTAATTTATGTTTTTTAAACAGCGCCTTAGACTTTAATAAATACTCGTTTTCATTTTTACCAATGGCAAAACCTTTTGCAAAAACATCTGAAATTTTAAACTCAATATCATCAATGTTGTTCTTAGATGCAAATATTGTAAAATAGTTCATTCTTCTCTCCCCTTTTATTCACCAACTATTTTTTGTACCTAAATTACATACTACGGATCAACAACCCTTTTTAATTTCTATCATAATTTTCGTTACATAATCCTCTTCACGATTTTTAATAACGGCGTCATAAATATATTCCTCATATACGTATTGCCCTAGTTCAAAGCCCTTTTCCCGCATGACCTTAAATAATCGCTCATATGATTCACCCAATGTAGTGGACGTTCCTACATGGTATCCAACAATAAAATCCCCTTCAATCGCTTCGAAATAAGGATGGCCTTCTCGTGGATGCGGCTGCTCTATATACAAGTAACTATAGTTATCATAGTTTCCGGCTAATATTTGCTCTCTTCTTGTAATTCCTCCAATAGGATAGCCTGTGTCTAATTGCGAGCGATCTAATTCATCTATAAAGTCTGAAACAGCCTTCGTAAACTGTTCTTCCGTCGAATCCTCAATATTTTTGCTTAAATACAACGTTGCCTCTGGCAGATGTTCAATCGTAATGCTATCAAAATCAAGGTGTAAAGCCTCTTTTGTTAAATCAATTTTGACATCAATAATGCTTTCAATCATCTCCAGCTCCCGGCGTTTTTTCGCTACAATTTCCTTTTGCTGATACATCAAGTCTAAAAAATTTTCAGGTGATTTTTCGGCCATATATTTTTGAATATCTTTTAAAGACATGCCGACCGCCTTTAATAGCTCGATCACACTAAAAAATTCATATTGTGCAACAGAATAATAACGGTAGTCTTTACTATCTTTCATAATTGGTGATAATAAACCAATTTGGTCGTAGTAAATTAACGTTTGTTTATTAACCTTGCATATTTTAGCAAACTCACCAGTTGTAAAATATTTTACATTTTTATTAAACATTTTTAAAATCCCCTCCTTGACTATATAGTAACTATATACATTAGATTGTAGCTATTCACAATTAATTATGCCAGTGCATAATTGAGTCCGGGATCGGTTTGTGCTTGCATAAAGATCCCTTTCCGATTTCCGTGACATCTGCTGAAAGAAATTAAAAATAGAAAGGTTTTGAAATTATGTTCACGGAAATTCGTGACATTACAGCTTTAAACAAAGAGGAAGTATTAGCACTACGCATTGCTGATAATCAGCAAGATTTTATTGAAAGTACAGAACAATGCTTAGCAGAGGCAAAGGAAGATAAACGCTTTATCCCTGTAGGATTGTATAAGGAAGATCATGCAGTCGGCTTCGCTATGTATGGCATGTTCCCACAAACAGACAATTCACAACGTGTTTGGTTAGATCGCTATTTCATTGATGAGCGCTACCAGCACAAAGGATTGGGAAAATACTTTTTACAGCAGCTTATTCAATATTTAGTAGCTAAATACAGCTGTCAAAATATATATTTAAGCGTTTATGACAACAATACAGTAGCTATTCAATTATATAAAAAGTTTGGCTTCGTCTTTAACGGTGAGCTAGATACTAAAGGTGAAAAGGTGATGGTAAAGGAGGTATATGCTCATGACTACCATTAATCCAATTGAAACAAGGCCGCTCAGGCCCTTGTTTTTATCATATTTATTCCCGGCTATGATTGGTATGCTGCTGATGTCAGTCAATATTTTAGTAGATGGTATTTTCGTTAGTCATGGAGTTGGACCAGCCGCTTTAGCAGGAGTAAATATCGCCGTACCAATTTTCTCGATTTTACTATCCATTTCCCTTTGGATTGGTATGGGTGGAGCAACACTATTTTCAATTTCCCTCGGTGAAGGCAATAAAAAACGAGCACATCAGCTCTTTACATTAGCATTTACAACAATGATCGTTGTCGTCATGACACTGATTCTAATCCTTTTATTAAATTTAAAGGAAATCTCCTATATATTTGGGGCAAGTGACGCCACCTTCCCTTATGTTCAAGAGTATCTACATGTTATTTTGATTTTCGGTGTGTTCTATACAATTGAAAACTTATTAAGTATTTTTATTCGAAATGATGGCAATCCAAAGCTTGCGATGATGGGCTTAATCACTACTTCTGTGTTAAACATTATTTTAAACTACATCTTTATTTTCGTACTCAATTACGGCGTAACTGGCTGTGCCCTAGCTACAGCAATCTCCACAATAATCGGTATGTCGGTTCTATGCCTACACTTCTTCCGCAAGCAATCCGAATTAAAATTTGTTCGTACATTTTTCAGCACATCTGATTTAAAGAAAATATTCGCTATTGGTCTACCAAGCTTTATCGTTGAAGCCTCCGTCGCTGTAATGGTTATTTTATACAATGTTACATTTTTACATTATTTAGGCTCAGACGGCGTTACTGCTTATGCAATGGTTAACTATATTCATACTGTACTTTTAACAGTATTCCTTGGCATCGGTATGGCCTTACAGCCACTAGTTAGTTATCACCACGGTGCGAGGTTGATTGACCGATTAACAGCATTATTGAAAATAGGTATTGCCACTGCATTTATTATAGGTTTAACGACTGTCATTATTGCTATGTTATTCCCTTCCCAGCTAATTGCATTATTTGGTGATAGCACATTTGACATTCGCAATATGGCTACACAAGGCTTTATACATTTTGCAATTGGGTATGCATTCCTTGGAGTGAACATGGTATTTGCGGAATTCTTCCAGTCAATTGAAAAAATACGTCTTGCAACAACCATCATGTTACTTCGCAGTATTCTATTATTTATCCCTGCTCTCGTACTATTGCCTAAATTCTTTGGCCCACAAGCTATTTGGTGGACGTTCCCTGTCGCAGAAGGTATTACCGCATTGCTAATTTTTATATTTATGAAGAAAAAAACGCATACAATTTTTTCAGTAACAAGTTCTTAAATGCACAATAAAAGAAGTTAACCCTCTTTCAATTGAAAGGGGGTTAGCTGTTTTTTATTGTTTTCCTAAATAAAAGAATTAACTATCTACAAGGCATTTGAAGGCCATGATTGTTCCTCCATCAATCGCTAGCAGAATACCGCCAAACCATTGACCTATTCTAATAGCTCTTATTTAATTCCATATATTCATCACGTAAAATACTCATAATAATTTCATCTGAATACTTACCGTTCATATATAAGGATTGCCTTAAAGCTCCTTCCTTTTTGAAGCCTACCTTTTCGTACGATTTTATTGCCCGAATATTATGGGAGTATACTTGTAACTCTAAGCGATTAAGCTGAAGCTCCTCGAACGAAAATTTTTGAACAAGCTGAACCGCTTCAGCCCCATATCCCTTGCCACAATCCTCTATCCTATGTAAAGCTATGCGAAATATTGCCTTTTTATTGTCTAAGTCTATTTCCATAATAGCTAAATCACCAATAACTCGGCTATTTTCTACTAAGCAAATAGCAAAATCACGGCGTGTAGAATCTTCGCTAAATCGACTCAAAGCCTCTCTAATTTGATCCTTCGTTAAAATGTTACGTATACCTGTCATATACATAATTTCTTCATCTTGAAAACACTCATAGATACTATCTACATCTTCTTCAGTAATTGGTCTTAAAAATACACTTTGCCCTGTAATCATAAATCAACCTCCCCCTTTAACTATATTGAACAAGATTTCTAGCGGAAAGAATATGCCTAGTTCGATTAAGAAACGTACTAGACATACAAAAAGCACTAACATATCAGGTGCTAGTGCTTCAATAAATTACTTTGTATATATAATTTTTTTAATCGTTTCTACAGCTAAATGATATTCCTTAGATAATTGTTCAATAGAAGCTCCATTTGTAAACGCTTCTTTTATAGACTTATTCCTATTCTCAATATATTTCTTTGAGCCTGAACGAGCACCCCACTCTAAATACGTGTTTTCTATTTTAGGAATATAAATCGTTTCACCTTGAACGTATTTTTGGATTTCTACTAAAAGTTCTTCCGGTAATATAGCTGAAGCCTTCTTATAAGCCAATTATGCCAACCCCTCATTTATTTTGAAATGAATAAAATAAGGTAGCAAAGCTAATTTTATAAGAAATACTTCAGGGCAAATATTGAAATTCACCCCATGCAAAGTATTGCCCTATCAAAATTAGGCTTTGCATGGGCTGCTTCCGTATCTAGGAACTTAACATAATTACTCACATCTATCCCCCCCTAAATTGTGTCATTGTTCATTTTATCATATGTATATATTTTCAATTAATAAAACAAAAAGGAATCAGATACACTGATTCCTTTTCCGAAACTTTATACAATTTATTGGTCCACTTGTGTTTCCATTATTTTTTGCCGTTCATCCTCCGAGGACGTAACCCCTAGAATATCGAGAAGGAACATGAATAATGGAATACCAATAATTAATCCCCATACACCAAGGAAATGCTCTGAGAAGAGGATGACGATGAATGTATAGAAAATTGGAAGATTTGTCTTGGCAGACATCAGCTTTGGATTTAAGAAGTATGCCTCCATAGCATGTAGTACCATAACGATCACCAAAATATAAACAATGTACATTGGTCCACCGATACTATATGCAATTATAGTGAGAGGAATCAAGGACATGATAACCCCTGCAACTGGCACTAATCCTAGTATAAAGAGCATAATTCCCAGTGCAATTAAATGCGGGAAGCCCATAATGTATAAAGCAATAACAGATAAAACACAGTTAACAGCGGCAATAATGAACTGCGCCTCAATAACTTTACCGAAAGAACGAATGAAGATCTTCGAGAAATAATGTAGTTCATCGTACAGGTAGCTCATTTTACTATCTTTAAATTTCGCTGTAAAATCTATAATCCGCTTCTTCTCAAGTAAAATAAACAAGCTTAAAATTAGTGCGATGAATATGTGCAAAATAATTTTACCAATATTCGTGAGATTTTTTAGTGTGAGGTCTACACCCTGCTCTAAATATTTACCTAGTTCAATCTTCTCGAAGGTTGGAGCTAAATACCTTGCAATCTCGTTATCATCTGGATCGAGACTAAAGCTAGCAATGAGGTCAAAGAGCTGTGTAATTTGTTGGGTTACGACAGGCAAATACTTGTAGATAATTGCAACAATACCTGCGACAAGTAAAAGATAAAGGGTAACTGTCACAGCCTTTTCGTTCATTGGTGTGTATTTTCTAATCTTTTTTGTTGTCTTCGTAGTCAGTTGATTCATCAAGTAAGTAATAATGAACGTGAGAAGAATAAGATTGATCATACTTCGCATCAAATATAGTGCAATAGCGATCCCAACAAGAATTATAAAACGTTTAAATCCGTGGCTTCGAAAGAAATTACTCATGTATTCACTCCTTCTACAAAACGGCTTCGCTGCCTTTACTGCCTGGGTTTCGCTATCAAATGAACATAAGCAATTAATAAATTGATGTAAAACATTACGTATCATTCTTATGTATATGCCCCCTTCTTTGGATTATTATTCCCATCATCACTTAGAAAAAGACTTACTGCATGCCGCTTTATAAGTCTTATAAGAAATAACTAAATCCATGGAGCGAAAAGAATTATATGTCTTATCAAATTGTAAATTAATGACCATACTTTTGTACTTTATTGAAAGCTGTATCAGCGTTATAAGCCTTAATTCTATTATTCTATTATAACCCTTTGAACACCATCATAGCCAATGTAACTTCTTTTATGAAGGGAATCAATTATGCTCTGGCATAATAGCATTCATTCCTATTAATCAAGAACAGATTTTAGTATTGCTCCTTAGTTTCAGTATGATATTCTTATTAAAATTTTAAACTGAAAATAATAGAAAAGATGGATTTTGTGAAAGTTCCATAAACCTCGAAGGATATTCATAACCAATTGCTCCTTATGAACATCAAGTTGCAGTAACGAGTCCTTAAAATCTCTGGACAAGATGGGATTGTACCGGAAGAGTCTTGAAAGTGCACATATGGAACTTCAAGATATAACGAAGATAGTCTTTTTATTTGTTTGGGGAAATTAATACGGCACAAGAAAAGCAAAAAATTATAAACGACTTTCTTGGCTATGCCTTCTGCGAAATCGACGCATGGGCATATAAGGGAGTTTAACTTATACTATGTTGTTATTCACAAGGATGTGCGCCAGATCCTGCATTAAATTTAGTTAAAAAAACACCTCTTTAGAGCTAAAGAGGTGTTTATCTCATTTATAGATTTTCATTATCAGAGCCCATTTTAGCGTGCTTATATCCATAGCCTATGTAAATGACTAAACCTATCGCTAACCAAATCATAAAGCGTACTATAGTAAATAGTGGCAGACTAAATATTAATACAATACATCCTCCAACCCCTACAGTTGCTACAAGCCATAACGCAGGTACTTTGAATATACGCGGTTGATCTGGTCGTGTATAACGAAGAACAACGACACTAACTGTTGTTAAAGCAAAAGCAGTTAAACCTCCGATGTTAGCAAATTCCGCTAATTCCCCGATTGATAAAAATCCTGATAAGAGAATACCTGTTCCAACTACAATTAAAGTTGATAATACAGGTACCCCTGTTTTTTTATTTGTTTGTGCAATACGTTCTGGCAGAAGCCCATCACGACTCATTGCAAACAACACGCGCGTCGCACTAGTTGTATTTGCAATCATCGTAGCAAGCAATCCAAAAATAACTGATACTGCGATGATAGCACCGCCCCATTGAATACCAACAGATTGTAGTGCAAACACTGTAGGATTTGGGACATCCAATTGAGGGAATGGTACAATACCTGTTAATACTAGCGCAACTAATGCATAAATAAGCGTTAATACACTCAGACCACCAATTAAAGCTTTTGGTATTGTTTTTTGTGGATTTTTTACTTCTTCCATAACAGTTGTTACACCATCAAATCCAGTAAAGGCGAAGAACACTAATGCCGCCCCTGCCATTACACCTGACCAGCCAAACGGTGTAAATGGTGTCCAGTTTATAGGGTTAATGTGAAAAGCCCCGATAGCAAGGAATAAAACAATCGCGCCGACTTTTGCCATTGTAAATAACATATTTGATCGACCAACATTTTTAATCCCGCTCATAGCAATCCAAGCTACAATAAGCCAACCTACCACAGCAGGTAGATTGACAACCCCACCATGAGCAATATCTTTTGTTAAGGCTCCCGGTAAGTGAATACCGACAGATTGTAAAAATGAATCGACGTAACCACTCCAACCGACTGCGACCGTGCTAGAAATAACGATGAATTCCAGTAATAAGTCCCAACCGATCATCCAGGCAATAATTTCACCTAGCGCTATATAAGAATAGGTGTAAGCGCTACCTGCGACGGGCGCCATCGCTGCGAATTCGACATAGGCTAATCCGACTGCGATTGTTACAAGACCCCCAATTAAGAAAGAAACAACGACACCTGGGCCTGCATGAAGAGCAGCTGTAGTTCCTGGCAGTACAAAAATTCCAGCTCCTATTGTAGCCCCTAGTACATACAGCAATAACTGCAACGACCCTAATTCACGCTTTAGTTTAAAACGTTCGACTTCAGTTATTTTATTGGCCTGCTCAATTGACTTCCTTCGAAAAAAATTCGCCATAATAACCACTCCATTTCCAATAAACAGCTAATAAATATCATTTTTATGCATTTTTACTAATAATCAGTATATTATATATATTTTTAAATCGAGTCAACAATTAGATTATTATAGCAATTTATCTTTTACTAGAAAACGAGTTAATCGATGCATTCTTTTATATCAAACTTTGTAATACTATTTTACTGGAATGAATGAACGATCCAACCTAGTAAATAAATAGTAAAGATGATATTGTACAAGCTATCTAGAAGCAAGGAGAGGACAAAATGGATTCCTATGAAGTATCGACATTAAAAAAGGGCCTTTTGATTTTAGATATATTACGTCAGAAGCATTCTCTTACATTAACTGAAATTATGGAAGAATTATCAATGAATAAGACGTCCGTTTTTCGCATGCTTTATACGCTAGAAAAAATGAATTATGTTCTTAAATATAATAAGTATTATCAATTAAACCCTCATATTTTTAGGGATGAGCACTTATATTGGCACAAAGATATCCAATGGGCGTCTCTCGTAGCGCCATACCATTTAGCCCGCCAAGAAGAAATAACTACTTATATTGGTATTTTGGAAGATTGTGAGATGGTAATAAAAAATGTGATTAGTGAGCCTTTTGAACAGCCTACTTTTCATGCGATCGATACTCGGACACCTATGCACTCAAGCGCGCTAGGAAAAGTAGTATTAGCTCATCTGTCACCTAAAAAACAACGTGAACTATTAAATAGTATTGAACTTAATACCTTTACAACAAAAACCTTCTATGATTATGGTTTATTGATTCCTCATTTACAGGTCATTAGAGCTCAAGGATATGCTGTTGATAATGAAGAAACGTATGAAGGTAAATGTTGTATTGCCGTTCCTATTTATGTGAATGAAGAAGTCATCGGGGCAATTGCTGTCCACGGTTCGACGAATCAAATTAAGAAAACTGCCATTCGGTCGTTTGCAAAAAAGTTAGGCGAGGCAAGTCAGCAGTTGACGGAAGAAATACATTATCTTTTAGCATAATGTTAAGACCTTTGATTGGTCCTTTTTTGCAATTAAAATGCACTTGTTTCTATATATGAAACGATAACGATGCATATTGGTAAAATATTCTTTTTTACTCTATTCTGATTACAGAACAACGAGGAGGTAGGAATATGAAATTTCATACTTTGAAAAAAACAAATATCAAGATTTCCGAAATTGGTCTTGGGACGAATGCTGTAGGTGGGCATAACTTATTTGAAAACTTAAATGAACAAGATGGGCAGGAACTAGTCTCAGCTGCACTTGACTTAGGGATAACTTTTATTGATACAGCAGACATTTACGGAAAAGGGCGTTCAGAAGAACTTGTTGGCGAAGTATTAAAAAATTACTCCAGGGATGAGTTCGTTTTAGCAACAAAAGGAGGTAGACATTGGTTTGAGGATGGTTCAGTAAAAACAGATAATCATCCGCAATATCTACGTGGGGCACTTGAAAATAGCTTGAAACGGCTACAAATGGATTACGTAGATCTTTACTACCTACACTTCCCGGATAACGAAACTCCTCTTGCGGAGTCGATTGGTGAATTGTCACGCTTAAAAGAAGAAGGAAAGATCCGAGCAATAGGCATTTCAAACGTAACATTAGAACAGCTTATAGAGGCAAATGTGCATAATGATATTTCTGTCCTACAATCCCCTTACAATATGTTAAATCGTTCAGGAGAACAGGATTTATTGCCATACTGTATAAAAAATGAAATTTCATTTATTCCTTACGGTCCACTTGCATATGGCCTACTTGGCGGAAAGTATACAAAAGACTTTAAGCTAGGTAAAGGTGACTGGCGAACTTCAGACCCTTTATTCCAAGGCGAATCATTTGAACAAACATTAGTAAAAGTAGAAGCATTAAAAGGAATTGCAGAGGAAAAGCAAACGACATTACCAAATTTAGCGCTTGCTTGGTTATTAGCTCAAGATGGCGTTGATGCAGTTATCCCGGGCGGGAAACATAAAAACCAAGTGGCTAACAATGTGAAAGCAACGGATGTCCTATTAACAAACGAAGATATAGTGAATATAGGAAAAGTTTTAATATAAACAAAAAAATGCGAGAATGCTGTTATACCAACATTTTCGCATTTTATTTTAATCAGGACGTTCTATCTCAAATATATCTCCAATTTTTGCGTAATTTGAGCCGGCAAGTCTGCTAACTGCTTTTAGTTTTCTTGGATCAATTCGTCCTTCATTATAAATGGTCTCATCTATATGATATTGTACGACTTCACCAATAAACAAATCACCTGTCTGTTCGTCACCATTCATTAAAGGAATCGACTGTACTAAACGGCATTCCATTCGAACTTTCGCCTCTTGAATGCCTGGTATAGATATCAATTGGCTATCGATTAATGTAAATTGTGCTCGATCAATTTCACTTTCAGTCACAGGTAAGGACGCGGCTGTTTCATTCACCTGCTTCACATTATCCTCATCTACAATATGCACAACAAATTGTTGCTGATGATGAATATGGCGAGCGGTATCTTTTAAACGCCCATTTGGTCTTTGAACAGCTAGAGAAATCATCGGCGGATTGGAAGACACGATATTAAAAAAACTAAAAGGTGCGCCATTGATGACCCCTTGCTCTGACTTTGTCGTAACAAAGGCAATCGGTCTCGGAATAATACTGCCAATCAATAACTTATAATTCTCACGCTCTGTATTTTTCTTAGGATCAATTGAAATCAAACGTCCCATCTCCTTTAATCTAGTGCACGCACTTCGATTGGAATTAATGTTCTTTCCAATTGTTCACGATGCTGTTCGTATTGAGATGGCAACATTAATTGGCTACCCATTGTCTCAGGTGTCTCATCATGAGCGAATCCAGGTGGGTCTGTCGCAATTTCAAATAAAATCTCACCAGGTTCACGGAAATAAATCGCATTAAAATAATTACGATCTTTCACTTCGGTTACATGTTGTCCATGATTCATTACATACTCTTGCCATTCTAGGTGATCTACATTATCCTGTGCTCTCCAAGCAATATGATGAACTGTCCCAACGCCCATTTGACCACGCACACCAGGAACAACTTTTAAATCTACTGTATTGCCAATATCTGCGCTGGATTTGTAACGAGTATACTCGCCTTCTGTTGCTACTTTTTCAAGACCCATAACTTCAGTTAATACTTTTGCTGTCTCTTCTGGGTGACTTGAATACAGTGTTGCACCGCCAAATCCTTTAATGGCAACCTCCGGAGTTACTTCACCAAATGTCCATTCATTCAATTCGCCTTCTGCACGTGCCACCAATTCAATATGAAGTCCGTGTGGATCATCAAATTGCACTACTTGTTCACCGAAGCGTTCAGCTTTTTGGAATGGAATAGTGAATTTCGCAAGACGATTAATCCAAAATGGTAGTGCTCCTTCTGGTACAACATAAGTAGTTACGCCTACTTGACCATCACCAATACGTCCTTGATAAGCATTTGCCCATGGAAAGAATGTAATAATTGTACCAGGTTTACCACCTTTGTTACCGAAGTAAAGATGGTATGTGCCAGGATCATCGAAGTTTACTGTTTGTTTAACTAAACGCAAGCCTAGTACACCAGCATAAAAATCAATATTTTCTTGTGGATGCCCTACAATGGCTGTGATATGGTGAATACCCGCAGTATGTTTTTTCATGTTAACAAGCCCCTTCATGACTAAATGTATTTTCTCACCTATACTTTACCCAATACTGTTCTAACTCAATCTATCAATTATGCCTCGACATAATTGCGTCCGAAATCGGCTTTGCGCTTAGGCCTGCAGGATGCAGGTCAGTTAGCGTTATCGCATGGATGCGATGATTATAGGCTAACATCCCCCTAAGAACTCCTTTCCGATTCCGTGACATCCGCCGGAGGCTTTGGGCCAACAGATGTTTTTTGTGCGAAAGCGTAGTGCTAACGTAGCGGCAGCAACAAGATGTTGGTCACTCAGTCGTGTGTTGCTGTCGCTACGCTTTCGCACAGATAAATTGCCACAGGACGTGGCGTTAGACTAAGTTCCTCTATTTCAGTGGGTGTTTGGACACTCGCTGAAGTAAGTTGATCCAGATTAACGAATTGTATATAAAGCTTTTGACCAAGGAATTAATTGATCTAACATTTGGTTAACCGAATCTGATTGCACTTCTTTTGGTTTAAACTCAGTACCATTTTCAAAGTCTGTGAATAGTGACAATGCTGGATGTACACGTACATCTGCAATTAAAAGTTCACCCATAATACCACGTAAATGTTCAGCTGCTCGTGCACCACCTACAGAACCATAAGAAACAATACCTGCAGCTTTGTTGTTCCATTCTTCACGTAAATAATCTAGTGCATTTTTTAGAGCACCTGTAATAGAGTGATTGTACTCTTGTACGATGAATACAAATCCATCTTGTTTTGCAATAATTTCTGACCAAGCTTGAGCGCCTGAAGCATCTTGCCCTGGTTCACCTAGTAAAGGTAATTTGTAATCTGCAATATCAATAACTGTATAATTAGCATCGCCTCGTTGATCTGCGATTTCTTTCACCCATTGTGCTACCTGTGGACTTACACGACCTTCACGTGTTGATCCGATAATAATTCCGATATTTAATTCTGCCATTGTTTTTTCCTCCTCTTTTTTTGAAGTAAATAATTTATTTAAAAAACCCATGATCATTACCTCCTTCTGATGAAAAAAGTTAAACTTTACTTTCTATATATGGATTTAAAAGTTCGAATTCGTTTATCTTGAATTAAGTTATCTTGAATTCGAGATAATAATAACACGATGGGTTAATTTACGTCAACATGTTTGTTTATTAAAAAAATAATATGGCTCATCACTTTAGCGTGGGGTTGATTTCCGTTCCGGCTGGGCGCGGCGTCCGATGAGCCGCTTCGCTTCGCTGCAGGGTCTCATCTGTGACGCTGATCCCCAAGGAGTCGCCCAGCCTCCACTACAATCAACATATTATACATCGCATATGCCATCTCCAACTTTTAGTGAATAGCTAAATGCAGAAATGAACAAAGATGAATTATCATCCCTAAAAAACAATTCCGCTAAAATTCAATTATTCCTTATCACAGGATGAATCGCAAAGCTGGAATCAAAAAGTACTATACCTTGCTAAAATATCAAGAAAACCAGACAAATTATCATGGAAGAAGACGAGACTTTGCAGAGGTGTTATGAAAACAACATTTCTGCCTTCAACTCCCTAGCTTTTTCTTAAATACACATAAACCTGCGATTTTAGATAGCTATATTGAATATCATTCGTATCTTGAAAAGCCTCTTCCCTGTTTGAACGAACATCATGATATTCGGGGTTGTATGTAAATTGTTCTTGTGTAAAATCCTTTCTTTCTCCATTTAGGATATTATAGAAATGCCAGCCTTCATCAAGCCATGTTTTATAAATTTTGCCTCCAAGAATATCATTTACAACTAATGTAGTGACTCCGCAATGTCCTCTTGCAGGGTTATCTTTACTCCATTTTGAGCTAGAGTGAATTGACCAGGATTTTTTTAAAGCTCTTAGCACTTCATTTTCTGTATACATTCTCATCATCCTTTTCAACCTATACTTTATTTTAAAAAGGTACATCATCCATCTTAATAGGAGTTGTTCCGCTAATGCCCAATCATCTTTTATTGCACCATATAGGATACTATCAGTTACAGTACCATCTGCATTTCCCCAGGCATTTCTTAAATAGCCCTCTTTCACAAAGCCAGCTTTCGTAAAGCATTTTCTCATACCGATATTATCGATTCTCGTATATCCTTCGATTCGAATCTTATCTTTTTCTCCAAACAGATAGTCTTGTAACCAAAGGAGTGTTTTTACTCCGTATCCATTTCCTCTATAACGTGTACTTAAACGGAGATCGAATAAAGGGATTATTGCTTTATTTACAAGGCAAACATTTTAACAAATATTATTCCCAACTTTTATTGATGAGTCGAAAAATGGTGTTTTTAAAGTTACAATGCCAAAGCTAGCAAAAGAGAATACAAATTTCTTTCGAATAGTATACGCAGCAACTATCATATACTATAAAGAAGTGTATATTTTTGCTAAACATGGATGAAAGATCTTTGCTATGAAATTATGAAGGAAAACTTTTTTGGAGGAAATAGGTGAAAACGACAATGAAAACAACCCCCATATATAAAGCTATATTAGTTTGTTTATTATTAATTCCATTCAATCTATTTCTACCAGTCTCACAAATCTCCGCAGCAGAACAAGACATTAAGAGTACTATAGATAAATATGTTGAAAACTTTTTGGAAGAGCAGCGAATTCCAGGAGCATCTATTGCTATCGTTCATAAAAATAATATCTTTTACTCTAAATCGTGGGGCGTAACAGGAGAATCCGAAGAAAAAATAACTGCTGAAACTCCATTTGTAACCGGCTCTATCAGTAAGTCGTTAACTGGCTTAGCTATCATGAGATTGGTTGATGCAGGCACCATCCAATTAGATGATCCCGTTCAAAAGTATATGTCATGGTTTACACTTAAAGATAAAAAGGCCGCTTCCCAAATAACGATTAAACATTTGCTTACCCAAACAAGTGGGATAAGCACTTATTCTGGCTTATCTATATCGGACAAAGAATCTAATGATTTGAGTGCTATAAAGGAAAATGTAGAAAGCTTATCGAATGTTAAGCTGACTGCTGCTCCTGGAGAAAAGCATCAGTATAGTAATGCTAACTTTTCAATTCTTGGCGCTCTCATCGAAGAAGTGACTAATCAAACCTTTTCTGAGTATATGGAGGAACAAGTTTTTTCTCCATTAGGGATGAAAAATGCAGCAGCTAATAGTAGCAAGGCCTATGATAATGGATACTTATCTGGTTATCAATCATGGCTCGGTCACCCTGTCAAAAGTGCAGTCACCTATGATAATGGAGGTGCACCGTATGGATATATAACGGCAAGTGCAACAGATATGGTGCAGTATATTAGACTACTTAGTCAACATAAGCAAAACAATTTTTTAAGTAAAAATGCGATGAACCTTTATATTTCACCGTTTGTTCGAACTAGTAAATCTCGATATTACGGCCTTGGTGTACGAATCTCCTATCCAGAATCTAAAGAAGAAATGATATGGCATTCTGGTTCAAATCCTGACGCACGCTCAGAAGTATTTTATCTACCAGAAACCGATTGGGGCGGTGTGATTCTCACTAACAAAAGTCATATATTAGAGGAAAAGTCCCTTCTTTACTTAAAACAAGGGATTATCAATATTTTAAATGGGAAAGAGCCCGTTGAAGCGCCTAAATATAAACCAACATTACAAATCATAGCAATTGCTATAATATGTTTACTTTTTGTGATGTTTATTTATCTTTTAATAAAGGTTAAAGCTAAAAAAGTAAATAAAAGAGGCGTTTTGGGTATATTCGGTTTCATACTTTTGGTTTTAGCCATGATCTCAATCCCATTATTAAGCTATAGTATAGAAACACCTTGGCATACGATTAGATATTTTGCTCCTGATATTGCATTTTTGACTATAATGATGGTTACTCTTTTAACATTGAATGGCTTATTTTCTATATATATATCATTTAAACGACGACAAAAAAGACAACTCCTTTAAATAGGAGTTGTCTTTTTTAGTTATGCTTGTATTATCGAAGAAAAAGTTACATATCTAAAATTGATTATTCATCGCCATGTCCATATCCTGCTTCCGAGGCCTCAGCGTCTGCTTTCGTAACATGTACAGTACCAAATGGATGGTTAGGAGGAGCGTATATCGAATAAAGCTTTAGTGGAACATTCCCTGTATTTGTGACATTATGCCATGTTCCAGCAGGTACTACTATGGCATAATTTTCACGGACCCTTCTTTCATAGTTTAAATTGTTTTTACTAGGGCCCATTTGAGCAAGTCCCTCACCCTGTTCAATATATAAAAATTGCTCAACATTTGGGTGTACTTCCAAACCGATACTATCACCAACATTAATACTCATTAAAGTAATCTGTAAGTTCTTTCCCGTCCACAGAGCCGTACGATACATATCGTTTTGCTTAGTCGCATTTTCAAGATCGATGACAAGTGGCTGAGCTCCATAATCTTTTAATTCAATACTTCCACCATTAGAAAAACGAGAAGGTTCAGCGCTGTTCGCATACCCTATCTGATAAGGAGGTGCCCAATAAACAAGCTGATCTCCATAGTTATACATAGGCATGTTTTCGTAATAAGGAATGTAGTACATTTTCTCAATCCCCTCACACATTATAAGAATATCCTATGCAGCTTGCTAAAAGAATGTACTTCATTTGCAAACATCATCGTCTCAGTCGGAAACTTTGTATATAGACATCGATCAGTGAGACAATTCTTTTTTTATGTGCAAACGGAATTCCTCGTCTGTTAAAAATTTTAATAGAAAATTATTCATGTTTTTAGATAGTTTTGCCTGCTCTATCGTAGATAAATTATTTGCAAAAAAGGCGATTTCCGTTTGATTACCATCTTTATCTTTTGCATAGAAAGCTTGTGTCAAAACAAATGCAGTAGACCCACCCTTTTGACCAGCGTGAGTTAGCCATTCACGATTTTTAGGGTTTTGCATTAACTGTTCCATAACTGGGTCAAGATACTTATGTACATTTTCATTAAAGTATTTTTTACTATTTAGTTTTTCCAAAATAGAAATGTAGTCCGCTGTAGTTGCTTTTACCAAACGATCAGACCATACTTTTTGCATATCCATACTTAGCGTTTTTTGTAACTGTTTTTTCTCCTCATCAGTAAGAGGGTTCTTTAACCATTTATTATGAATACTCAGCGCTCGATCCCGATATTCAGTCATATCCATACTTTGCATAGCTTTTAATGTTTCTTCTTTAGTTAATTTCTTTTCATTCATCAACTGAATAGGTATATACAATGCACTCGTGAATGGATATAAGGGTTCATGATCTAAAACATCTAAACTCTTTAGCACTTCATTAATATTATGAAGCCCTAGCACGTGCATTAAATATTCCGTATTTGCATTAGAACTATAAGCAATCATCCCATTGGCTACTTCACTTAAAGGCACACTATCAATATTTTCGCTTTGATTTAACCCAGATATCCATGCTTCATGTGCCCCACCGTCTGTTTTTGGAATATAAAACGTTTCTAATTCCTTTAAACTGACCTGTTGCTGAGGGTTTATAAGTCCGTCTGCTGCCTGTTGTGCATATTCTATGGCTACAATAATTTTAACTGTGCTTGCTAAAGGAAGTTGTTTATTCGTATTAACCTCTGACCATTTTTCGTTATTGTAATTGATTGCTAAAGATACATTTTCATTACTTATATTTTCCTTGATGAATTGTACAATATATTCAGGATTCTCTTCATTTACTTCTTTCTTAAACATCCAAACTCCAACTCCTATCACTAAAACAGCACAAACTAATAAACCTCCAATAACCCAAAGTACTATTTTCAAATTAATACCTCCATTATTAATATTCTATCTTCACTGCCGAATTTGTTATGTTGCTTTCAACACTTGTTCTCATACGATTCCCCCGATCACGCAGAGATGAAAATAGCATGTCCCTCACTAGTAGTGTAACTTATCCTCCCTTTCCAGAAAACATTTTAAAGATATACCAATATATTCAATAAAATCTAACGTTGCCGTTAACAATTCTTTCTACGCTCATATATTTTTCAATGTTCTCACCGATAAAGGACATACTATCAATTATAGATTTATCAAAAACGAACATTCCAAAAAGTATATAATTTGACTAGAACTTGATATAGTATGTATTTAGGAATAATCAATTTGTTTGGTGGTGTATATATGAAGAAGTTCAGTATGGATTTATTAATGATTACGGTCGGAGCGCTGCTTTTTGCACTAGCTGTAAACTTATTTGTTATACCTAATGATTTAGGTGAAGGTGGCGTTACAGGTGTAACAATCATTGCCTATTATTTGTTCGGATGGTCGCCTAGTATTGTGAGCCTTGTGTTAAACGCAGCTTTATTAGCAGTTGGTTATAAATTTTTAAGTAGACAAACGACTATTTATACAATTATTGCCGTGTCCCTCCATTCACTCTTTTTACATTTAACAGAATCGTGGTCAATTTCTTCAAATGAAATTATCGTGAATACTATTTTTGGCGGGGTGTTCGCTGGAGTTGGTATAGGCTTAATTATAAGAGTTGGTGGAACAACAGCAGGTTCAACAATCTTAGCTAGAATGACCAATAAATATTTAGGCTGGAGTATTAGTTACGGTTTATTGTTTTTTGATTTAATCGTTGCTTTTTCATCTTATTTTATTATTGGGGCAGAAGCATTAATGCTTACTATTATTATGCTTTATGTCGGAACAAAGGTAATGGAGTTTGTTATTGAAGGTGTGAATCCTAAAAAAGCTGTTACGATCATTTCGAAAAAACCTGAAGAGATTGCCAGTCATGTAAATGGTTTTATGAATCGAGGCGTGACGGTCCTTTCAGGTCATGGCTATTATACGAAAGAGCAAAAAGAAATTCTGTATATTGTCATTAGTAAACAAGAAGTTGTAAAGCTGAAGAAAATCGTCAAAGAAATAGACAAGGATGCCTTTATTGCCATTCATGATGTACGAGATGTCTTTGGACATGGATTTATTGAATTATCTAAGGCTTAATAAGATAACTGAGAAAACACCTTTTGTTGAAAATGGGTTTAATCCCCTCTCAACATTAAAGGTGTTTTTTAGCGCTATTCATGCTTAGCTGAACCCTTTATTCTCTTACCTGTAAGGAAGTTTCAATAATCGTATCTAAAAGTTGTGTATAAGACATTCCTGCCGAGGATGCGCTTTTTGGCAGTAAGCTTTTTTTTGTCATTCCTGGCAATGTGTTTACCTCCATGACATATGGGATTCCATCCTTGAGCATCATATCAATTCTGGCATAAACACTACATTTTAATGCGTCATAACTGGCCTTTGCAGCTTTCGCAACTCGGTCATGTATGGCAGACGGAAGTTCTACAACCTCCTCGATCGTTGCGGCATCTTCGTATTTCGCCTTGTAATCAAAAAATGTTGCTGTATGGCGAATCGAAAAAATCGGTAAAAGCTTGCCATCTATAATAGAGCATGTTATTTCTTCACCCTTTATATATTTTTCAATAATGATTTCAGCATCCCATTTGAATACGTCCTCAACCGAAGTGAGTAAAGAATCTTTATCATAAACTATTTTTACCCCTACACTGGAGCCACCCGAATTAGGTTTTACTACTAACGGATAGCCCATTTTGTCTAACTCATCCCACTGAAGCTCCTCAATATTCGAAAGATGAAGCCAATTTGGAGTTTCAATTCCTTCATAACGCAAAATTTTTTTCGATATATTTTTATCCATACAAATACCGCTAGATAGCATCCCACTTCCGGTATATGGAACACCTAACGTTTCTAGCACACCTTGAATCGTTCCATCTTCTCCAAATTTCCCGTGAAGCGCTAGCAGGGCAATATCGAGATTTTTCACCTTTTCTATAAGCTCTTTTTTATCATGTAATTCAATTGCTACAACTTCATATTTACTCTTATCTAAATGAGCAATCATTTCCTCCCCTGTCATAATAGAGACCTGCTTTTCAGAGGAAACGCCTCCCATAATAACGCCAACCTTCATATTTTCAACTCCCCATTTCATTTTTCAAGGTATCTCCAATGATCTTAATACCCCGCACAATATCCTCTTCTGTTAGCCGGGAAAATCCTAAGCGAAATGTGTTACTTCCTTCGCCATTACTGTAAAAAACATCTCCAGGATAAAAAACAACTCCCCTTTGATAGCACTTTTCCAATAATGTACGAGCATTCATTCCTTCTTCAAGCTCAATAAAGAGATGCAGTCCACCATCTCCTGTCATTCTCTTAAAGGAGATGTATTGATGGCATGCTTGACGGGCTAATTCATATTTTTTCTTATACACGAACTTAGCCTTTTTTAAATATTTTTCAAAATAGCCATCCTGTAAATATTGATAAAGTACAGCCTGATCTAGTGTCGATGTATGAATAGTACGGGCTCTTTTCATACTTTCCAAACAGTTGATGAGCTCCTTATCTGCTAATATCCATCCAACACGTAAGCCAGGAAAAAGAATTTTAGAAAAGCTACTGATATAAATAACATTGTTGCCCTCACCGATAAAAGTCATTAACGGTGCTAAATGCGAGCCTGAATAACGTAATTCTTCATTAAAGCCATCCTCTACAATCGGAATTTGATATTGTGAAAAAAGCCTAATAATTTCAGCTCTTTTTTCAGAGGATGTAACAATGCCTGTCGGGTTATGATAAGACGGGATTAAGTAGGCAAAATCAAATTCCTTTTCCGACAAGCTTTTCTCAACTTGTTCAATATCGATACCGTCATCCTTCATGTCGATTCCGTGGATCTCAAATCCATGTAAGCGAAAAAGCTTTAATGCTGCATGATGAGTAGGATTTTCGCAAATAACACATCCAGATTTTTTCGCTAAGGAAGATAATAAAATATCCAATCCCTCGGTAAAGCCATTCGTAATCAAAATATCCTTATTGGAAATATCTACGCCCTTCATTTCCATATAGTGAAGAAGGTACTCGATTAACGGTTTATAACCCTTTGCGTACCCGTAATTCAAAACGATATCACCTTCAAGGGACATTCGAGTCAGAAAGGATCTTTTAAAATTTTCAACATCAAAAAGCTTTTCTTCGGGGGCGATGCTATTAAAGGAAATCATGCCTTTTTCCCAGTGAATATCTTGCTTCATTAAATCTAATTCATCAGCTAATAAGGTAGCTTTATTAAGCCTTTCCTTCCATTTAAGCTCGATGGAGGGTGCTTTCAATGTTGTGACCTTCCCTACAAAGTTTCCTTTTCCTTTTATCGCATAGATAATGCTCTCTTGCTCTAAATCTGCATATGCATTCAGTACCGTATTTCTACTGACCAATAATAATTTACTTAGTTCACGGGTTGATGGAAGCTTCTGATGCTCCAGCAAGTGTCCCTTCATAATCTTTTCTTTCAAATAATCTTTTAACTGAATATAAACCGGACGATCATCGATAAGCTTAAAATCATTAAACATTTCCTTGACCTCCTTGCTTTATTTTTGCATAACCGTATCTAACTCAAAAGGTCCACAGTATATGTATTTTCCCATCCGAGTGGTATGGTTCCAACCTCAAAAGAATGCAATCCTTCAACATGAAGAATTGCACCTATTATATGCTATTTATTATTTTTATTCTTGAACATGAATCGTTGTATATTTAATAAATTCTAATTGAACACTTCGAAAATATTCATAACTTCATATAGTATCTTAAAGCACTAATCTTACTCATCTCCTGGGAATAAGTAATCATTTTGATATACAGTTCTTTTTTAACAGTCCTCTAAAGAACCCACTTCATTTCCGAAGAGGAATATTTACCCACTTTTAAATGTTATATTATATTTATGGATATTTTCTCTAAATCAATTACACTGAACATAAGATAAAGTGAAAAACAGAAAGGAGTTACAACATGGAAGAAATCTTAACGATTACAAATTTGACGAAAAGTTATGGTAGCAAGGAAATATTAAAAGGAATCGACTTGCACGTCTCGAGGGGTGAAATCATTGGCTATATCGGCCCGAACGGTGCTGGTAAAAGTACGACTGTCAAAATCATTTTAGGAATTGAAGGCGATTACGGTGGAGACATTAAGCTTTTCGGAGAGAATATCGGCAAAGACAGCCTTGAATATAAACGAAGAATTGGCTATGTACCGGAGATAGCAGACGTTTACGATAATTTAACGGGGTATGAGTATTTAACCTTCATCGGGCAGCTTTATGGTCTTGAATTAGAGGTGGCTGCTGATAAATCAACATCCTTAATGGAATTGTTCGGTGTTGGAGAAGCGTATCATTCCAGAATATCTTCTTATTCAAAAGGGATGCGGCAAAAGCTATTAATTATCGCTAGCCTTATACATAATCCCGACTTGTTATTTTTAGATGAGCCAATCAATGGGTTAGATGCAAATAGTGTAATGATTTTCAAAGAAATTTTGACTCAACTGGCTGCCCAAGGAAAAACAATATTTTATTCCTCTCATATCATGGATGTTGTCGAAAAAATCAGTAGTCGTATCATTTTGTTGAATGATGGGAAAATTGCTGCCGACGGGACATTTGCCCAACTACAGGCAGACAATACTGAAGGAACTCTGGAAAGAATTTTCAACCAATTGACAGGCTTCCATGATCATCAGGAAATTGGCGAGAAATTCGTTTCTATTGTACAAGAGGTATGAACATGAAAGATTTTAAAATCCTACAATTGCTTGATAAAATTCAATTTATCTTTGTGAGAATGGGCATCGATTACGACATCATGAGAAAGATTCTCCATATAAAACTAACAATGGATGAGCGCAAAGTACCGACAATATTTAACCAAGCATCAAATAAAAACAAAGAAGAGCAAAAATACGGTTACATCAAATCTTTATGGATTTATGTATTATTTGGGCTTATGTTAATTCCTTTTATGGGATTTGGTCAAAACTATCTTTTCCAGATGAGTATTGCTTATGCCATGATTATTTTTATCATCATGACAACATTGATTTCTGATTTTTCTTCCGTACTTTTGGATGTACGGGACAGAAGCATTCTCTCGACCAAGCCTATCTCTGCTAGGACGGTCAATGCGGCCAAATTTATGCATATTTTCATCTACTTGACGTATTTAACGATTGCTTTTACTGCCATCTCCTTAGTCGTTGGCCTATTTAGGCAAGGAATTGTATTCTTTATTTTAACGTTGCTCTTACTAGTTTTAATTAATATTTTTATTGTCGTATTAACTGCTGTTTTATATATTGCTATTTTAAGATTCTTTGATGGAGAAAAGCTGAAAGATGTCATCAATTATGTACAAATCGGCTTATCCTTAATGCTGATGATTGGCTATCAAGTTCTTATTAGATCCTTTGAATTCGTCAATTTTGATATGGTCGTAACATTTCATTGGTGGAGTGTTTTTCTCATTCCTATGTGGTTTGCCGCTCCTTATGAATTACTGCTAAACGGTGACGTCTCTTTATTTACAGTGATCTTTAGTATTTTAGCTGTCGTCATGCCAATCATTTCAATATGGCTTTACCTAAAGCTAATTCCAACCTTTGAACGTAATCTGCAAAAACTATTAAACACTAGCAAATCGAAAAAAGAAAAGAACAATCGACTTAAGACGATTTTGTTAACAATCATTTGTAGAACAAATGAAGAAAGAGCTTTTTACCGCTTCTCCTCCCTTATGATGAAACAGGAGCGAGAGTTTAAACTGAAAGTATATCCATCTTTAGGATTTTCATTTGTCATTCCATTTATTTTTATGTTTTCTTTTTCAAGGAACGAAGCTATTGATTATTCCGTTAGCATGGGCTATTTAAACATTTATTTCAGCATGCTAATTATTCCGACAGCTGTGCTTTTGCTTGGGCATTCCGGCAAATACAAAGCCGCTTGGATCTATAAAGTCTTTCCAATGAAAGATTATACAAACTTAAAAAAAGGTAGCTTAAAAGCATTTTTGATTAAATTGTATATTCCATTGTATATTGTTCTGAGCATCATTTTCTGCTTCATTTATGGTACGAGAATTATCCCTGATTTACTGACTGTTTTAGTAGCAAGCTGCATGTACACAGTCATTTGTTACCTCGGAATAGGAAGCAAGATTCCTTTCACAAAGCCTTATAATGAAGTTGGCGATGCCCAGAGTTGGAAAACTCTTTTGTTGTTAATTCCATTAGGTATGCTGGCGGGGCTACACTATTTAATAGCTAGTCAGATTTCCTTTGGGTCAATTATTTATCTAATTGTGCTTATTATCATGAATTTTATTATATGGAAACTAGTTTTTAGACGTACACAGTAATATCTAGTGACCGTAAAAATCTAGCAAGCTATACTAACCATCCCTTTGCTTAGTGGATGCCCCTCCTAGCTACACTTCATGAACTATCATATATAAATAACTTGGTCTAATCAGATCAAGTTATTTTTCATTAGCTTTTTTAACTTTCTCACTAGCTACAACAACAATTAAATGTAATACAGAGATAATTACAGCAATACTCGCACCGATATTATAAGCTTCTAAATTGTATACATTTATAAATGAAATGCCTACATTATCTAAAGTGCTAAATAGATTGTCCGTTCCCCTTACACCAGCTTCAATTTTATCCAATAACCAAAAAACAATAAAAATTCCAAGTAAGGTCACTAATGTAGAAATAAGAGCTTTTACAATAGACTTGCCCATAATTATCCTCCTCCTTTAAAAACATTTCATTAGAAGTATTTGCAGAACTACACTTAATTAATAGCTAACCAATTAGGATGAAGCTGTTTTTTTGTTGGAGCTTATAAGAAAACCGCTTTAAAAAGCTTTTTTCTCATATATACGAATAGATAGTAGCCATGACCCAACATACAATATAGCAATTGTAAGGATAGCTACAAGATACATTTGCGTTTCTTGTAAAGCTAGGAACTTTCGTGTCAATTCCCTTAATGTTTCATTTAAATTAGGGATTAAAAGCTTAATCGTTGCTAGATAGATGCCAAATAAAGCACCTGCAGCAAGCATTAAATATTACCTTTTAAATTTATAAAACACTGGGAGCAAGAGTGAAATAGCGACCATGACAATACCGATAATTAGCAGTATTGCTTTCCACGAAAACGGTGTTTCTTTTCCATTTAACAAGAAACTCCCTCCGTAAGTAAGCATTATAAATAGTGATGTAAATATTAATACACCTACATACCTTGAAGAAACAATTTCCCTTCTCGTATATGGAAGCGAATTGAGCAGCATATTAGCGTTATCTTTTTCATCATAAGACAAAGCCATATTAATAAAGGTTAGACTACATACAACTGCAATAGGAATTGGAGAAACATCTATCAATAAGTAAATTATTATAGTAGCAATGTAAATTAAAAATACTTTCTTTTGTATTAAAATATCCTTAAATATAAGGTTAAACATACAGTTACCACCCTTTCTTCGTATAATACATAATATCTTCAAGCGTTGGTTTTTCCACAATCACAGAATCCCCAAATATGTTTGCCACACGATTTTTATCAGCTGTTAATGCTTCAAAGCCTGCATTCGTTTTTCTAATCGAAATAAACTTTTGTTCCGTTTCTATATCCAATAAATCTAACTTCCCTTTGACAAGGGCATATTCCTCTTCAATTTTATAAAATTCTTTCGTGAAAATATGTTCTCCGTTATGAATAAAGGTAATATAATCCGCAATACGATCTAAATCTGTTGTAATATGTGTTGAAAAGAAAATTGTTTTTTCACCATCCTGCATTAACTCATGCAAAATGTTTAGTAACTCTCTTCGAAATATCGGATCGAGCCCAGCAGTTGGCTCATCCATAATAATTAATTCTGCATGATGAGCTAGAGCAATGGCTAACGAAGCTTTCATCTTCATTCCCTTCGAAAAGTTCTTCATATTTTTATTCAATGGTAGTTCGAATTTTTCAACATAATGTTGAAAAGTGTTATCATCCCAGTTTTTATAGGCGGGTTTAATAATCTTTTTCATATCCTTTAACGTTACATTTTCATAAAAGACATTTTCATCATAGACAAAACCAATACGTTCTTTTATTTCTTTCTCATGTCCCTTATATTTCATACCAAATAATGAAACAGTACCACTATCTTGCTGTAATAAGTTCATTATCAACTTGATCGTTGTTGATTTACCTGCACCATTCCCCCCAATAAATCCAGTTACATAGCCCTTTTTAACGTTAATAGAAAAATCCTTTACCTGAAATCCATTAAAGACTTTATGAATATTCTGTAATTCAATGACATTTTCCATCATTCATCCTCCGTATACAATAATGTAAGCATTTCCTTGAGTGTCCGTTTCTTTCGCGAAATGAACGAACCTTTCCAACAAATAGAATCCATCCGTATTTCTCAAGATCTATAATACAATGTATATACACTTTATATACAATATATACACACTATACTAATTTTGCAAGTAAAGAATTATTATTAGCCCCAAAAAAGAACATGGGACTGTTAAATTACAATCCCATGTTTTCGATTCCGAATTATTTAGTTGATAAACCTTAGCCTAGGTAACTATTTAATTAGTGCATGATTAATTGTTGATAATGCTTCATTCACTTCGAAGATCTTCCCACGAATATCGGTAACACCAAAACTTGTTAATCGTTCTGAATGCATAATTAAATATTGTTCAGCATCTGTTTTGGTTTCAAATAAATAGATCCCACCCGCTTCTTTAGCCGCTGCATTCTCAGTCCAAATCTTCCAAATCACACCTGACTCTTCATTAATACTTTTGGCTAAATCAACGAATGCCTCGGACATTTCTTCACCGAATGGTCCATCCATTGTAAAATCGACTTGTAATAAATATTTCATGATTAAAACCCCCATTTTATAAATAGCGACTCTTTTATTTCATTACAAAATAAGTTTCACCAAGTATTTCTTTCGCATCATAAGCAGTCGTTGAAAGCTCTTTTTCAGCAAATACGTTGATATCTTTTTGCTCAATATCATACATAACTTCAATCTCTTTCGAAAAAAGAAGCTTTTCTTTCTCAAGTAAACTGAAAAGTGCTGGTTGTTGTTTTGGCTGTAGTTCATCTAAATGAAGAACTTGTTTTAGCCCAGCAATATAGGATTCTAACGTTCGGCTGCCGACAATTTTCACACCTTTATTGTCTTTGTTAAACATGATAATACTTGGAAATCCTTTTACGCCTAGTTGTGAAGCTAGCGCAAAGTCCTCACTTAATAATTGCTGTCCAATCGGTAGCTCGGCCTCTTTTATAACCTTCTCCCCATCAAGTCCGATATTATTAACGATTTCAATTAAAACAGATTTCTCTGCAATATTTTGATTAAATACGAAAACTGCTTCTCTTGCGCGGCGTAAAAATATATTTGCTAAATCCTCATTTTGCTGTTGAATCACTTTAAAAACCTTAGATGGAGGATAGGAGGACTGAATGGGATTCTCAAGCCAAAGCGTACCATCAATCGGCATACGACTCTGCTCGCCAACCTCTCTCCAGTGTCCAGCCACATCAGATGGGCGTGATATACCATTAGATACATCAGCAAAGCCGGCCCATTTTTCTAGCAAACCGCCCATTATAGTATGGAAATTTATATAATGACCGTATTGCTCTACAAAGCGACGAAGAATCGGTTCTAATGCCCAACAATGCGAGCAGATTGGATCTGTCACATAATATAAATTAATCGATTTCCTTTTTTGATCGAAATCAATCACCTGCATTTCGTTATCTTCTGAAACACCACATACGCCAGTTTCTAAATCACAGATTAAATTATTGTTCGTCATCATACTCACCACTTTCATTTTAATTGCTTTATAAGCGTAGTTTAGTAAATAATGAAGATCATCTGTACCAATAGTTCTTTAGATTTGTCGTATATACAACACATCGAAGAAATTGTTTAAAAAGTAGGGAGTGATACAAAAATATGACTCAATCAAAGACTGACCCTCGTGTTCTTCGTACTCGCAAATTAATTATGGATTCTTTTATTGAACTTTCAGGTCAAAAAGAGTTTAAGGATATTACTGTGAAGGATATTACGACAGAAGCTATGATTAATCGCGCAACATTCTATTATCACTTTCAAGATGTATATAATTTATTGGATAAGGTATTATCCGAAGTATTATTAGTTAATTTAAATTGTAGTATCTTCGAAAAAAGCGATCTAAATGAAGAATCAATTATTCGTATTTTTACAGCCATCACGAACTTTCAAAAATCTTTATCTAATCGATGTCATAGAGGATACGAAGATACCATTTCCCGTATTATTAGGGAGCATCTCGAAATCGTTTTATACAAGATGTTATTAATACAACATAATACAAAAGAGGATGCGGCACTAAAAACTACCGCTGTCATACTAGGCTGGGGAATTTACGGTGCTTCTGTGGAATGGAGAAAAAATGATACAGATAAATCCCCGGAGGAATTTATTAAATCGTCAATACCTTATATATTATCTGGGATTACATTAGATTCTAAAAACCAGGAGTTTCCATATCACATAAAAATAGGGCATGTTTTGAAAAGATTGTTCAAAACATGCTCTGAATATTTAACGATTTAAACTCTCTATATATTTTTCTGATTCGTCCGCTATTCGCTTAAATTCAATATCATGAATATAGTGTGAGCAATCCAATTTTATTAATTTGCTTTCTTTATGCTTACTGATGAAATCTCTTTGAAATTCATTCCACGCCTCCTCATTCCAACCTGTCCCTTGACCGTTTGAAGAGAACAAAAGCAGAGGAACATTTGGAATTCTAGCCGCTCCTACCTTTTCAGCATTTTCTTTAATATACTGAACTTCATTTATCATATTTTTAGTTGCCGTTCTGCGGTAAAAAATCACTTTATACATCTCTTTTTCCTCATCTGTTAAAGTCCCATATTTTATAGCATCACTTTCAGACAGACCCGAAATCCATCTAGTAAAACCAATATTTGCAGCAAAGGCACTTAAATGAATTAGAGGCATATTTATATCATACTCTTTATATGCGGCAGGAACGGCCATATCCAATCCTATAATTGCCTTTACTTCATTCGGGTAGACTTGTGCCCAATACAATGCTTCAATGCCAGACATAGAATGAGGAAATAAAATATATGGTCCTTCAACACCTGATTTTAATAAAGCTTCTCTTGTTTCTTGTAGAATAGTATCCATATCACGGTCAGTATCTGAAATGTCACTAAATCCATAGCCTGCCTTTTCAACGACAACAATTTTATATTTATCGCTTAATAATGAATATAATGATTTAAAATCTAAAACAGGTGAGCTTGTGCCTCCTCCAGACATAAATACAAGCGTATCTTCTCCATCTCCTTCTATGTACACATGCATCTGATGACCATTCACTTCTACCATTTTCCCTGTTGACGTAAATAATTGATCTTCCTTCGATAATTGGTTTTGATGAATAATATAACTTGTCACAATGATTAACAAAAATATCGCTGCAATAATTGAAAAAAGTATCAATATTCGTTTAAACACTGTCTTTCAACCACCCCTCACAAGATTTTTACTATTCATCAAGAACAGGTGAAAATTCCCCCAACAACATTTGTATAGCCTTTAGAGTTCCAACATGTAATCGATAAACCGCATCTTTTGGCCATTCATTTCGAACTCATCACCACTTATACACACTTGTTTAAAACCGTTTTTTCAAGAACCTTTTGAGAGGCAATATTAGTTGTTGTTGTTTTTGCTTTAATCTTTTTTACACTTACTTCTGTTTCTAAAAGTAGTTTTAAGGCTTTTGCCCCTATTCCTTTTCCGCCATATTCTTTACCTACTCTATAACCGACTTCTGCTATATCATTCGTTATATCTATATCGACTAAATTAATTCTCCCAATAATATTGCCTGAGTTATCCCTTATTAAGTAGAATTTCGATTTCTCTTCTTCTTGTTCAGCTAAAAGTTCTCTAAGTTTTATTTTAAAAGTGTCAAACTTATAATAATCTTCCCCACGACTAGGGACCGTTTGTTCAAAAAATAGTCTATTATCCGTTTCAAACTGAAATAATTCTTCTGCGTCACGTTCTTGCAAGCTATTAATTGATATTTCCAAGCTAACTAACCCCCTTAGTATTAAAAAAACTACCATATAACTTATATATGCTTCTTCGAAAACTCGGTATTCAACAAGCTATAGATCAACATATCTTTGCATTCTCCTGTAACACTATGGCATTCAAACTGTCTTAAACAGCCCTCTTCCTTAAAGTTGAATTTCGACAATAACTTCTTTGATGCTATATTTTCTTCCGTCACAATTGCCTGTATTCTTACTAAACCTAACTGATTAAATCCTATTGATAATACTTCTTTAACAGCTTCAGACATAATACCACGATGCCAATATTCTTCAGATAATTCATAGCCAATTTCAGCTCGTTTGCCTGCAAATTCACTCAAGAAAATGGTACCAATAATTTCATCCGTTTCTTTGTTAGCAATAGCAAAACGAACAATCCAACCTTTATCATAGCCTTCGTTCCAAAAATGAATTACTTCATAACTTCTTTCTAAAGTCTCTGGTCCGTTCCAATCAAGATAACGATTTACATTTTCATTTGAATAATAGTTGAATAACGCAGGGGCATCCTCCAACTTCAACTTTCTTAATATAATCTGTTCAGTTTGTACTGTTGGAAAAGAGCTTCCTAATAGTTCGGTAAAGTTCATTTTTTTCTCCCCTTTGTTTGAATGACTATCAAAATAGACTAAAGATGAAAATTCAAAAGAAGCTGATTAAATTATACCCTACCTATATTGCCTGAAAAAACCTCATACATATTTCATAAAAGAAAATAAGCCAATGTGGTCAAAAACCACACTGGCTAATTCTATTCTATTCTTCTTCTTTTCTCTTTTAGTACAATTCTTTGGATGCTCTTTGAAGACAAATAATATTTTTCACCTAAAGTAACCCTGTCCGCTCCCGACAGATAATCGTTATAAAAAATCAATTATGCCTCGGCATAATTGCGTCTGGAATTGGAAGGGAATTAAAACGCTCTATAATTCTTTACTTTTTAACTAAAAAGCAACCAACGAAATAAAAGCTGGTTGCCATCTACTAATATAAATTGTAAATGAGAGGATATGTAAAACAACTAACATTGCTTTCTCTCCTAAAATAGGTATTTACGATCCGTTCTAAGTTTTATAATATTACCGAAAAATAAAAGGACTTTTATCCCTATCTTTGACACAATATAAGTAACAAGTCTTACAATATGTCATTGACATTCCTGTTCCATTGCTTAATACTATACTTAAAATTCGAGTTTTTTTAGGTATAAATTTCCAACAAAACTCAGAGGAGGAAACTATTTGAAAATTAAAAGTATGAAGCGACGTTTATTGTTCTTTACATTAAGTTTGCTGCTATTGTCATCTGTAATCAATTCTGTATTAGGTGTTTGGGTTGTTGGTAAAAATAGTAAAGAAGTTTTAATTGAGAAGGCCAATGAACAGGTCTATGAAATCGCAAAGCAAGCAGAAACTATATTAAACTCTGAGCGTGATCCCATTCCAGCTTTACAAGATTTTATGGAGTTAAAAGCACAACAAGAGAATGTGACTTATGCTGTTGTCATTGATACCAATGTAAAAGCTGTAGCGCATAGTGATAAAGATAAACTAGGAAAAACATATACGGATACATACACAATCGATGGTGCTAAACAAGGAAAAAAGCAATTTACAAGATGGTATGCCGAAGTTCAAGGTATATGGACATATGACATCATGGAGCCTATCTATAAAGATGGCGAGCTTTATGGAGTAATTGATATTGGAGTGCCTGAAAGTGGTATTCAATCTATTACAAACTCTGTACTAAGCTATCAGATTATTACAGGTGTAGTGAGCTTTATCATTATAGGTGCTTTAATGTGGTGGATTATCGGTCGCATTGTTGCCGCTATTAAGAATCTCGAAAATATTATTCATCAAACAACAAGCTTAGACTTTACCGCAAATCCAGAATTAGAAAAACTTTTAAATCATCAAGATGAAATTGGTCTTATGGCGAAAGGCATCTCTGGCATGCAATCTTCATTAAAGAATGTTACCGTCAACATACATAATACTAGCACCGAGTTATCAGATTCATCACAAATTCTTATTCAAGTAGCAGAAGATACGGTACGTACAACTGACGAAATTAGCTCAGCTATTAATGAAATAGCAAAAGCTACAGAAGAGCAGGCTCATGATACAGAAAAAAGTGCTGAACAATTAAATCAACTATCCGGAAATATTGATCGTGTTATTGTGCATACAGAAAAAATTGCTTCCATGACAGAGGATATTGAACAATTAAGTAATCAAGGTGTAGAAACGATTAACCAACTTTCTATTTGGTCAGAGAAGAATCGTGATTCTTCTCAACAAGTAAGTAACATCGTTCAAGAAGTAAATAATACTTCATCTGATATATCAAGCATTGTCAATACAATTACAGATATCGCAACTCAAACTAATTTATTGGCTCTAAATGCATCCATTGAATCAGCTCGAGTAGGTGAAGCAGGTAAAGGTTTCGCGGTTGTTGCTGATGAAATTCGAAAATTATCAGAACAGACATCCACTGCCACTGAAGATATTAAAAATAAAATCTCCGCAATTCAAAATATATCTAATAGTGCTGTGGAGGAAATTAGTACAAGCCTTAGCATTGTTGAGCAAAATGCTAAAGCTACAGAGGATACTAGTGAAATCTTCCATACAATAAAGGTAGCTCTAGACCAAACTAGTGAAGTGGCACAAGAGGTGAAACATTTATCTCATGAGATGAATAAGCGCAAAGAGCAAATCGTTAGTGCAGTTCAAAACATATCCGCTTCTGCAGTAGAAACCTCTGCTGGAGCAGAACAAGTCTCAGCATCCGCAACTGAACAGCTTAAAGGCATTGAAACTGTTTCTGAAAAAGCAAAGGATCTTACCGCTATGGTGGATGCTTTAAGAGATGAAATGAAAAAATTCACTATTTAACTGAACGAAGCAAGACTAAATAGTATTGCAAAAAAGCTGATTCTTAATTGAATCAGCTTTTTTAACATATATTTTTATATCAATTTACTGTCTTTGAGTAAATCATAGATGATCGTGTCTTTTACTTTATGAATACCAAATTTACCTATTTGTTTTAACATAAACGGCGCATCTACATCTGTTAATTTTTTACCATCTAGTAAGCGAGCAGTTGAAGCGAGCAAAGTACGAATATCATAAGTAGATCCAAATACTTCTGGAACGCCTCGATCAATATCTAACAATTGATAAACAGCTTCCATCGCTGTTCTTACTGAATACTCAGTTGTGAATACTGTGTCTCTTTCTGTTTCACTAAAGTTACCAATGAAGGCTAAGTTAGTAGATCCTTTAGGGACAACTAAAGGACGATCTCCCATTGCTCTAGGCATGAAATAAGATGTTATATAAGGCATGTAACATGGAATTGTATTACAAGAATTTTGTGCTAAATCCGGTATTTCGTCTACAGGTACACCCATATGATACAACCACTCTTGCGCTATCTCACTTCCAGAACATTCAGTGATACTCTTTTTAATAAAATCACCAGGTTTATTAGATAGCAAACCATAAATCCAAACTACTAATTGGTCTTTTGGTTGATCTTTAAAATGAGGTTGTCGGTTTAATGTATAGCTTAGCATCCAATTAGAATCTGTAGCAGTTACGATCCCCCCCGTAACTACCTTGCCTGCATATGGATCTCTTTTACTTATCTTTTCAATATATGGAGCAACTTTAGCATCCAATGTAGTTAGTGTTGCTGAAACAAACCAACTTTCTTCTGGAAGATCATCGCAGAATTTTTCTGGTCTACCAAACTCAGAATCCTGAGAAGCGATGTTTTTCCAAAGTGACCAGCTTCCACCTAAATCAGTGCTTATAGGAGCTGGCGTATTATTGTCACCATAAGTTGTACTCTCCGTAATACTGCCATTTGTAACAAACACTAATTCATTTTCTGTTAACTCAATGTTCTTTTTCACACCATTTTGTTTTAACACTAAAGTATGAGCTACTTTTTTGTCTCCAACTTTATCAACTAAAACATTCTCTACAACAGTATTAAATTGGAAATCAACATTATGGCTTTCTAAATATTTAATCATAGGCAGTACTAACGATTCGTACTGGTTATATTTCGTAAATTTTAAAGCAGATAAATCAGGTAGACCCCCAACATGGTGAATGAAACGCATAATATAACGACGCATTTCCATTGCTGAATGCCATTTTTCAAAAGCAAACATCGTTGACCAATATAGCCAGAAGTTTGATTCAAAGAACTCTTCAGAGAAAACATCTGTAATTTTTACATCCTCTAACTTCTCTTCAGGAGTAAAGAATAATCTAATCATTTCTTCAGAAGCTTTATCAGATAATGTAAACTTGCCATCATCCTCAAGTCTTTGCCCTCTATTTTCAATCAATCTACATTTAGAATAGTTAGGATCCTCTTTGTTTAACCAATAAAATTCATCTAAAACAGAAGCGTTTTCTACTTCTAAAGATGGGATTGAACGGAATAAATCCCATAAGCACTCAAAATGATCTTCCATTTCCCGACCACCACGGATAATAAAACCTCTTGTCGGATTTAGAATACCATCAAGGCTACCTCCTGAGATATCTAGCTCTTCGAGAATATGAATATTCTCTCCCTTCATTTGACCATCACGAATTAAAAAACATGCGGCTGACAGTGAAGCTAGCCCCGAACCAACAAGATACGCTGACTTCTCATCAACACCCTCAGGTTTTTTAGGACGTGCGAAAGCCTCATAATTACCATTACTGTAATACATAATACCGCCTCCATAAACTATTATCGTGATATAGCATACCACCAATTCGCATGATAATGGTAAAATGAGAGAGAAATTAACAAAAAATTCAATTTTGAAGTTGAACATTAAATATACATATACCCTATTATTTGACATAACAATTCATTGCATTTTTATAAATTGTTTATCAATGTCTTTTATATCAACGATTTTATGCAACACCTAAAATTAGTTTGTCATTGTAGTGGTTAAACTTTAAGGAACTTGGATTTATTGAATGATCTCCTTCTATACTATTAACCATAAGACTGTCCTAAGTGGTTAAAGTACACAACCTTTCAAGTGCTGCCTCACATAATTACTATAGTAAGAAAACAAAAAAATACTAATTCAACTTTTTAAATCCGTTTTATTCAAATTTGTAAAATCTACTTTTTATAAAACTATTTAAGCTTCTATGCGAATTTATTATCCTTTGAATAATTTTACTTTCTCCACTCTTTTTGATAAACCGCTTAATGTAAGCGCTGTAAACGAATTTTTAAACGTATAAAAATAAACAAAATTAATATATTTTTAAAAATAATGTTTGACACCTAAAAGGGCGGTATGTAGAATAGGACGAGTGATTATGAGAATCATTATCAGTTAGGATGAGAATTATATTTTTTATTTCTGATTGAGAATGAATCTCATTCAAAAGAATATAAGTTGTTAGTTAGGATGGTTAACGAATGGAAGCAAGCGCAAGGAGCGTAGAACAACAAGAAGCGAATATGAAAAAGATTAAGAGCAGACCGCTTATAGCTTCTATTATTTTAATAGCAGGTACGATTTTATTAGCTTTCAGTATGAGCACGTCCATTTCATTTGGAGCAGCAGATATTAGTTTAAAGACTGTCTGGCAAGCTGTTTTTCAGTTTGATGTTTCAAATACACATCATAATGTCATTTGGGAGCTTCGCATTCCAAGAGCAATTGGAGGAGTGGTCGCTGGTGCGTTTCTAGCGGTATCTGGAGCAATTATGCAAGGTATGACACGTAACCCTCTTGCCTCACCTTCTTTAATGGGGATTACAGACGGTGCAGTATTTGGAATTGCCATTACATATGCTTTTTTCCCTAATTCCCCATACATAATGTTTGTTATTGCTTCATTTATTGGTGCTGCATTTGGCGCAAGTATTGTATATGGTGTAGGTTCGTTCTCACCAGGAGGGCTAACACCTGTTAAATTAGCGTTAGCTGGTGCAGCGATTAGTGCACTGCTTGGGGCCATTTCGTCTAGTATCGCACTTTATTTCAATCTTGCTCAAGAAGTAAGCATGTGGAATGCAGGAGGCGTTTCAGGTGTGAAATGGGTAAGTATTGAAATGTTGCTACCAATTGGACTACTTTGTCTTGTTATTGCAATTTTATTGTCAAGATACATTACTATTTTAAGTTTCGGTGAAGAAATTGCAATTGGACTTGGGCAAAATACAACCTTCATTAAATTTATTGGTACTGTACTTGTGCTTGTTTTAACTGGATCAGCTGTATCTATGGCAGGCTCTGTCGGATTTGTTGGGCTTGTTATCCCACATATGACGCGTTTTCTTGTCGGATCCGATTATAGATGGGTCATTCCATGTTCAGCAGTACTAGGTGGGTTATTAATAGAATGTGCAGATATGTTATCGCGTGTGATCAATCCTCCATTTGAAACGCCAATTGGTGCAATTACAGCTTTAATTGGCGTTCCGTTCTTCCTTTATTTAGCTCGTAATGAAGGGAGAGGGAAAATATGAGGCAACGTATCTTAACAACAAAGAATATTTCAGTTTTAGCTATTTTAGCTTGCCTAATTGTGGCAGTATTTTTAATTAGCTTAAATACAGGAACGTTTAAAATACCGCCAATAGAAGTATTGAAATCGTTAATTGGTTTAGGTTCTGAAGAACAATCTGTCATTTTATTCGAGTTTCGTATGCCTCGAATGGTTATTGCTATTTTAGTTGGCTCAGCGCTAGCGATATCAGGGGCTATCATGCAAGGTTTATCTCGAAATCCACTTGCTGACCCAGGAATCATCGGTATAAATGCTGGTGCCGGATTAACAGTTGTAGTTTTCGTCTATTTTTTCTTCGGGAAAGTTGGAACCGGTACGCTACTATCTGTATTCATTCTTCCGTTATTTGCGTTAGTTGGTGCCTTATTAGCAGCGGTTATTATTTATACCCTAGCTTGGAAGAACGGGGTTTCATCCACTCGTTTGATTCTTGTCGGTATTGCAGTTGCAGCAGGATTCGGTGCTGTTAGTTTAATCTTCTCGATGAAAATGACTTCAAATGATTTTCGTTTTGCAACTATTTGGTTGGCAGGGAGTTTATGGGGAACAGATTGGAAATTTGTATTAAGTGCACTTCCTTGGATGCTCATATTTATACCAATCGCATTTTGCAAGGCACATGTATTGAATGTCATGAATTTAGGAGATGCAGCAGCGGTAGGCCTCGGTCTAAATGTAGAGAAGGAAAGACGTAAGTTATTATTTATCGCCGTTTGCTTGGCCGGTGCATCGGTAGCTGTTGCTGGTGGAATTGGATTTATCGGATTAATGGCACCCCATTTGGCAAGACGCCTTGTTGGGGGGAAACATCAAATTATGTTACCGACAGCAGCATTAATCGGCACGCTTCTATTACTATTTGCAGATTTAATTTCAAGAAGTGTACTAACAACCTCAGAGATACCAGTCGGTTTTGTTATTTCTATTATTGGTGCACCCTATTTTATTTATTTACTTATGAGGACAAAATAAAAGGAGTCTTTTTTAATGGTAACTTTAGCAGTTGATTCGATATCCGTTGGCTATAATGAAGGATTAATTATAGATGGACTATCAGTGGAAATCCCGGAAGGAAAGATCACAACGATTATTGGGCCAAATGGATGTGGGAAATCTACATTGTTAAAAGCAGCTTCTCGCATCTTAAAGGCAAAACGCGGATCTGTTTATCTTGATGGAAAAGCAATTGAGAAACAGTCAACGAAAGAAATTGCAAAGAAAATGGCAATTTTACCGCAGACTGCAGAAGTGCCGACAGGTCTTACTGTGTTTGAGCTTGTTTCATATGGTCGTTTTCCACACCAAAATGGATTTGGAACGCTGAAGGAAGAAGATTATCGCTATATTCATTGGGCACTTGAAGTGACAGGGATGACAGAATTTGCAAATCGTTCAGCAGAAGCTTTATCAGGTGGCCAACGCCAACGAGTTTGGATTGCGATGGCGCTTGCTCAAGGAACGGATTTACTTGTATTAGATGAGCCGACAACTTACTTGGATATGGCTCACCAGTTAGAAATATTAAAGTTATTGAAAAAATTAAATCAGGAAGAAGGCCGTACAATCGTTATGGTCATTCATGATTTAAACCATGCTTCTCGTTTTTCTGATCATATGGTTGCTTTAAAAGCTGGTAAACTGATGCATCAAGGAGCTCCAGACGAAGTAATGACAAGTGACACACTTCGAAATGTGTTTGAAATTGAAGCACTAATCGTTTCGTGTCCTGTAAACAGTAAACCTATTTGTTTAACTTACGATTTAACGTTGGTTAATAATCTAGAACAGGAAAAAGCATAATAGGAAATCCCTCTTTCTCTTTTAAATAGATAGAGAGGAAGCATTCTAATGGGTGCTGAGCTCCTCACTTAGCCCGAGAGGCTGAACACCCATTAGAATGAAATGGGTCGTAGACAAATTATCCGGGAGGAACAAAAATATGAAGAAATTTAAACTATCGTTACTAGCAATGGTATTAGTTGTTACATCTATACTATTTGCAGCTTGTTCTTCAGATAAGAAAGAAGAAGAAAAGACCGACACAAAAGCAGAAGAGCGTACGGTAGAACACGCTAAAGGGGAAATTAAAATCCCTGCTAATCCAAAGAAAATTGCTGACCTTAGTGGTTCAACAGAAGAATTATTAATCTTTGGCATGAAACCAATCATTACTGCAAATACGTCTCAAGAAGAGATTGATCCACATATTGCAGATAAATTAAAAGATGTAAAACCAGTCGGCTCAGCATGGGGTGACAAAATTAATATCGAAGCAGTAGCTGCTGCAAAACCGGATTTAATTCTTATCAATGATCGTCAAGAAAAAATCTATGATCAACTATCTAAGATTGCACCGACTGTTATGTTAAAAACTCCATTAGATCAATGGCGTCCAAAGTTCGAGGAATTAGGCAAAATCTTCGATAAAGAAAAAGAGACAGAAGAATGGTTCAAACAGTATGACGAAAAAGCGAGCAAGTTACACGATAAAATCGTTGCTAAGACTGGTGATGCAAAGTTCATGAAAATGGCTGCATATCCAAATGCATTCCGTGTATACGGTGACTATGGTTACGGTAGCGTACTCTTTAATGATTTAAAATTACCAGCAGTTCCAGGTACACCATTGGATAAAGCATTAGTACAAGTACAAAAAGAAGCTTTAATTGACTACAATCCAGATTACCTATTCGTATTTACAACAGGTGATGGTTCTGAACGTTTGAAAGAATTCCAAGAAGAAACAATTTGGAAAAACATGAACGCAGTTAAGAACAACCACGTATTTATTATTAAAAATGATGCAGTCAATAAAGGATACTTCCCTCTTGGTAAAGAAATGATTTTAGATGAAATTGCTGAATTTGTTTTAGGGAAATAATAATAATGAGAAGAGGCTGGGACATAACTAATTTATCTGTATCCAAAGCCGAATGATAAATTTACTTTTTATTTATTGAAATACAAAAAGCCGAACTATTGTAGAATGCTGTGTCAGCACTGTTATAATAGTTCGGCTTTTCAAGTTACTTAAAACCTTCTGTCCCAACCTCTTTTTTTAATAAAAACCTCGCTTAAGAAGCATGATATAGTTGTTTAGTTATCGATTGCAAATAGTTCAACTTAATCCCCTATTTTATAAATCGTATAAATCTTTCCTTCCCAATTTGCAAAATCTCATCATTCATTAATATTATATCCGTATCCTCTTCTTCAAGTTTTTCCCCATTTAAAGAAACACCCTTTTGTTTAATTAAACGCATAAATTCTCTTTTACTTTTAATATATCCTTCGGTAATTAATGATGGAATAATATCTAATACAGATTCTTTTCCTATTTCAATTAACATAGTGGGGATGATATCAGGCAAAACCTCTCCCTCATTAACGGTCCTACCTATACCATTTTCAATCTCCCCTAATTGTTCTTCAAGTTTTAAAAACATACAATACAACTCCTTCAATATGAATTAATATTGCAAGTTCTATAAGAGTAAAAATCAATTTCGCCTTGGCATAATTGTAGCGGACGCCTTGCTTTCGCTACAGATAAATTATCACAAGACATAACGTAGACTGGGTTCCTCTATAAAGTTGTTTGGACACCTACTGAAAAGGAATCACATCGCATTCATCTTATCATCCACTTCTGCTGAATGGAGATAAAAAAAAACGCCCTTTAGGAATAAACCTAAAGGACGTGTTATGAACGTGTTACCACCTTAATTTAAGAGCTACTCACATAACTCTTCTCAATAGGTACGGCTATATGCGATACCTTTGCATTGATTACGGATGCAAACCCGTCGTAGCCTACTAAAGTTCGGTACGCAGCTCCAAGATGAATTCATTTTAACTTTCCTTGCGCCTCTCATCGACCGGCTACTTTCTGTAAGTTCCATTAAAACTACTAGTTCTCTTCAACACTTTTACTCTTATACTCCAAATTGTTAACAACAATTTTTCGTTATGCAAATCTTGTTAATTATTATAGCGTCTTTTTTGAATTGTCAATAAATTAAGTTGGTACTGTTTTCACAAAGACCATAGGAACACTAAATTATGTTGTTTCTATACATTACCTTACTAACATTATGCCTTACGGTCTTATGGCCGGCTTTAGTACCTTTACCAATGGCTATAAGCATAACGTCTAAATACCTTTCAGAAATATTTAAGATATCTTTTAATTCCTTAGAATCATAGCCTGACATAGTAATTGTGTCAAAAACCAGCTTCATTTGCTAAAATCGAAAACAATATGAAGTTACTAGAATATACATATAAAAAAGAGGACAAGCTTGTCCTCTTTTTTTATTGCTCCCTAGTTTGTGTGTTTGGCTTTAATAAGAACCAAACAATTACTAAAGTTCCTAGTGCTAATATAAAAGTACCCATATAAATAAAATGTACACTTGAGGCTAATGCTTCTTGCGATTCGGTTACTACGTTTGCTGTAGTTCCTTCATGACCACCAGAAGTTACAAGATCAAGGTTTTTAATACCGCGTGCATGAATCATCGTGTTAAACATCGCCCCGAAAACTGCAGCTCCTAATGTTTGGCTAAACGTATTGATAAATGTGTTTAAGCCAATTGCCGTCCCGCGCGTATGATTTGGAACAGCTGCTTGAATTGTTACCATATAGATAGGTGTAATAAGCCCCATCCCTAAGCCGAATAGTCCAACTGCAACATAAATTAGGAATGCTGGTGAATCTGTCGACAATGTAAATAATGAAAAGGCAGCAACCGAAAGAACGCTAGCTCCAAGTAAAATAATTTGTCTCGTATTTAGACTACCAACTAATTTACCTGAAAAAATAGTGCCGAATGTCCACATTACAGGTAGTGGCATTAATATGAGTCCAGCGTCTGTCGCGTTTTTTCCTAATACACCTTGGCTCCAAATCGGAAGATACATTGTAATACTAATAATCATTGCACCCGACATAAGTGTTAGTATATTAATAATAGATAATGTACGGTTAGAGAAAAGTGCTAGCGGAATTAATGGTTCCGGAGATTTTTTCTCAATGAATAAGAAAATAATAAATGAAACAGCTGCAAAGATTAAGAGACCAACAATTGTCATATCACCCCAGTTTTGCTGACTGCTACCTGTTAATAATGCGTATAGTAAAGCGATTGTACTTAAAGAGAAGACTGTTGCACCAAGATAGTCGATATGATGCTTAGCAGGCTTAATAGATTCTTTATAATAAATGACAATCATTATGCAAGCGATAATTCCAAATGGAACGTTTAAGAAGAAGATATAGCGCCAAGAAAGAGAATCCACTAAAAATCCGCCAACTAATGGTCCGATCACACCAGAGATACCCCAAACAGCACTAATCCATCCCTGTGCTTTTGCACGATCCTTCACTTCGCTATATAAGTCACCAATGATTGTCATTGTTATTGGCATAATAGCGCCAGCACCTAGACCTTGAAGGGCACGAAAGACGATGAGCTGTTCCATCGATGTAACGATACCGCAAAGTGCAGAGCCAACTAAAAATATTGTAGCTCCGATCAGTAAAACTTTTTTACGACCGAATAAATCAGCCAGTTTCCCGTAGATTGGAGTCGAAACAGCTGTGGCAAGCATATAAATTGCATAAACCCAACTAACAAGTTCGACACCTGACAAATCATTCGTTATACGGGGGATTGCTGTACTAATAATTGTTCCTTCTACAGCAGATAGAAATGTCATTAACATTAATGATAAAATAACTTTTTTTCTCATATTTTTCCCTTTCACTTCCATCTAGTTAAATAACCCAATATATAGCTAAGTTTTTTTATTATATATCAATTAATAACTATGTATCTTCTAAAACGTCAATTTGAATATCTCCACCATTGAAACGGATATCAATAAAACAATTATCGTCAGTCACCATTAATTTCTGCCTCATTAACATTATGTACTTCAACTGATTTGCCTAGGTTAGCACAAAAAGCGATTGCTCTAATAGAATAATCGCTCGTTAATGGAACAAGAAAAGTTATTCATTAACCTTCTTAATAATTGCTCATTCTATAATTCACAAGACAATCATTAATTTTAACACAAATATCCATAAAAAAACCACCTCAAAGAATAGCTAAAGAGGTGATTGATGTGCAGAGATAATAAAGTTGTAAATTGAGAAAGTAGAATAAAGGAGCGTTATAGTTAATCTCATTTAAAAGAGCTTGTTACTTTAATTAAAAGCCCCAACTTCTCTGCAAATTAATATAGAGAAGCTGGGTTTTTTCGTTACTTCATTTAGTTATATGAATAGGACTATCTATAGTAGGTTAGATTTTCAATTAAAAATATATCTCTTCAAGTTCTGTTAAACCCCCACTGGGCTTTCTGACATTCATAATGCAGGTCATTTTCCAGACTTAAGTGGAATACGAAGCTCTTCGTTTGGCTTATTGATTCCATAACTATAAATGTAAATATCTAGCTCTTTCTTGTCGAAATTTTCATAAACGTCCATAGATTTATTACTTTCATCATAAGATTCCGGTTCCCCTAAGATCTGTTCTTTACCGTCCAGATAATAAGTTCGATCGACTCCCTCAAACATCGGGTCTGAGCTCAAGGTTTCCACATAGAGGTTATTGTCCTTCAAATAATAAGTCCATGAGATTGGATACCCCGCAATGCTAGACGTTGTAGTTTGATGTTTTTCTGATATGTCAGTCAAACGGATTGGTTTGTCGTTCTCGTCTCCGTAAAAACTATCGATACGGTGCTTCGCGACGAGGGTTATAGGCTTATTAGCCAGAGAAGCTGCATCTAGCCCTACCACTTCAAAGCGTAGATCTTGTCCTTTACCCATAGAATAGCCTTTTAACAGAGTTCCACCTACATCTAGTTGATACTCTCTAAAAGGAAGAGTGTAGTAGTCTTCTTGAGTAATGTTCAAACGAACTTGGGTTGGTGTAACCTTCATTTCATGGATTTTCGTGTTAGGGACATTGCCCATAGGGATATCTAGCACTTGCTTGAAAGACGCATTTTCCAACTGTTTTTTGGAAAGATTCATATTTATGTTCCAAGTACTTTCTTTTGTTTCTAGTATGTGCTCATAAGAAAGCTGGAATTTAGTCCCTTCTTCACTTAAGTTGTTAGACTTGAATATTTGACTTATGTTTGCTCCTCCGTCACGGTATGAAGAAGAAGTACCTGTCACTTGTTTAACAGATTCACCCACATCATTAATTGCCTCGAATTCTACACGTTTGTACGGCATTTCAGTATCCGTAAACGTAACGTCTGATTTTAGGAGAACATTACCTTCAGCCTGTTCAAAAGACTGTAAGGTCACGCTACCCACTCCATCCTTTTGAATTGGGAACACTTGCGTAGTAGCGTCATTAGGATTATAGCTGATGGACTGCTTCTTATTGCCGATGAATCGGATATTCTCCATTATAAACTCAACATCGGTCGTCTGCCCTTCGGCAACCCAGTCCGTTTCAAAATATCCCTGGTATTCACCTAGCTCTTCATTCCACTTACCCCTATAATTCCCTTCAACAAAGTTGCCCTTTGAATCTTTTAGTCCGATAAGTTTAAAATCTATATCCGTTACATCTTGGGATGTTTCAGGTTTCAAACTATACAGCAATACGGTTCTGTTCTCATCTATAAACGCCGTATGTACGGTTAACGTAACACCCTCCTTTGTAACGGATTGCTCAATCGTTTGACCTAAGCCCTGCTCTAATGCGGACTGAATACCTTCCCTATATGAAAGCATGCTGGACCAGTCATAATTCAGAGCTGCATAAACTGGTGTAGCCATCAAAGCTACAGATAGCCCTGCGACCAATGCAAAGCGCTTTCGTTTTCGAGGACGGAGCACAACTGGTTCACCCCCAGCAACCTTTAGCTCGTCCTGCTGGATACTGTTCCACATCTGATCAAAGTTAGGATAATCGATGTTATTTGATGCCTTCATTTGGTTTTTAACCTTGTTTTCAATGCGTTCCAAATTGGTTCTCTCCCTTCAACCATAAGTTGTTTTTGTGTTCAAGCTTTTTGCGCATGATTTTCAATGCCTTATGGAGTCTCGACTTCACTGTACCCACAGGAATCTGCAGAGTTTCAGCGATCTCTGCCATGGATAGCTCACCGATATAGCGGAGGGTAACAACTGCCACCAATTTGTCTGGTAGTTGCTTCAGTAGTTCCTCCCATTCTTCCTGAGCTGTTTTTTCTACTACAATGGTGTCTACGGATTTAATTGAAAATGTTTCCTGCTCATGAAGCCATTGCACCTGACCCTGTTTATCCCTCTGAGTCTGATTCCGTTTTAGCAAGTTTAAGCAATGGTTCATTGCGATGCGCATGATCCAGGCACGCGTATGCTCAACGTTTTGCCAATCCTGACGAAAAACGGTGATAAATACGTCATGGCATAGATCTTCCGCATCTTGTGCGTTTCGCAGCATGTAATAACATGTGCGGTATACATCCTTGTTATAAGAATCGAATAATTCACGCTCTGTCAATCCAAGGCACTCCTTTCTTTGCGTTATACTTTATAAACAAATGACTATTGGAAAAGGTTCATCTTTTTTAGTAAAATTATTCTTTAATTATACTTAATTACTTTTTCACACTTTATTATTCATTACTAAGATAGCTACAACAGAAATGAAAGCTTTTATCCTAAAGAAACCCCGCATTTTGAAATAATGTCAAAGCGCGGGGTTCAAATTTGAGCTATTATAAATATGATAAATCAGATTATCGCCTTCATATATGTATTTTTTCTGCCATACTAATCCACTAACTATTTTTAGCTATTAAAAATCTAATGTGGTAATCTTCTTCCGGAATTTCCTCAGTATATTTTAGCCCATTCCTTGTATAAGCACTTTTAACTCGTAAGTCCAAATAGGAAGTCTTCCAATTTGTGTTGAAATCCACGTTCTAAAAAGAGATATAATAAGTCATTTACAATCTCATAATAAAAGCAGACGGCGATATAGAAGCTCATTATAGAACTTCTAAGCCATCTGCTTTTTTTGGGAAATACTTTTAAGTTGGAGAAAAGGTAGTTCCTCATCCTAAGTCTCCAATTCTACACTTCTCCTTTTTTACGTGCTGCCATTTCATCTTGCATTTCTTCTTTTAATCCTTCAATTGACTTTTGACGTCGCTTATTTTTTTCTTTAATCATTTCACTTTGCATAGGGTCTGCAAATTCCAAACTAATCTCCGCTTCATGGAGTTTTTCTTCAGTATTCTTAACGATATCACGAATTCGTTCAACGTTATTGGATCTATCGTCTGGTTTTGAGTGTCTTGAATTAGCCATGGTAACCTCCTAAAATTTCGACGTTACAATTAGTTTGTATGTTTTTTATGTTTATATGTACACTAATTTTTACTAAGAAAAGTGCTTTTGCGATTTTGGCACGACAAGCACTGAAGAAAGGCTTACAGCTTTCTTGCCGCGTGAGGTGACAAAAAGCCCTTAAGGAAATAGATCCCTTAAAGGCTTTTTAACTAAATTAAGGTACAACTTACCCTTAATCCCCGTGCTCTTTGGTTTTTCTTTATTGATAAAATGGCTTCACTTTGTACCCGTCTTTCTCCAAATGATAGCGAATGCTTTTCTCACCTAAGAAGTGACCTGAACCAACAACAACAAAGTACGTACCTTTTTTCTCTTTAAGTACATTCGTGATTTTCTTTGCCATTTGTTCATCTCGTAAACCAAATAGCATTTCATTGTACTCTGACGGTCCGCCTTCCATCGATTGGAAGCTTTTTGCAAACTCTTCAACGTTCCCTTGCTTCCAGCTTGTAAACCACTCTTGAAGAATGTTAGATTGATTTTCTTCAGATGGATTGATTATGTTATCCAACACAGCGACTAAAGACTGCTCCTGTGCTTCTGGTGATAACGCGTCAAACATATCAACTTGTGCTTTCATACCTTCTAATTCAATCACTGGCTTTTTCTGCAGATCTGCATTTAATAAAAAGTACATATCAATACCGTGCTTCGCCATTTCTTGTGGCGTCATACCAAAGGAATTATCTGTTGACAGCATTGCTAAAGTGCTTGACAGCGTCCAAGGTTTTTGCAAATTCAGTTGTTCCATAGGGAGATTATATAGCTTTGCAACTTTTTCAAGCTTCGCATATGTTTCTGGCGCAACAGCATCTTTCAGTGTTGTGCCATCTGAATACATTGCCTTTTTCGCATAATAATCAAGCCCTTTCGTATCCAGAATATTTGCCTCTACTAATAGCGCATCCGCTTTATCGAACGCGTTCACTAGTTTTTGATCAAATGGGTATAAGTCAGGTGTACCTAGGTGAATGGAGCCTAATAAATACACAGTCGTATCCTCATCCTCTACTACCCAGGCTACCCCCTTCGCTCCTTGCTCTGCAAGTTCATAGGTAATCTTAATCAATCGAGAAGCTAGTAAAACAGCCTGTTGCGTCGTTGCCTTTTGCTCTAAGTGCAGTTCGTTTGAATAACCTTGTAATATGTTATGATCTTTCATAAATTTAACGGCATCCGTGCCGACAGGTAAATCATAGCGTGCGACGATATTATACAAGCGATTCACAATATCACCGCGTGTATTATCGTTCTTCACGTTCAATGGCTTATACTTTTTATTTTCCGCTAAGCCCAGTGAGGCAACTTTCTTTTCCGTTAATGCCAGCAGTTCATTTACCTTGTCCACAGAAATTTCTTTATGAAAGTCTTTATCATACCATGTAGTTGGGTAAATTCCGTATTTTTCACCTTCAACTAAGGTTTCAATAACCTGATTACTTATCGATGGTGATAGGGGCGGTGATTGCTCCTTCGCATGAATCACTGGCACAACCGATGTCAGCATCAATGAAGCGCCAAGCAACGCAGCACTCGTACGTTTCAGTATTTTTTTCATCATATTGTCTTCTCTCCCTTGATACTTATTCTATGAATATAGTACCATATAATTGTAAACTATTTTATGTTAAATATGAGAATAATTATAATTTCATATTAATCTATTTTCTAACCTCAAATACAAAAAAACCGTCCTGATTTTTAGGACGGGATTAAAATAAAGTTGTTTAATTTTTGATGTAAAATAATATAATCGTTTAATTCTAAGTGTTGCTTTACAATAGGGATCTTAGTGAAATAGATCAACATTTAAGAATGTCGATCTATTTCATCATCTGCCTTTTTCAAAGCTCTTTGAAGTTGATAAATTTTCATCATACTAATTAATCCAACTAATAGAGCTCCCAATAGGACTGACCCAATAATAACGAGGATTAATGGCCACTCAGCTTTACCAAATAAATAATTAACCGTTACCTTGTCAACATTGATAACTGAAAATACCGCGATAATTAAGACTACAATTATTGCTAATATTAAGTTCCACTGCTTTTTCATATGCCACCTCTTTCATTGTTATCTACATTCTATAATTACTATTATAAAATCTGGAATAGATTGGGACAGTCACTATTTCGCAGCAAGAGTATTACCCTAATATTATTAGTTACATAACTTTTATAAAAAAGTTTGATCCCTTTTTATTTGTGACGTTCAACAATCACGTCCATTTTTGGCAGATTGTTTCAATAGAAAACTTTTCTTATTTCTTTTTTCATAGTAGTGTTTAAAAAATGACGTTTTTTTATGTTTAGACAGCTTTTCATGCTTATGCTTGTAACGCCTCAATTGTTTGTGCTACTTGCTCTTCTGTTAAATTGTGACGCACGATGTAGCGGTTGCGCGCATGCTTTGTACATTCGATTGTACAGCCCCCTAAATGCTTTGCTTCATTTTCTTCTGATGCAATGATTTGCTTGTTACATTCAGGGTTTGCACAGTTAATGTAACGTTCACAAGGTACGCCGTCATAGTGATCACGACCAATAATAACATGCTCTACTTGATTGATCGGCACCGTTAAGCGCTCATCAAATACGTACATTTGACCGTCCCATAATTGGCCTTTCGCAACAGTGTCTTTTCCGTATGTTGCAACACCGCCGTGTAATTGACCAACATCGCCAAAGCCTTCACGTTTCATCCAGCCCGAAAACTTCTCACAACGAATCCCGCCCGTGCAGTATGTTAAAACATTTTTCCCGTCGAATAGCTCGCGGTTTGCACGTACCCATTCCGGTGTATCGCGGAAGTTTTGTACATCTGGTCGAATCGCACCACGAAAATGGCCGACATCGTATTCATACGTGTTACGCACATCTAATACTACTGTATTTTCATCTTGCATTTCAGCAAGGAATTGTTCTGGTGACAGGTATCGACCTGTTAATTCATGTGGGTTTACGTCTTCTTCTAAGCCTAGGTTTACTAACTCAGGACGTGGGCGTACATGCATTTTTTTGAATGTATGCCCATCTGCCGCATCAATTTTGAAGACAATGCCTTCAAATAATGGGTCTGCTTGCATGTTTGCCATGTATTGCTCTGCTTGCTCAATCGTACCTGAAACAGTACCGTTAATGCCCTCATTAGCTACTAAAATACGACCTTTTAAACCGATTTCTTTACACATTGCTAAGTGCGTTGCTGAAAACGCAGCTGGATCTTCGATTTTCGTATAATGGTAATATAATAAAACTTGATAATTCATTGTATCCACCTATCATTTCATATATTTGCAGGATATACCTGATAGTGTCTTTTACGACCTATTAAACATAAAGGATAATCATTTAATATGCTATCGGTAATTAGGCTGAAATGGGTATACAATAATGTTTTTAAAGAACTTGTGAAGTGGCCAACGGATTTGAACTAATAAGAAATAGCCGATCCAGTTAATGAGATCAATAAAGTAAAGGACCGTAAGTAAATAAATTAACCATCTCGTTTCAAATTCAACATCAGAAGTTTTTAACCTTATTTGTAATGTAGTTTACTCTGAAAAATAATGTGAAAAAAATATAAACCTTGATACAGCAACAACTACTCTGTACCAAGGTTTATTTTAGTGTCACATCATCCTATATTAATATGACAAATATAATTATAAAATGTGACAGTATTATTTATAACTAACTGTCTAAACACAACTTAGTCGTAATGTAAATTCACTGCAAACGCAGATTCTTACGCAAGACAAAATTATAAAAATAC
>NZ_JBYTDL010000014.1:0-6389 GCF_058791335.1 Lysinibacillus sp. EB271-A1-10B
TGTCTGCTGTTTTATGTCCTACTCGTGCATCGGTGTCTGTTGAATAATTTAGATGTTCTTGCGTATCTTCTACAGCTTCTTTTAACACGTTCAATTTTTCCTTTACAGCTGGTAGATGAGCGATTTGTGGTTTATTTTCAATAATGGCAATCAATCTTTCACAGTAAGTTAATTCATCTTTTACTTCGTTAGAAGTATTCTTCTTTGGAAATTTTTCTTTCATGGATTTATCAAATTGATACACTGCTTTGCGGGTATGTCTTGATTTTTCTTGTAAAAATTCTTTCGGTGATTTTTGGTTATAACGTGCTTTGGTATGTGTTGCGTCCACAATGATTGTTTTACTTTTGATAATGTTCTTTTCGAGTGCGATTTCAACTGTTTTTCCAATGAGCATATCTAATAAACTTACGTCTTGAAGACGAAGTCTGCGGAATTTTGTGAGTGAGCTTGAATCAATCACGTCATCTTCTGGCGTCATTCCTAAAAAATACTTGAAAAACATGTCATATTTTGAACGTTCGACAAGGTCTACATCAGATACATTAAAAATGGCTTTTAACAATAAGTACTTAAACATTCGAATCAGAGGAATCGCATTTCTTCCATTGTCTAAACAATATTTTGTTTTCAATTCTTCTAAAATGAATGAGAAATCCACTAGTTCGTTAATTTGACGAAGCATATTATCTTTTGGCACGACAATATCGTAAATGGCCATATATGGACTTAAGTTGAAAGTCTCTTGGTTTGAAATCATTGAGAACACCACCTGCATTTAGTCTCTCAATTATAAATTAAAAAGGCGAGGTATTCGACGATTGAATCGTCGAATACCTCGCTAAGTGGAACCAATTGAAGTTTTTCAGTGCCCTCGTATTTTACTGGACTCATGTCAGCCAGTTTTTGTTTAATACGTTCATTGTTATAGTAGTCGATATATCGTTCGATTTTCTTCTTCAATTCTTCATATGAGAATAATATCTCACCGTAAAACATCTCTTGTTTGAGTATGCCAAAGAAGTTTTCCATCGCCGCATTGTCTGCACACGTCGCTTTGCGAGACATGCTTTGGAAAATTTTATTTTGCCGTAATGTTTTCACCCATGAATTATGTTGATAATGCCAGCCTTGATCCGAATGAATCGTTGTACGATATGTAGCTTGGTTCTGAATGATTGGCAGAACTTGGTATAGCGATTCTAATACGAAATCCAATGTTGGGCGTTTAGACATACTAAACCCAATAATTTCGCCATTATAGAGATCCATAATTGGACTTAAATAAAGTTTTTCATCTTCTGTACACTTGAATTCTGTTACGTCTGTCACCAGTTTTTGTAAAGTGTTTGGCGTATTGAAACGGCGGTTTAATCGATTATTTGCGACTTTGCCCACCTTGCCCTTGTACGGTTTATAACGAGATTTACGAACGAATTTACACACTTTAAGTCCAATTCCTTCATGATTCGCTGTACTTTTTTGTGATTGATGACGTATCCGTATTCCCTGGATGAAGAGAAATCCTGCCCAAAAATCATTTGTAGTGCTGGTCGGGGAGGCTGATGCCATTCCACCCATAAATAAAGCCAATGGAGTTGCGATTACATTCAATCCCAAACTAATCATAACAAATGATAATTTTTTACTTTTAATCTTCGGTAATCCAGCCGACCAAAATAAAATTGGGAAATTTCAATATTTTATAGCTTCAGTAAGCCTTTTTGTAAAGATAATGCGTAATACAAACAAAACCAGCAAAACACCTTTTCGGTGTCGTACTGGTTTTATTGGAATCCTTCTTGAATTGTAGCTAGTTCAACGTGATTGCAAATTCCGAATTCGGCGCTCCAGCAAATACAACCGTTCCGTTCTTCGGTAGTTTTACTTTGTTATTGCCACTCACAACAGTAAAATTGACACATACACCATTCTCATCATACACCGCGAACGAACTCTTCGATGGCAACGCCACAGTCATCGTTTTCCCGGTTACCGCTTGTGGGATCGTAAACCATCTCGCATGCCCATTTGCTTGTAGCGTAACTTTGGACGATTGGCCTATATCAAGTGGCTTTATGTTGGATCCACTTACGTATAACAATCCGGACATCTCCATATATTCATTACCGCCTTCTGTATAGAAACGAGATTCCGTCGTATCTCGGCCTGTCATCACAGGGATCTGGAGCTGATGCGCAGCCGTGTTTGGGCCTGTAATTTTTCTACCGTCCCAATAACCCTCTAAACCCTCATTGCGATTAATTTGTGTTGTAAGCATCATTGGTAGGAAATATTGAGCAGAACTATATTTCTCGTTTATGAGATAGAACTTAACGCCTTCCCGCTTCGCCCATGCGGCAGCGGTTTCCTTCGATAGCACATTGTCTTCTAGTTTCTCGGCTAAATATTGAGTAGCCGCTGCTTCCCCTAAACCTGGCAACGATATAAATGTGCTCTCCTTCAAATATGTTCGTCTATTCTTCTCTGTAACGAAGTTGAGCTTGGAGGTACCTGTCTCATTAATAAAGCTTCCATTCGCAGTATATACATATTTTTCTTCTGGATTAGATGGTAAGATCAGTTCTCCATTCTTCGTAATTTCTATTTTGAAATGGCTGAAACTATTGCCGTAAAAACCCGCTTTCTTTTCTACTTCTTGAGGCATTTTGGCTTTGACCGGCTTGCCAAAGGATTTGTTCGGCTTGATATCCTTAATTGTGCCCTTCTCTTTAAGGGCTGCGAGCAGTAATTCAGTCGCCATCAGTTGATTTGTAGAGCTGCTACCGCCTGATGACAACACAGCCACTGCCATCTTCTGTTCAGGAAGGACTACCAGTGAAGCATGTTGCAGTCCCGTGTCGCCGCCTTTAGCCAAGCCCTTTATCCCATATTCACTAAATGGATATAGTTTCACACTATCCCAGCCAAGACCATAGTTGAAGGTATTATCTCCATCCCCTGGCCACATTCCTTTTTTATATTCCTCTTGCTCCATCGCCTTGACTGCCTTATCAGAGAGGATTACTTTTCCCTGTCTCATAAATATTTGTGAGAATCGCACCATATCTTCTGCTGTGGAAGAGATCCCTCCCGTACCAATCACATTCACCAATTCAGTAGGAAGCTGCCCTTGGTACGTTGGAAAATAAAGTCCAGCCCGTTTATCGTTTTCCCATTTGTCCTGCGGAGTTTTCGTATGATTTAGCTTTAAGGGTTCTGTAAACCGTTGATGTATAAATTCGGTAAAGCTCATACCGCTTACTTTTTCCACCATTATCTCAGCCAGCGTAAAGCCGTCGTTGCAGTATACCGAGAACGCGCCAGGGTCCGCCTTCAAGCTCTGGTTGGACAATTGTCGCAACAAGTTATCATGGGCATAGGTATCATTATCTTTGAATAAAAATGAATTACCATACTCAGTACCTTGCAAGCCGGAGGAATGGTTCAACAGCATACGCGGCGTAATACGTTTATACCGTTCATCCTTCATCTTGAAATCAGGAACATAGTGGACGACAGGACCATCCAAATCAACTTTTCCTTCGTCTACTAATTTCATCACAGCCGCCGCTGCATACATTTTACTGACTGAACCAATCCCGTATAGGGTATCTTTGGTCAGTGGTTGTTTCCCATTCATATCGTTCTTACCTGTCTGACCCGACAAAATAAGTTTGTCATTATCAATTAGCGCATACTGCACGCTAGTCGTTTCATACGACTTCGTGAGTAGCGCAGCCTTCTCTGCCGCAATCTTCTTCAGTTCTTGGCTAGCAACTTCTTGGTTAGCTACTACAACCGTATTCTGACTGCTAGAAAACGCCATCGCCCCTGTTGGTAGGCTCATCGTTAACGCTAATGTAGCAGCTAACACCCCAGATAGTTTATTTTTCATAAAAGAATTGCCTCCTTAGATAAGTAATCGATTTCATTGCTTATTTCGAACAAAGGTGCCCCTTGTAGTCCTTGTTTAGCAGTATACATAAGCAAAAGTCAGCAGATTTTTTTTAATATATAACTCATTTAATACCTCCTTTTATCTTATACTTTAATTGTACGAATCTATCTTCTCTTTTTTCTTACTCATTTCTTACAAATTTATTAATTGTAAAAAAGATCGTCTCTTACGGCCTTTGAGGGAATCATTCACTATTTATGCAGCTGGAGAAGGAAGAAGGAATTATATGATGTAATGCTACAGCCCAATCAAGTTCGTTGAATTTCATCTCTCCAAATTTTTAAAAAACTCATGTTGCCTTTTAGTCTTCCAAGCATTTAATCTAGTCACATTTCGAACTTCCACTGCGTCTTCTGGAGAGTTCAAAGAGGGATTCTAGTAGGTGTTGACCCATCAAGAGGAATTTTTATGCGGTCAGGCATTAGAATCGTTTTCATTCCCTTCTTCTTTATTGCAGCTATTTTCGTAATAGGAATTGGAATACGTATATTCTAAGAATGAACACTTGAACAGATGAATATATAGATACCAAAATAATAGAAGTACATCGTTATGTCCAAAATTCCCACGTAAAAATGTCTGCTTTACCCCATAAGCAGACATTTTTTATATTAATTTTACTTTGTTTGAGATATGTAAATCTTTATTTTCTAAATGACTGTTTGAAATGGTTTCATTTGAAGCAGCTCCTTAAGGTCTCAATAAATAATCTATCCACAGCTCTGCTTACAACATCGTAAAAATGAGCTATTCAACTATAGAACCACACTACAATGAATAATAAATTTATATCACACCGAAATTGAATACACTTTATTTTACATAACAGTACTTTAAATCTTCCTTTCCAAAGATCCCAAATTTGTGTCTTAGTCTAAGCCACTTCATTGATTGAACATAGCCTATACTATATTAATTGAATGGAGTTAAAAAATGGTAAATCCATTACGCTTTCCAATGCGTTTTAATGAAGGGCGTCGATTTTCCCCAGGTATGAGCCCGTTTTTCCCAGTTGGGAGACCATTTTCCCCTGGTATGGGTCCGTTTTGAATTAGGATTGAAAATGCTTTTGTAGATGTTAACAACCTTACGAGGCTAGAAAGTATTCCTATTATCTAAACATAAAAGGCATAGTTCTTATAGTTTTTATTAGATTTTTATAATTCACTACCAATCTTAAAACATAGAAAAAAAGACTAGCTAGGCTAAATTAGCTTGGCTAGTCTTCTTCAATTATGAAGCTATTGGATTGGCAACGCGCGCAAGTTTAGTTTCAATCCTTTTATAATCTAAGTCTATTAATTTACAGGTAGCTGTTGCAATTTAACCATAATAAATCTCCTCAATTTTATTTCAAATAATCTTTTGACTTATACTATATAAAAGTCAAACAAAACTAACTCACTTACACCTTTGTATACCAGGGATTGTAAGGATATTAGAAGTATATTTATTATTGCTTGACCAACCTTATCCATATAACAAAATGGCGATTTTCCCCATTAATCATCACATCTTCTTTAAAATATTTTAGTAGTTTTATGTAAAATACCTTACTACTATCTTACTTTAAACAATCTAAAATATCACTTACTAAAATCTATGTACCAGGAGTGTAATACGTGTCATTCGATAAAGCTTATTATCATCCCATTCATCAGGGGACAATTCTTTGATTGTATGGAAAAATGCACAAAAAATCGCTATGTACCTATTGGAACATAGCGATTTTCGTACGTGGGGAATATTTCATCAGCTATTAGTAGTGTAGTTTTTTCTCAAGTAAATGTTTCTCCATTGGGGGAGTTTATATGAACCTCTATGAAGAGGATGTTTAGAAAGCTCAAGTACAAATATTACTGTATTTTATTTAAGTTTGTTTTTTCTACTTCTTATTCTGATCTGTATCAAATTGGCTTATTGCTCCCGAGCGGACCTATTCGTGCTAGTTAAATAGTTTATACCTTCCCTTTAAATACCGCTGGTTTGCTTACTGAACTACTCACTTTATTTTTATCTCTTAATTCCAAGAGCTTCATCAAGTTGTTTTATTGCTTCCTCTATCGTTAATGTACCTGCCTCTACTTGGTTAAAAATTTCTTGTACTTTTTCTTTAGAAATCTCATCTAAGTTAGATGGTTTACTTACTGGTTTTTTATCTCCCTTCATTCCAAGAGCTTCATCAAGTTGTTTTGTTGCTTCTTCTTTCGTTAATGTACCTGTCTCTGCTTGGTTGAAAACTACTTGTACTTTTTCTTTAGAAATCTCATCTAAGTTAGTTGGTTTGCTTACTGTTTTTTTATCTCCCTTTATTCCAAGAGCTTCATCAAGTTGTGTTATTGTTTCTTCTTTCGTTAATATACCCGCTTCTGCTTGGTTGAAAATTTCTTGTACTTTTTCTTTTGAAATCTCATCTAAGTTCGCCGGT
>NZ_JBYTDL010000014.1:6489-118813 GCF_058791335.1 Lysinibacillus sp. EB271-A1-10B
TTACTTACTAGTTTTTTATCTCCCTTCATTCCAAGAGCTTCATCAAGTTGTGTTATTGTTTCTTCTTTCGTTAATGTGCCCGCTTCTGCTTGGTTGAAAATTTCTTGTACTTTTTCTTTTGAAATCTCATCTAAGTTCGCCGGTTTACTTACTAGTTTTTTATCTCCCTTCATTCCAAGAGCTTCATCAAGTTGTGTTATTGTTTCTTCTTTCGTTAATGTACCTGCTTCTGCTTGGTTGAAAATTTCTTGTACTTTTTCTTTTGAAATCTCATCTATGTTCGCTGGTTTACTTACTGCTTTTTTAACTCCATTCATTCCAAGAGCTTCATCAAGTTGTTTTATTGCTTCCTCTTTCGTTAATGTACCTGCTTTTACTTGGTTAAAAATTTCTTGTACTTTTTCTTTAGAAATCTCATCAAAGTTAGCTGGTTTACTAACTTGCCCTTTCACATATTCACTATCTCCAATAATTTCGGTTGGGACTTCGGCAGCAAACGCAGCTCCAAAAGTTGAAAGTGCAAATACAGCACCTAAAGTAGTAGCAGCCAATTTCTTTCTCTTTTTCATAGTTTTTAATCTCCTTTTAAAGTATTTTGTCTTACAGTCTTGATTATATAGGCGATATCTGTAGTTATTGTGAAGACTATCTGAAGATTACCTGGAGATTTTGGAGTATCTGGGGTATTTTCCCGATTTTTTTTCTGTGCAGTAAACCATAGTAGATTTGAGTTCTAGCATTAATTCAATTTTTAACAATAACTATCATTTTAGAAGTATAGATGTTCATAGCACTCCCGCCAACTTCTTACTCAAGTATCTTTTGAAGTTGACGGATACTAAATTTTTTCTTTTTAAAAGTAAAAAATTGTCCCAAAACACAATTATGTACATATAAATTTATAGAGATAAATCGTTATCACACGTAGAAATGACCATTTGAACATCTTGTCTCTTCATTTAACTATTAGTGACTCTCAGCTGTTTTCTTGCTCCAAAGTCTTCTTTTTCTTTTTTTTAGATCCTTCTTCACCTTGTAAGGATAGTCCATCTGCCATTTCCCCATCTTTTTATCATATTCTTTAGCATCAAAAAGCCGCAAAAGTTGGCCAAAAGTACACGTAATGAAATAACCATTTCCTTCAATGAAACCATCATTATTGTTTTTAATTTTTAAAGCATCCGCAATATGCTTCGCTACGGACGGCTTCTCAGCAATGATTATTCTAAGTCCCATTTAAGATCAACCTCCCCTATTCTTTATCTCTTTCGAATTATTTATTTTAGAAAACTTCATTTAAGGCTCCTAAAAAACATACTGGTTATAAATATAATGTCATTTAACTACTTTATATATATTTCCACTTTTTTTCATCCATCGAAAAATCATATCAAATAGAGCGTATTTCAGTAAATGTACCCCCTAAATATTTCTTATTAAATTACACTATTTAGTGATACTTTCTAAAACTTGTGAAATTTCTACATCTATTGTATAGTAAAAATACTATTTTATTAAAGGGTGAACTTTTTGTTAAATGTAGAATTCTAATCTAAATCAACTTTATAGCTTAATTTTGTTGAGCAAACCACCGATATAGGTGTTATTTGTTATGCAAAAAAATAGCAAGATTAGAATTAGTTAGCTTCGTATAAACATTTTAGCGCGACTAATTTTAGTCGCGCTTTTTTCTATTCGTTGATTTAGATAATTTCAATTTTTTCTATTTAAAATTGAGAGGACGAATCTACAATGCAAAAACAATTACAACAAATTACAGCTAATATGCTGCTTGAAGAACATTATCACACATTAGAAAAGGCTTTACTTGCTTTATATTTTCATAAAAATTGTACAACCAAATCTTTAGCTAATATGACAGACTTACCAATACCTATCGTTTCTGCAATGAAGAAAGAATTTGCCAAGCAAGGATGGGGTAAACATAGCTTAACGAAAAAGGGCCAACTAGCTATCTCACAATATTTTCAACTCTCAGGTGCAAATGCTAAACTTTATTTTCAATTAACGACAGATAATTCGTTTCGTACAGAATGGATTGCACAAAATATTAGCGAGTTAAGCACCATTTATGATGCTAGACCCACAGCTGACGTAGCAATAGATCAAGCCAAATGTACAGTTGATACAGCATTAAAACGTGCATTGCTCGCACTAGACTATACAATGCTACTCAATAAGCGCATTTTATGTTTAGGCGACGATGATTTTATTAGTATTGCATTAGCATTTTTACTAAAGAAAATCGCTCCACATTCTGCAACTAAAATTGTTGTATTAGATATTGATAGACGAGTCTTAAGTACAATTAGCAACATAGCTAAAGACTATGAGCTTCCGATTAAAGCAGATTATTATAACGTTCAGGAGCCTTTGCCTAAAACATACGCCCATCAGTTTGATTGCGTATACACAGATACGCCGTATACCTTGATTGGCGCACAGCTCTTTTTATCACGTGCAATTAATGCGCTCAAGCCAGAAGCGATGCGACATGTGTTTTTTTCCTACGCTAAACGGAGCTATCAAAAACAGTGGGAGCTACAGCAAAGCTTACAAGCTATGGGCTTCGTGATCAATAGTATTAAATACGACATTAACACCTATGAAGGTGCGCAGATTTTAGGCGCTACAAGTCAGTTATTCGTATTACAAACAACAGAACATATGATTTCCCACATTCCTAATCAGCGTAAATTTACGCGGCCAATTTACACTGGAGAAGTTGAGCGAAAATCTGTCGTTTATCAGTGTATTCGTTGTAAACACTCACTTACAGTAGGTGCTAAAAATCAGTACACTACGATTACTCATCTTCAGTCCAGTGGTTGCCCTAGCTGCAAAAATAAAAAGTTTTCACAAATAAAGAGAACAGTACAAAAAACGCAGGATCAGCATGCATTAGGCCATCATATTTTATTAGAGTTGCATGATTGCGATGTTGCATTACTTAATGATGTACAAAAAATTAAAACAATTATGTGTCAAGCTGCCCATAAAGCAAAGGCAACGATTGTAACAGAAAATTTCCATCATTTCTCACCTTACGGGGTTAGCGGTGTCGTCATCATTCAAGAATCACATTTGACGATTCATACGTGGCCAGAGTACGGTTATGCTGCAATAGATGTTTTCACTTGTAACAGTAAAATAGCTCTACAAGAGGCCGTACAATATATTACTGAGCAATTTAATGCAGGAAATGCCACACAGCATTACGTATATCGAGGTAAATAGAAAAATGGGTAATATAGGCCCTTAAAATGTAAAAGGAAAAGAAAAACAACTTGTTAAAACGGCACCTATGTCCTGGACACAATATAAAAGAGATTAAGCAACTAGAAGGTGATTCCTATATGAATAGGGATCATCTTTTTTAAGTTCCCTTAATGACGATAATTGTTATAGTTAACCATATAATGATTTAATTTTGATTTAAGCTCTTTTAATGTGTTACAAGATTGTTAGTCTACCTCAAATGACAAAAAAACGACTCTTGTAGCGCATTGACCTAACAGTTCCCTCCCCTACCATTTGTCCCTCTAGTAGCCTAATTCTTGCATCCTGTAATTCAATTATTTCCGATGGTGTAAGTTGTCGTTTTAATGGTCTGCCAGAACCCATTTCCCTTGAATCTGTGAGCCCAATAAATTCTTTTTACAAGCTTTTTTCCACCTATGAGCTGATTGTTCAATTCGTACCATCCCTATAACTTTGTTAAAACATTAAAAAAACTCTAATCATAATTGATGAACATTACTTGACGTGTGAGAAGGAGTTGTTATAATGACTTTAATATATGAATATATGAACAAATGAACATATATTGATTTTTAAATAGAAAGTGGGATCAAGAGATGTTAGATATTATTGTGATTGGTGCTGGACAAGCTGGATTAAGCATGGGGTATTATTTGCAACAAGGAGGCTATAATTTTGTAATATTCGATGGAAAAAAAAGAATTGGGGATACATGGAGAAATAGGTATGATTCCTTGATTTTATTTACACCTAAATCATATAGTTCACTGCCAGGGATGAGATTAGAAGGAGATAAAAATGCATTGCCTACAAAGGATGAAATCGCAGATTATCTTGAAGCATATGCTGAACGTTTTTTGTTACCGGTGAAAATGGAGACGACTGTACTTAAAGTACAAAAAATAAAAAGTACATTTGAAGTCACTACTGATAAGGGGATATTTCATTCTAAACATGTTATCATCGCATCTGGTGCTTTTCAGAAACCGTTCATTCCTTCAATTTCCCAAAGTCTTTCACGAGAGGTGTTTCAAATTCATTCTTCTCAATACCAATCACCTGAGATGATTCCAGATGGCCCTGTTCTTGTAATTGGAGGAGGAAATTCTGGTACGCAAATTGCGACAGAACTTGCAGAAAATCGTGAAGTAACCATCGCTATTAGCCATCCTTTTAAATTTTTACCACTTAATATTATAGGGAAAAGCATTTTTTACTGGTTAGAAAAAATTGGTCTCTTATATGCAGGAACGGATACAAGGCGCGGATTATGGTTTCGAAAACAAAGTGACCCTATTTTTGGACTTGAGTTAAAGCATCTGATTCGTAAAGAAAAAATAAATATTAAACCAAGAGTCATAAAGATACAAGGCGGAGAAATAATGTTTAATGATCGTAGTAAAACAAACGTGAAAAATATTATTTGGTCAACAGGATTTGTTCCTGACTACAAATGGGTAGACATAGAGGGAGTTTTAGATGCAAATGGTTTCCCTCTTCATAAAAGAGGTTTGAGTCCAATACAAGGGTTATATTATATTGGACTACCGTGGCAACATCAAAGAGGATCGGCACTTATTTGCGGAGTCGGAAAAGATGCTGAGTTTTTATACTCGGTTCTGAAAAAGATGATTTAAGTTTTTCAATTTCACCTTGGCTTAATTGAAAATCGCTTCCCCACCATATTAGTTTCATTAATAAGCTCTTCTTAACTGTTGCTCTATGTGCCATAAACATATACAAAAACCCAAGGAAAAGACGACCACAGCTTTTCCTTGGGATACTCTGTTTACTAAAACATATTAATAAACTTTAGCTGCCCAAATCCCTATTTCAATTTTTATCTCAGGCAAACCTAACTCAGCAATATATCCCATCGTCAGTGCGGGATGTAAACAGCCTAACACTATATTTTCACCAACTGCAACGACTTCTTAATCTCCTGAACATCTTTTGCTAATACGCTCTTCACATTGGCTCCGAACCATTCCAGTGACGCATCTATCTCCATGTTTGAATCTACTTCTGCTAGGAATTCACCATAATCAACTGCACCTTCAAACAATGGAACCATCCCTTCTCTAGACCCTGCTGCAGCATAAACATTGTTTGGAGCAAAAACATCAAGTTGTGTACGTGAGGCAATATTTTTAAAGTGAAAATGTGAGATATAAGGACGAAGTTGCTTCATAGCGACAATAGGGTTCATCCCTGATTCCCATATATGTAAAACATCAAAGTTCACTCGTAAGCTTGAGTGATCCGTTTCTTCGAGTAACTGCATTGTTGAAGGTAGATTATCTGTCAATGTGTTCGGATGAGTTTCGACAAGCAAATATTGTCCTTTTGACTCAAGATAATCACAGAGCATTCTAAGCCTAAAAATAAGTTCTTCCCTTTCTTTCGTACTTGTGTCTGAGCTGCCCTTCTTTCCTACAAATGTACGAATCTTATTTGTTCCCCAGCGCCTTGCAAGTGAAGATAGCCTCTCTGTTTCAGCCATCATCTCAGAAACTGGTGCTTCTAATGGCAAATAATCACTAAGCATGCTCGTTTCCAAACCGTAGGAGCTTAGCCAATCTGCTCCATAATGAAGTTCGTCTGCCAAGTTTTTTGCATGAACACCCCAGAGCTCGATTCCTTGGAACCCCTGCGTTTTTGCAAATTGGGCTAATTGGTCAATCGAGTGGAGATGGTGCCGAAACGAGATTGTACAGATAGATAGTTTCATACTTTAACCTCTTTCTTGTGCTGTAATGTTAACCATGCTTCAAAACATTCTTGTAATCCTTGCTTAATCTTGAACTCAAGGAGATTTTGTTTCTCTAACTTCACAAAAATATCTTCCGCTAATATCAAATTTTCCGTCATCGCAAGCTTCATCGCCCGATACTGAATCGTTGTATAGCCATTCACTAGACGCTCAATTTCATCACCCCATGTGTCAAAGCCTTCCTCTTCGCGGCCAAGTGCTTCCCAAAAAAATGCAAACGCATGCTCATATGCATACTTTCTAATCGCTATAACCGGCAATTGTTTTAAGGCAGTCGGAAGTTTTGACATACTTTCTTTTCCTGAAATATACTCTTTAATAATTTCGGTAATGGCATCTGTCAACGGATTACAATGAAGCTTTATACATGTATTAAAATAGGCTTCAACCGTCTCTGTAGTTGGCGCAATAATCGTCTCAGCATCAAAGTAATAGCCACCTTCGACAGTTGGCTCTTGAATTGCAGCTAAAATTCTCTCCTTCGGTAAAATCCCTTCCCAGCGAAAATCAGGGTCATACATAAACCATTCTTCTTCATTTTCAGTCGATTCTAGCATCACATAATGAGGGAATGGACGTTGATGAAATTTATTTTCTCGCTCTGGAAGCATCGATAAATCCAGCATCACCATCACATGTTGATGTGGCGATTTATTCTCTAATAACCTTAGTAGATTGTTTGTATTTTCTTGTTTTGATTGCTTTTCGTCATACCATTTGTAAAGCTTAATTCCATAGAGCATTTCATACCATGTTTGAAAGAAATGATGATCAATTTGATCAGAGTGGTATGCTAGCACTCCGTTTTCGAGGACATCAAAATCTGCGTCCCATACCCCAAAATAGTAGGGCCTATGATCGACGCCTTTCGTTTTCTTAATAACCTCACAAACACAGCTTACAAAACAATGAACTTTTATCATTTTTAGCCTCCGATTATTCTACCTTTTGCTGTTTTTCTAAAAAGCTTGCTAGTGTTCCTACTGTTTTGAAATCTTTAGGAACGAGAACCTCATCGGGAATGGGGATGCCAAGATCCAACTCTATATGAAGAATCAGTTGAAGGACCATAATTGAATCCATATACAAATCCTCATTTAATCGGGCATCTTCATTAAAAGAAGACAGTGTCTGCAACTCTAATGAATTTTCCATAATATCATAGATGCTCTTGATCAATTGTTGGCGCGTCATACTGGTATGCCTCCAAGTTTTTTTCTACTTACTTTTCCGTTAGGTAGCTTTTCAATTTCATGAACAAACACAAACTCCATCGGAATTTGATGTGGAGTGAGATATTTCCGGCACCATTCTCTAAGTTCCATACTATCGATTGGTTCAGTAGACACATATAGTGCGCATACTCGCTCTCCTGATAAGTTGTCTTGTTTCTTATATACGACAGCTTCGACTATTCTTGGCTCACCCATTAATACAGCCTCAACTTCTTGCGGATACACATTCAAGCCTGCTACATTAATCGTGTCATCTATTCTTGCAAGAAAAGAAAGAACATTATTTTCTATATAGCCAAGATCTTTCGTATGAATTGTTTGTGTAGACGATTCAATGATAATTTCGCTCGGTGTTTGTTTATCACCAGCTGTCACCTTCACATGAGGAAGGGGGTAACCCATTTCTTTCGGATCTTCCACATTAGGGTGAATCGCAACACACCCAGATTCAGAGCATCCATACTGCTGTAGTACTTGGTTAGATTTCTCTCTTAGCGATGTCAACCAGCTATGTGGCATCACAGTTCCTGACGTCATCACACGATCAAATTGTTGATCAACCGGTAATAATTTACTTAATGTATAAAGTAACGCTGGAGCCCCATAGAGGATGTGCTTAGGAAATTCTTTTAGCTTTTTCAAAATATATTTAGGATTACTATTCGTAATAATAACCGGCTTTGCTCCCCTTCTTATGCAAGCTAAGACACCACAGATGAATCCATAAGAATGAGTAACCGGACAAGCAACAACAGAATTTGTCAAGGAATCGACAGGTAATGTCTTTACATAACTTTCAATCTCTTCTTCCACTGAACTCCACGTTCGTTCAATACATTTCGGAGCTCCCGTTGTACCTGAGCTCATTTGAACTAATACGCCTTCTTGGTTATTGACATGATTTGATAGTTCGATGAAAGAATCGATTGATTGGAACAACAAAAGATGACTACGTGCTGAAGAAGCAAGCCGTACAGATCCCTCTTTTGGCGTCGCTGGATGGATTGGGACAACTGATCCACCTTTTTCGCGAATGTATAAACTAAGAGCTATATATTGGAAAGTATCATCCGTACAAATAGCTAGTCTGCGATTGTTACACTCTCTTAGGTGAGGTAAGCTTTCATATAGTTCAAATTGCTTCTCGATATCTTCTACTGTATAAAATTGATCATTGACATAAAACATCATCATTTCCCCTTTTCATCCGCTTGCGCCAACGTATTGTTGACGATATGTCGAAAATTACCTTCTTCTTGATTTTGAAGTTTCTTTGTTAGTAAAGATTCAACATAAATATGTGTACTAGTATGCTGAAGCTGTTCATTTCTAGAGCGTAATGATGGAAAACGTTCAAAGTGTTTCTGTATTCCGTTCTTAACTAGACTCCAAAAACGTGTTTCTTCAAATCCATACTGCTCTTCTAGCAAATAAGATAGTTCACTTAAATGAAACACGAATAGTGTATCCATAGCTAACTCTCGTAAAGCCTCTACAGAAGACATCCAATAATAATGATCGACATGTGCATCTTTAAAACATTCGTGTATCGTTTCGAAGTCTGGAACGAGGCTTCTATCTGCAATGAATTCTTCCATATATTCGATACTGTCATGGAAATCCCTCAGTACAACTCGAGTCGGCCATCCATTTTGATGTAATAAAATCATATTTTGCGCATGTGCCTCAACAGCAATACCGTGAGCGACAAGCAAGTGCCACACAGGGATAACACTCACTTCTATCAAGCGTTTTACCCACTCCTCCGTTCCATATCGGCAAAGCCAATCATCAATAAATGGACGCCCATCTAACTCCATCATCATTAGTACCGTAAACGGTACCGCTTCCTCTTCATCCTTCATATACGTGCGCACACTTTCTCGCCATATGGAACCTAACTGACCTTCTAGTTTTCTACTATGTTTTTTTGTATTCGGTTCAAAAATAATCCCTGCATATTCTTCCAGTACAATAAGAGACGCTTCCTTTTGTAAATAGTCGTCTAATTGAACTACCTGTTTAAGCCATGCTGAAATATGAGGAGCGGCACAAACAGCATGAGAATGTAGCTTTCGTAATGAAGAGGTATTCACCATATTCATCGAGCATTTTAATTGCGCCTTTTTCAGATTTGAAAAGTTCCATAATGTTCGCACTGATTGGGTTGCCCTATAGTAATCTCCTTTCACATTTAGAGGTACTAGATCTTTTTGCTCCATTAATCCAGCAAGTTCTTGTTTCATGTTATGCCATTGCCAAGGATGAATCGGTAAGAACGTATATTCTTCAAATGTTCCATCGAATACCGCTAGCGTTGCAAGAAGGTCTTCCCACAGCAAATGCCCTAGCGCTCTTTTCCAAAAGTTCTCTTCCTCTTCAAGAACAGAAATTCGTACGTAGCTTCTTCGTACCGCAACCCATTGAAGGGTAAAAGATTGCTTTGCCTCAGGGCCATAGTCTTTATGGTCGTCGATCGTAAAACCGGTTCTGGATTTATAACAAGGATGATATGGATGTCCTTCAATGATTTCTGATTCTAATTCTTCATAGCTCGAATTTCTTCTCGACATCGGCAGTTGGAGATGACGATCATTCCATTCACATAGCTTACTCGTCAAATGAAGTTCTTTCAGTAACCGAACTTTGTCTTTACGAGTCGAAAGTAATTCATCTACTAGATCCTCAAGTGGTGCTTCTAGTAACGTTTCATCTTTTCCTACTAGAAAAATACTATCTCCCTGTATTCGGATGCGATCAAACGCCATTCTTCTTCCTTCACAACGATAGGTGCACTTCTGACCAACAAGTGTAAAAATTGAAGTCCATTTATCTAAAGGTGTTTCTTCATATTTGATCAGTCCTTCAAAAATCATTGCTTCTACAAGCTGCCGCCTTACTCGTAGCTCTCCTTGTTTAGAAGCTAAAGGCTGTAGCTGCTGCATATTCTTCCTCCTCATGCTGAAGAACGAACGGATTTGGAATTTTCGTGTATACCGCTTGTTCAAGTTCGGCTTCTAGTTCATCTACATCATGAAACCTTGTTAATAAATTTGCTTTGAACGGAAGCTCTTCTTGTTTTAGAATGTTACGAACAAATGCCTTCCCGAAACCTGTAAATTCTTTTTCTAATAAGTGCAGTTGATCGATAGACCACTTCAAAAGAATTTTTTCATCGATTAGCTGATCCGCTCCAAATCGGGAAATAATGGGGAATAATTGATTCATAAACAAATAATATGTAAATCTATCATGAATAAGGGCATCTTCGTAAAATAGCTCAGCTGTTTCATGTAAAGAAGGCTCTATTGAAAGAAGCACTTCTTTATATGTTTTTGATAAGTAATAACCTTGGTTATCACGATAATAATAAGTAGTTGGATAACCTGAAGAAATGTTTAACAGACTATTTTGCTGGTGTGCTTCGAGAGCTATTCCATGCTCATCGTATAATCTTAATAATGGTTCAATAGCGCATTTCCAATACACTTTAAACCAATCTAAGCTTACACTCTCTAATGAGCGGAATTCTGATTGTGAGATTTTCATAATGAGCTGACACAGTTTTGATTTTTCATTTGGCAAGGGCTCTTGCACAAGAGTAGCAATCATGCAGATTCCTTCATCATGTCCTTTAGGAAATACGTTTGAGCGAAAAATAACCTCAAACCCTGATTCCGTCTGATTTGGGAACTCTACAGTCATATAGGCTGGGTCATCAATCATCCGGAAAGATGGATGGTTCTGTAAGAAATCAATCTTACTCATTAACCGAGCCATAACAATCCCAGCTTTTAGTTCATGAGTTCTATTCACCCTCAATGAATTCGTTATTTTTACAGGAATTGAAAACTTATACATCATTTCTTCATTTGAGCTATATACCGTTCTTATCGAAGAGGTTGCTGTATAAAATGCCCCAAGCGCACCTTCGTATTTTATTAACCCTTCAGCAAGCGCTTCTTTTACATACTGTTGCTGTAAAAGCCACTGTGCTTGAAGCGGGTGCATCGGAATGAAGCAATCTGTCTCTGACATAACAAAATCGGGTTGTGATTTTGTTAAAGACTGAGAAATGAGTTCACTTGCACTTTTTTCTAATACAGAGGACTCTTTCACAATTTTACGGTCGACACGAAAATAGTGAAGTTGGAAAGAACCTTGTAACTCTGGCGCAAAACTCGTTTGTTGCCAATCTGCCATCCCTTGTCTGCTTTTAGGTGTCGGATGAAGCCAATGTCCAAGTAAGTTAGACTGCTCAGCTTCAATAAACGTACAGTTAGCTCCATTTTGTTTCTTACCTTCCAAACTCTTTTCAATATAATTTGCCATCGTTTGATAGCTCTCAATTATACGAAGAATCAGTTCATCAAAATGGGAAGAAAGTCCAAGACATCCATCCGCCTTTGCCATAAAATGCAGTTCCTGAATGAGCGTGATGAGTATCGTTAATTTATCTTCGACAAGCCATTGTTTTTGTTTCGTACAATATTTCAAGGAAACACCAAATATATGTCTTCCAACAAGAGATTTGTATTCCACGCCAAATGCAAAACGTGTGTTTTGGATCGGCAACTCAATCTCTAACATATGTGCCTCTGTAATCAAGATAGATAGTCGCTGTTCTTTTATCCACTCCTCCTTCCTGACCCAATGTCCGCTACTCACCTCTCGTATATAACAATTCATAAACGCCTGAAACGTTGCATTTTCTGCAATCTGTTTAGCAATCTGTTGCATGTAATTAATCATCCTTTCACAAAACCTTCTCCCTACCAAATGATAATGGTTATCACTCGCTGATAAAAAATTAGTCTCCCTAATTAAAAAGACTGATGATAAGAATTGAATGGGAACAAATATGTTGCTAAAAACAATTGATAATGATTATCACTTTCAATTACAATTACATATTATAGGAAATATAGAAATGACTCAACTGTCTAAAGTCCTATATGGCAATATACACCATCGAAATAGGTAAAAGTGTAGAAGAATATTTCAATTCTTGCATCACATGCGCAAGATAATTGATATAAGATGCAGTTTGACGACAAAATATTATAAAGAACTAGAAAACGTCAAACAAAGTTCACATCATATAATGTGAACCCTGTTTGACGTTTTGTATTTAATATTTAGCCTGTGCAATGACCGTAAAAACGGCTTTCTGGTTAAGCTCGAAATTATGCAAATATTATCCTATTTATTCTAAGAGTAGTACCTTACTCTCTTTTTTTATGTTATTAAACATCTGCAATGTACTTCGCTACGAATGGCTTCTCAGCAACTGATTAACCTCTCCTATTCTTTCAATAGAAGTCCAATATAGTTAGAGTATCAACGTATATAGAGCCCCTCAGTATTAGCTATCTTTTCAAATAGATCAAGATTATGTTCACTATATAGGATAAACGCTAATCCATCCCCTCTAAATACAATATTCTTTTCAGGTATAATGAAGAATACATCAAGATGATCCGAAACAGCTAATTTAATGAGAGAAAGTAACATAGAATACTCATCAATGTTTATTAAATTTGATTCTTCACGTTTTTTGGGTAATATTTCATTCCATTCCCTCTCGTAGAATTTATAATACATTGTATCTTTATACAAAGTTAATGGTACAGCATAAGAAGCATAAAATTCAGATGATCCTAACCATATCAGCTCAAAAAATTTCTCGAATTTTTCTAAGCTTTTAAAATACGAATGAAAATCCTGAGTTTTTTGTTGAAAATCTTTACTTTCCAATTTATCAAAGAATACTTCTACTTGACTAAACTTTTCATTACTTTTTATTTGATATGGATAAATATCCAGTATTTTAAGATTCTCATACTCACAAAGTTGATATAGTAACTCGTCTACTTTTTTACTATCTCTATTTTTAGCCTCTATGCAAATACGATTTACTAAATTTTCTAATGACATGCCATATGCCTTCTTTCATTATTTTCTTAATACTTCACCGTTTTTTTCTGTTAACTCCAATCATTGTACGTGTAATACTCTTTAGAAATAGGCTTGTAATTTGCGTAGAAATCAAGTGAATTTCGTCTTCCTTTTTCAAGGTCTGTATTTGATGAAAAAACATTACCTACATCATTAGTTGACAAAAAATAAAAGAATCCATTTTGAAAAGATTGATCAAAATGGATTCTTCTTTAAACGGTTTTAGCTTTCATATAGTTTAATCATGTTTACAGCGTTATCGTTTTTGTTGCAACTGTTTGTTGAAATGCTTGATCATGCTCAACAAATACCATTGTGGGATTAAATTTTTGAATAAGCTCTTCAATCTGCATGCGCGAATAAATATCAATGAAATTCAACGGTTCATCCCAAATATAGATATGCGCTTTTTCACATAAACTTTTGGCGATAAGTAGCTTTTTCTTTTGTCCGCCAGAATAATGAGAAATATCTTTTTCAAATTGAATGCGGTCAAAGTCCATCTTACGTAGGATAGATTTAAATAACGTTTCATCAATCCCATGCTCTTCAATAAAGTCCGATAACATTCCCTTCAAATGAGAAGTATCTTGTTGGACGTAGGAAATAATGAGGCCTGAACCTGCATACATCGAGCCCGTATACTGTATCGGATCTCCTTGCATGAGTTTGAGTATACTACTTTTTCCGCTTCCATTCTTTCCATCAAGCACAATTCGGTCACCTTGTTCAAGTTTAAAGCTAATTGGCTTATTCACTATTTGGTTATCATACTGAACAGACACGTCGGCCATAACAATCAATTCATTTGAATGAAAGGCCAATGATTCTAATTTTAATGACTCGGTTTTTTCCACATTTTTTAACAGTTTTGACTTTTCCTCAATAGCTTTTTGTTGCCTTGATTCAATGTTTTTTGCTCTCTTCATCATCTTCGCTGCTTTATGTCCTACAAAACCTTTGTCTAACTTAGAGCCTGAATTCGTTGTCCCATTTTTGGAAGCTTCCACTTGATTAGACCAACCGGATGTACGCTTCGAAGATTGTTTTAATCGCCCTATATCTTTTTGTAGACGCTCATTAGTCGCCTCTTCGTGTTCCTGCTGTCGATCAAAATTCAGCTTCCAAGAAGAATAGTTACCACTTTGAACTTCAATATTTGCCCTATTTATAGATAAAATATGATCAACACAGCCATCTAAAAAATTTCGGTCATGTGAAATTAAAATAAATCCTTTTTTCTTCCTTAAATATTCAGAGACTATCTTTCGCGCTTCCGTATCTAAATGGTTGGTTGGCTCATCAATTAATAGAAATTGTCCCTCTGTTAAAAAAAGTGCAGCAAGCAACACCTTTGTCTGTTCTCCATTTGATAATGTATTAAAAGGTCGATACATGACCTCGGCATCAACGTCTAAATAGGATATTTCACGAAGAATTTCCCAATCTTCTGCTTGGGGGCAAATTTCTTCCATGATTTCATGAGTATACTTGTTTTTATCCGAAACTGGATAAGGGAAATAATTAAATTCGACCGAAGAATTGATTTTCCCTCTATACTCATAATTCCCTAATAATAAATTAAAGAATGTTGTTTTTCCTCGCCCATTCCTACCGATAAATCCTAGTTTCCAATCCGTATCTATTTGAAAGCTTACATTTTCAAAAATATTGTCAAAGCTGCTTGGGTAAGAAAAAGTTAAATTTTGAACTTGTATCATTGACATGATAATTCCTCCTTTGTATATCAACACTTTTTACTTTTTATACAAAGTCGGCATATCCATCCATTCTAAATCACTCCGCATATGTTTGATGGATATTAACGACTTGTACGGAGTAATACATGCGTAACAATAGTATCTGAATCGCCCATTTCTCTCTCCCCTTATCGTTTAAATTGTTTATGAGAGAATAAAAAAATCCTCCCAATTTGTAATTGGAAGGATTAGTCTTTTACTGATCGTAAATAAGTCCCTTAATTGCCATCGGAAACATGACAAATAAAGTATAAACTGATTTATAAAAATGGACAGACTAATCCTATATTTTGTAATTTGAAGTTTGAAGTTGTTCATTTCAAATAAAAATATAGTTTAGTTAATCATCGTCCATTCATCAGTCCTCTCATAATTTGTATTTTTATTTTACCAAATTTTTTTATGAAATACAATTCAGTATCGATATCAATGCCAAATTGACTTCTATTGGTCACATTAATACCGGATGATTTTATTTTTTCATTAAAATTCACAACATGACCGTCATTAACTTTTCCGAACGTTAAAGGAGAGCTGAGGTTAAATTTAGTGAAGTCTCCCCAATCCAAATACCTATCCCTTCAATTTAATGGCATTCGAATAACACCAAAATAGGAGTTCCTTTTTCGCCTTCCCAAAGCTCAACAAAAAAACAGTACCCATTAGGGAAATCATTTAGATACGCTTCATCATCAAGGCTAATATTATTTTTATATTTCGTATGCCATTCATACTTAACATCATTAATCGACAGTAGTTCTAATTTGCTTGTTTGTTCTGTTTGATAGTTACAGATAAATATCATTTCTACTGATCCATTAAAAATCATTTGTTCAAGTTCCTGTAATGTAGGAGTATCAGGGTAAACTTTACTTGAAACTAATGCTTCATCGTTAAAAATCTGATTTTTGTTTTTGTCTATGAAATGTCCTTTTCTTCTCACAATATTCATTCCTTTTTGTTAATCTAAGGATAGATAATAATAATTATATGTATTGTACTTTCATTACTTCGCTATCGACCATTATCAAAGTTTGAGCTACCCTAACTTTACACTCGTTTTTACTTCTGGCTCAAAATTTATAATATAAAAAAAAGAGCATGCTTTTCAATTAAATAAAAAACATACTCTTAAAAAAGTATAAAACGACTATTTTCCTGACACAGATCTTAATGGCTGAATTTCGCTAAAAAAGGGATACGTTTCGTTAGTCTATTATAGATATTAAATAGGATTTGTACGACCGGCTCCATTTTTTTAGAAGACTTAATAATGACTAAACTTGCCCCAAATGACAGAAGGGCTCCGCCAATCACGTCCGCTGGATAATGAACGCCGACATAGATACGGGAAATACCCACTAGGATAGCCCATACCAAAACAGGAAACTTCCACGAGTCTTTTCGTAAAAGCAACGTACATGCTACAGCGAATACTAATACGGAATGATCACTTACAAACGAAGAATCATTAGCATGCGGTACTAATTGATGAACACTATATGTGATGAATGGTCGTGGATGGTAGTAGACCAAGTGAATGAGTGCGTTTAAACCCAATCCTAGTAAACATGTAAAGACAATGTATATAGCAGTATATTGTTTTTCTACCCTTTTTTCTTTGTTTGCAGTAAACCATAAAAATAACATAAATACGATTACGACATAAGGAACACTATCGGTGATGAAGATCATCCCTTTATCCAGAAAAGGATAGCGCCCCGCTATATCATTAATCCATTGAAACAATCCATAATTCATTTTGTAAATCTCCTTGCATTTAATTTCTAGGTGTTCATTTTGTAATGTAACAAGTACTGGCTTTTCAGGTGCTTAAAGCCCACATTGTGACATAACCCAAGTTGAATACCTACATACGCTCATAAATGACGTCATTATAAGCCTCATAGTTTCCCATAAATATTTTGAAATAAAAAAACCATTAATCAACAAACAACAGACAAAATGACGTAATCTACAATAATAATTCTTAGGCTAGAAAATATTATTGTAAGCTAGCAAAAATCAGTGTAAAAATGATAAAATATTCTCATAAAGGGGGCTTTCAATTATGGGGAAATTAAGCAAAAGGAACATTCTGTGGATTGTGCCAATCGGGATTTTAGGGGTATTCTGGTATTTTTACGGTCCACAAAAGGACATTACAGATAATGAATATATTACATATGTTAAAAGCTATTCATTCGAAAATAGTAATAAGACGTTAGAATCTGGCTTTGCCAACACTTGTAAAAATCCATATTGGGTATATTTTAAAACTCAAAAAGGACAGGACGTTGTAGAATTTAAAGGAGATTGCCCTATCAATAAAAAAGCTTCAAAAGTGAATGTTCAATTTCTAGTTGATCGGGATATGACAAATGTGAGATACGGTGCAATGCTCGTCGAGAATAAAATGCAGGAGGAAGCGGATCGAGACAAATTCATGCTCGCATTAGTTGGCGAATAAAAAGATACAAGCTCTCGTTTAAAAAACGAACGAGAGCTTCTTTTTATCGAATCGATGAATAATTGATTGAACTACTTTATCGTCGGATAGTTCATCAGAAAGAATCCTTTTTATAATCATTTCACGGCTTTCCAAATGGTCCATCTATCCTTTTCCACTATAGAACTCCCAGTTGAAATAGCCTGATCAATATAATTCACTAAATCATTTAATTCTTCATCGTCTATTTCGTGTAAAATACTTCTACCTGTTCTTGCCCGTAAATCGTTTAACAATTGCTCTTTCAGTTCATACACATTTCTTGTTTCCCATAACTTTACTTCTGTAATCTCGTTAAAACCTATTTCCTTAAGGGTCTCAACTACTAGCTCACTACTATGTCTCCGTTTAATTTCTTGTTCCTTTAATTTTGGAAAACATTCAAAGAAATAGCCTCTAATATGGCAGTCATCTCCCTTAAGAAGACAGTCTTCAGGTGTCCGATCTTGGATAATGTAGACCCCTTCATCCTCCAAAATTCTATATCCCTCTTGAAAACAAGCCTTTACATCTTGGATATGATGTATTAAAGCTCGTTCTAGTACTAACTGACAGCTGTCATCATCTAAGCCTGTTGCCAAAGCATTTCCTTGCTTGAAAGTTATTTGATGATATTGTTTACAATTTTCTGTTGCCCCAACGAGCATAGCCTCTGAAAAATCCACACCGATCACAGAAGTTACGCCCATATCGGCTAATGCTTTAGCGTAAATCCCTCCGCCACAGCCAATATCTGCAGCCTTATTAATACTCGTGATAGGGACTAATTCTTTCATTGTTTCAATCCATGAATGGTCAGCATGCCGAGTTGTATAAGTAGTTTGATTGTCCTTTTTGTGAAAATCAATGCCCATCTTCATCACTCTTTTCTGTTTTTAATACCAATCTTTCTGGATATTCTTGCTAACACAATTTTACATCTCTTAGATCCATAAGTAAAATCAATGTTAATTATAAATTTCTATAAGTTACCGTTATCAACATAAACATTGACTAAAATTTTTATCATGTGATTTCTTACTTTCTTCCATTACAACCCTCAGTGCAAAGCCCCCCCTCTAGATATAAACAAATATTATAACGTGTTAATATTTACCACAATCATTTTATTTACAAACGGTTACCAATAGTGTAATATTACACTATTAGTGAATGTTATTCGTAAAATGAAGTCGTTTAAATTAAGAAGTTGTAATTGATTTCTATAGAAAATCTATTGAACGGACCAACGCTGCACTAGCTCAAAGGTATGAATACTTCAAAAAAACATTAGGGGGAATACTAGTTTGGATTAAGTTTGCGAGAAATATTAGTATATCAAAATATGATGAGCCAGCATTGTGTATAAACGATGATGATGATCATTGGTATTAATATGTAAGAGGAAAATTCATGAATTATATTTTATTTTTAAAGGAGTAATCAAAATGAAGAAAAACAAGAAAATCATTATAATAAACAGCCTATTAATAGGAACTATCATTCTAAATCTTTTTATTTTCACTTCACGTATGCGCATCTTCCCTTGGTTTATTGAAGATGCATGGGGATATTTAGGCGTATTGCTTACAGCACCAATCTTAATAGGTATTTATTTCATATTTAGACATTATCACAAGCTACAACTAGTCTCAAAGATCACTAAAATAATCCCATTATTTGTTGCTGTATCATCATTGATTATTGTAATCATGCCAACAACTGATTTTTTAAATATTGTTGCCCTTGTAATAAACGTTGCTATGGTATTTTTAGCAGCATTTACACTAGATTGAGAAAAAAGTTTAAGATTAAAACAATCATCTAAAATGAAGCCCAACAAAAAACTCATGCAAGTCTTTTTGCATGAGTTTTTTATTTTACGGACTGGATAATGTTTAGCTCAAGTATTCGAATTTCCTTATTTAGCTTAGCAATGGCTGCTTCTATTTGGTCAAAGCGTTCCAAATGACTTTTACTGACAATGTGTGTGGGTAGCGCTTCATTTAGCGCTGCCTGCCCTGCATATAGAATTTCAAGTAAATCCAACTTTTCAAAATAAGCTGTGCTATATTGTATCTCCATACTTACGGGACGTTTATCCCCTAACTAACTTCTTCACTTTTGCCGAATTTCAGGGTAGAAGAAGTGATTCCTTAAACATTGTTTAAAATGGAATAGACAAATGTATCGTGTGCCAGCCCATTTTGGTACATATAATCTCTAAGAATTCCTTCTTTTTGAAAGCCTATTTTAGTTAGCAGCTTATTCGAGGCTTCGTTTTCAATAAATACAACAGCACCTATACGAGTTAGCCCCATATTTTGAAAGCCATACGACATAATTTCGGTAACCGCTTCTTGCGTATACCCTTTTCGCCAATAATCAGGATGAATTTCATAACCGATTTCTGCTCGTCTATGTATAGGCGACCAGGCATGAAAACCAATTGTCCCGATTATACCCTTTTCTCCTTTCCTTTCAATGCCCCATCGTATTCCTCTTTTTGCAGCAAAGTTTTTTGAAAATAAGTCCACTAAATCTTCTGCTTGTTGTAACTCTATAAATGGTTCTTGTCCGTAATAGCGAGTAACTTCTTCATTAGAAAAGCAATTGAAGAGGCTTTGCACATCATCTTGCATCAGCTCTCTTAAAATAAGTCTTTCGGTCTCTAAATTTGGAAACACAAACTTCTCCCCCTTTAAATACATTTATTCTCTATTCTCCACACTTCCTTTAAAATCCTTTAATACAAAAAAGCACACCCAATAAAACGTGTGCTCCCTTTGTATAAATGTTTTATCCAAAAATTTGTGCAGCTATAGCATATAGTGTATCATTTCTAGTCGGCATTTTTTCACCATGCAGAATCATCACTGGAGGTTTATTTGCTTCTATAAAACCACTTTGCTCTAACCATTTAATAAATTCAGTATGACCGGATGGTACATCAATTCTTAATTTTCCATTATGATCCTTCGCTAAAGTATGAATGATGAGACTAGCTGTTAGAGAATCAGGCGCAATAATAGGGCCGAAAATTAGATTGAGTGGGCCTAAAATGGATAAGCCAAAGCCTATCATTTTCCCATGAGAATCTTTCATAACGATACATTGCTTCGATTGTTTTATTCTATTCTGTAGAAAATTACTTCTTTTAACTCCAAAGGCTACTGCATCTAAGCTGACAATATCGGCAAAATTTCGCTCATAAAAATCTTCAATTGTATACTCGTTACTAGCTAGGTTTTTGTCACTGAAATAGTTATTATTCAAATATTTATGTACATAATCAACAGTGGCAAAGCCCATTTTCTTATATAACGGTTCACCCTCTTCCGTTGCGACGAGCATAATTGCCGTTTGTTCTGAAACACTTTCAATACATTTTTGAGTAGCTAATTTCCCAAGGCCAAGCCCTCTGTAATTTTCATGCACAATAACCATGCCTATAGAAGCTACCTTTGAATCATATGTGATAATGGCCGCACTTGAAACAATTGCCCCCTCGGCATTTTTATGCCCAAATATTTCACCAGACTTCATCACTGTTCTAATTTCAAATTCATCGTAATCCCACCCGACAGAGTCAGAAAGGGCAATTAATGCTGGAATATCATTTTCTTCGAATACTACTAACTGTAATTGATTAAATGTAGTCATTTTCCCACCCCACCAAGAACGTTTGTTTCTATTTTATATGTATACCCTTTTATGCACAAGTTTAAATTTTTCAAAAATTTAGATTTATCATTGAAGGTTAGTAATGACATTTTTAAACGTTGTAATTTGAAAAGTCGATTTTCGTTCCGGTTGGGCGACTCCTTGGGGATCAGCAATAGAGAAACGGAAATCAACCCACGTTTCGTTATGGAGACGAACCTAAATATTGAAAATATTCCTATAAACGCCTTTTAAAAATAACAAAAATCTATATAATAGAGGCTAGACTATGCACTCCTACTTTTAGCATATATAGGTGATTGAAAATGACATCTTATGAACGAATACTTATAATGGTCCCGCCGTTTCCCTAGCTACGTCTACTCTTTTCTAAAGAAGTAGATTTTGCTTGTAGGAGGGCAATAAGTTGAAAAAACATGTAGCACCATCTTTATTATTAATGATTGTTCTTGTAGCTTTTCCACAGATTAGCGAGACAATCTATACACCATCTCTACCTGATATTTCAGATGAATTAAATGCCTCAAATCGATCTGTACAGTTAACTTTAAGTATTTATTTTATAGGGTTTGCTATAGGTGTCTTTTGTTGGGGATGGCTTTCTGATTTTATTGGACGAAGACCGGCCATGCTAAGCGGTTTAATTTTTTATGGTATTGGAAGTTTCATGTGTTTTTACGCAGAAACGATCACTTTTCTATTAGTAAGTAGATTTATTCAAGCTTTTGGGGCAGCAACAGGCTCCATTATTACGCAAACCATTTTGCGAGAAAGTGTATCCGGCAGTAAAAGACATGCGATGTTTGCGCAAATTTCTGCAGTCATTGCATTTACTCCTGCTGTAGGGCCGCTGATTGGCGGTTGGGTCGATCAAGCACTTGGTTTTAGAGCTGTTTTCTTTGTGCTCGTTGCGATGAGTATTTTGTTGTTTATCTATGCTTATTTCAGACTTCCTGAAACTACAGATAAATCAACGAGAAAAAGGACGGCTATTTTTCCAGTTGTAAAAAGAATGATTTCATCTCCAAGGGTTCTTGTCTTTGGGTTGCTCATTGGTGGGATAAATGGCGTGTTATTTAGTTACTACGCTGAAGCTCCTTTTATCTTTATTGACCATTTCAATTTATCCCCTGGACTTTATGGATTTCTTGGAATAATCGTGGCTCTTGCCTCTATTATCGGTGCCATGATTTCTAAACGACTAGTCAATAAATATCAGCCAGAAAAAGTTATTCATCTCGGTTGTTTAGTTATGACTGTCGGGGCTTTATTACTACTAATCGTTAGTACATTACCATTGCCTACTATTGTCTTACTAATTGGCATGTTAGTGACCATTTTTATTACGTTATTAGGATCAGGAATTGCTCTACCTAATTGCTTAAGCCTTGCGCTTGTCAACTTTCAGGACGTTATCGGGACAGCTGGCGCGATTTTCAGCTTAGGCTATTACTTACTCGTAAGCTTTATAACGTCAGGTATGAGTTTCCTGCATACTGGTTCTTTGATAATTATGCCACTATATTTCTTCATCTTAACGATGATCCTGTTCATATTCGGAAGAAAATTTATTGATTAAACTATTGTAGCGGGAATATATAAATCAATAGCGCTTCCTTTACTGGCCACCCTATATATCTATTAGGGTGGCCTTTTATTTACTGAAAATAATAATTGATGACTTCCTCAGCCGAATGAAAAATAATATTGCTTTGCGTTTTATAAATCAACTTTGGTGAGTTACAGGCTTTTTCGAGACTTTTTGCGTACTTTAATGTATCGGTCATTTGCTCGATAATCTCAGAATAGCCATCAAGGTTATTAGAGATCTTTGGCATCATTGTATCGGAAATGTCTAAAACAATGGAAACTTGATCCTCCGCATAACTATTCAAATTAATAAAAAAGCACTCTTCCAAATCTTTCGAATGCTTGTCAACATTAATTACTGCTTCATTATAATTTGCAATTAGTCCAGTAGATGTCACCGTAATTGTAAAGCCTTGTTCAGTTAATTTTTTATTAACGGCATCTAAAAATGTTTTAATTTCCGCATCCATTTTAGGTGTTACAGTTGTCTGTATTAAATTATCACAGTTTTGATGTATAGTATCAATTTCTGCCTGCTTATCAACAAGTAATTTAAAGTTTGATATCGAATACACACTAAATCTCCCCTTTATTATAAGGTTGACATTAGCGCGTTTTTTTAGTCATCTTTCAACCATATATTTTTAGAACCATGAACTGATTCAAGAGAGATTACAAATACCCTTAAAGTTTTTAATAATGGCTTTTTTCTCAAATTATTGCTTCTGGGTGTCTATCATATTCAAATAATGCTCCCAGTTAGTGCAATAACGGATTAAGCATTGAACTATGTTTAATAAATGGTATTCCAAAACCTATCACTCTTCATATCTTCAACTATTTTTTTAAATGTATTTAAAATCAGCTCAACATTTTTATCATTAAATATAATCATTTGAACTGGTGAGATACTTGTAGTACCACCATTTTTTGAACAAGGGAAAATCCTTAATTGAGAGGAATCCTCCCAAACAAACGCCTCAATCAGCCAGTATGTAGCATAAGGGTAGTCAGGGGCTATTTCATCATTAGTCAGTTTAAACCTATTGCTTTCTCCAATCGGTAAAACTCATATCTTATACATCTAATGCCTTTTCTTTTATATCTTTGACGTTTGGCTTCATTTAAAACACTGTATCTATTTTCTATTTTCTTCTTTAATCGCTTTGTCATTTTTCACCTCTTCTTTAACTTTCTTTAAATGAACTAAACTGTGCCGTTCGTGCAAAAAAGAAAAAAGTGCCACACATGTAACTCAATGATCTCTAATTAACGCACCCTGTTACTTTAATTAGAATTTAAATTATTGAATTTCGCTCTAAGTCAAATACGTTGATTTGTTTCTCTTCGAATAGATCTTCTAGAGTCTCAACTCCAAATTTATCTGCATAACTTTTTTCTTCTTCTGAGATGGGGATAATCATTAACCATGCAACTTGTTTTTTTCAAAATTTACTGTTTTCAGTTTATCTTTCCATAAAAATGGACTAGTCAATAAAATATGTTTCATAGAACTATTTGGCAAATACATATTAACTACATCTTTATATATTGCACCAGGATGGCATTCAAATTTAGAATTAATTATATTAAATGCACATGTACTAAGTACATTAGGAAAGCATTCAAAATCACTTGCACCTACCAATTCAACTCTTAACGGTATTTCAATGTTTTCATAACCAAGGGAAAAATCAGAAAGACCAATTGTAGAGAATGACATTACATCATCGCCAAATTCAATGTCTTTGGATGCAAGAATATCTATTGAACTTTCGTTATTTTTATCCCAATATTTAAAAACTTTAGGTTTACCCCCAAATGCTTTCAGTACTAATTGAGCAATTTGTTTATTTTCTATTGATACGCTCACTAAAATTCCACATTTCTTTATGTATTTTTCTTATTTTATTACATATTCTTATTCAACTTACCTGCACCGTTATTTGAAAAACACTTCTCAATGGTGTGACCTTTCATAAAAGGTAACGAATAAATCAAAGTTACTAATAAATTCTTCGTATAGATTATGAAATTGAATTTCCAGCTCTCGTCTGGACAAGTAATTTTCATTTTTTAATTGAGTAATACTATCTTCTAATGATAATAGAGTTTTTATATTATTAACTAAATATCCTCTTTCTTCACTTGTATAATCCGCTTGAACGACAAGTTCTAGCAAAACCTCTCTAACTTGTTTTACATCTAGAAGCATCCTGTCTAATTTCAATTCATCAAATGGGATAGATTCTTTACTAATTAACCAATCTTGTTCAAAAATAGGCAATACATATTGTGTTCGGTTTAGCGTAAGATTTGGATATTCGTTATTTAAATCTGCATTTAAATCTTTTTTATAGGATTCTTTAAACTCACTCAGGATTGCTTCATAGCTTTTACCACCATATAAAACCTTATCTGGATGATAGACATAACTCTTTTTTACACTGAAAGGAGAGAATGGATAAAACCAAGTGATTATAGAAATAAAACCAATAGTTAATACAATGAATCCCCCTAATATCCAACTGATTCTTTTACCTTTTATACTAATATAAATCCGCTCCTATTCCCTATAATTCCCATGCTTCGTTAGCTTATAACAAAACTTGCAATCTTTATGTATTCAAGGGGCACCTTTTTATTTGACACCCCCATATTTTCCCTCATTCCTATTCGCAATGAACAATAATAAATCCTACTTTTACTAACTTGCACCGTTAGTTGAAAAAGAAATAGTTGAGATCTCTGTGAAATCTCATCTTGCAATAAATTTCTATTTTAACGCCTTTTCAGTTTCGTAATCATTAATGATTATGTTGATAATATTACATTGTTCATCTGCAACTGCTTTGTTAGAATGTTTATTGTAGTCGTAGGTTATTAAAGCCTTCCATAAAGCCCAACCTCTTGCTCTATTCCAAGTTTCTTCATCAAATTTCAATGCATTCTTAAATGTCTTTCTGCTTGTATCATCAAAAAATGTCCAAGCCATTGCAGCATCGCAAGAAGGGTCTCCTACTCCCAATATCCCAAAATCAATAACCGCACGTAATTTATTGGATATCCAAGGATATAACAGAAGGCTGTCGTAAAGAGCTAATCAGACAGCCTCTCTATTCTTAAACCAATGTTTTTACCATTGTAAAATAGCTACTGCCAGGGGGATAATCTTTTATTTCTCCTACTACTTGATAACCCCTCGCTTCATAAAACGTACGTGCTTGAAAATCATAGGTAGTTAACAAAGCCTTCGTAGCCCCCATTTGCTTGGCTGTTTCTTCAGCTTTCGCTAGTAGCTGTCCCCCGATACCTTTTCCACGGAATTCTTGACTGAACCAAAACTTATTGATTTCTACCCACCCCCAATAAACCTCAGCAGTGATACCGCCAATCCATTGCTGTTGAAGATCCGTTACGATTATGTTTAACGGACGAACAGAACCTTTTTTTCTACTTTCTTTATGATACGGTGAATATTCATCGTTGTACTCTCTAATCTTTGTATTTAAAAACGTAGTAAAGTCATCGTGTTTTTCCAATAAAATCTCTACTTGATAATCCATTTGTTTCCCCTTCCCATATGTATCTCTATGCTTTATAACGCTCCATTAGTTTTTCCTGATGAGCTGTGAAAATTTCTTCGAGTGAAATATCATATTTATTAGCTATAACAATAATATTCCCTAAAACATCTCCAAGCTCCTCTACTAATTCTTGCTTATTTTCTTCATAGGATTGAATCTTTTCATCTGGTCGATCCCTACCAATTTCCAACGCTCGTATAGCTCTTGCTACTTCCCCAGTTTCTTCAGCTAGAAAGCCAATACGCGTAAAAATACTTAAATCAGACCAACCACGTGCATCATAATAATCTTTCACGAATTTTTGAAACTCATTTAATTCCATTTCTATTTCCTCCATTTCTTTCCTCTTAAAATTAAATTATACTATAAAAGTGAAAAGTGAATCGGTGGGGCTTTTTAATCCCCCACTTAGTGTTCACTAACCGTTATTGCGGAAAAAACTTATCAGTTATGGAGGAACCATTATGAATAGTATTGCAGTATTTTGCGGATCAAGCATCGGTGCTTCTAAGGCATATAAAGAAGGAGCAATTCTTCTAGGAAAAGAATTAGCAAGACGTAATATTACGTTAATATATGGTGGAGCAAGTGTCGGTGTGATGGGAACAGTAGCAGACACGGTTCTGCGTGAAGGTGGCAAGGTCATCGGGGTTATTCCGACGTTATTAGAGGAGCGTGAAATTTCTCATAAAAATTTAACAGAGCTAATTGTCGTCAATTCTATGCATGAACGCAAAAGCAAAATGATGGAACTAGCTGACGGCTTTATTGCTTTACCTGGAGGACCTGGTACGTTAGAAGAATTATTTGAAGTATTCACTTGGAATCAAATCGGCCTTCTGCAAAAGCCTTGTGGTATTTTAAATATCAATCATTATTATGATTTACTCATTGGGTTATTTGACCATATGCAAAACGAACAATTTTTACAAGCCCAATCTAGAAATGCACTACTTGTCGATGAAGACGTTGCGGCACTACTAGATAAATGTGAAGCCTATGTTCCTCCTGCAGTCAAAACATATCAAACAAATAAATGAGGTAAAAGGATTTTGTATGGATTCTATTCAAATGTTTTATCTTACATACTCAAAAAACAGCTGAACATATGCATTCAGCTGTTTTTTCATGTTGTTGATAATTTCATACCTTTCTTGTTATTTCACCTGATTTAATAATAATTGAGACATACTTTGATTCACCACCGTCTATGTGCTTTTCCATCTGCGAGTTCCCTCGTTAGCTATAACATTAAAGTCTGCAAAGCCATTTACAACATAATTTAACATCTCTTGCGGAGACAACATTATAGAATACTCTTCGATTAATTGCTGATAGACTTTATCTTTCCATACATATCCATGATTATCGAGCTCAATAAAGCGATGAACATAATTCTCTTTTAAAATATGTGGTAGATGTGGTTTTAATCGCTCGTATTGCTGATCTATAAATGAGCGAACAAAACTATCCCGATTTAACAATGTCCCATATAAATCAAAAATCACAGCTTTAATCATTAGTATCCATCTCCTTTATTTAATTCCTCGACTACGTTTTTTCACTGCCACTACGGCTATTAACACCATGACTAACTTCAGCACCAAAATCAATGCGTACATGCTAAAAGATATGATTGCTGGCAAAAGAACTAACCACCAAGACCATGCAATAACACCCGAAAGTTTTAATACTACAAAGAAAATTGTTAATACTTCAGCAATTCCCAAGTTCGCACCACCTATCCAAAATAATACTATCTAAATTCCGCCATTCAATTTAATTGTTATACAAACATTTAAGCACTTATATGGAACATTTTAAACTTTTAAACTTCTTTCAATACATGACGAAACTTTTTATTTGGTAATTCGTCTAAATATTGGAAATTGTGATTTCCAAATTAAAAAGGGAGATATAATCATGAAAAAACCAATTAAAAAATCTTGGATGATTGCTTCAGCATTAACAATAGGGATGGCCGTTCTGACGCCACTTCAAGCAGGAGCTACTTCAGTAGAACCAATAAATGGTGTTACAGTTCAGATCGAACAACAAATTACAGGAACGATTACAGGCTTTAACATTGACGGATCCGGGGTTTACTTAAAAGGTAGAGACGGTAAAAACTACTATATCAGTTTCTATAAGTTTTCTAAAGAACAACGAGAAAAAATGAACTTAGTAGAAGGACAGGAAATTACAGCTGAAGGTGGTGTAGTAGAGAGTCATTCAGACTTTATCACTTTCGAAGTGTATAAAAAGGAGAGATTGCCTAAAGATGTACCAAATGAAGAGCTAACAAAATTAGAGAAAATGTTTAATGAATTGACGAAGTTGGAAATAAAATTGCAGGCTGAAATGGGTGAAATGACACAAGAAGAGTTTGACGAGAAATATGAAGAAATCACAAAAATTTATGAAGCTATATATAAAATCGAAAGGCCATATACTATAGCAAGTTGGCAGCCTCAGCCATTTGAAGAGTTTATAGAAGAAAACAGATTTATTGAAAGAAATATAACTATTACAGAAAATGACAAAAAAGAGCTCAAAGCTATTTATGAAGAGTGGGTAAAGCTTGAAAAAAATGTTCAAATAGATGAGGCTAATGAAAAAATGGAAAAATTCCACAAAATCCTCAAACCATATTCCGACCAACTTCATCCACCACTTCAAACATTTGAAGAATACATTGAAGGCATTAATTTAGATATCTCTGCTGAAGATTTAGCGAAACTAAAAACTATTTATGAAGATTACCGAAAAGCAGTAGGAGATGACAATTCCAAATTAATGAGAAAACTTATGGGGGAATTCTATAACATCATTGATCAGTTTAGAGTACTTCCAACGTTTGAAAAATACATGGCTGTCTATCAATTCAAAATTAATAAAGCGGATAGAAAGCAATTAAAACAGCTTTATGAGGAAATCTCAAAGTTAGATAAAAAAGAAGAACAAGCGAAAATTAAAGAGAAATGGGAAGCATTCAATACTATTTTGGAGCCATATATTATAGCAAATAAAGATATTCTAATCTCAGCTTCTAAACTAACAATTAACGGCCAAGTTTACCTACCTCAATAAATAAAAGAATCGGGGTGTCTCAACAATCATTAAAATGATTGTTGGGATCCCTTTTTTGTTGATTCCACAATAAAAGAACTTCTTTTAAAACTACCTTCCATAAATATGATAGATTTAACCCCTTCTCCCTTCTCCTTCGATACATTCATAGGCAGGTAGTGAAAATTATTAACAAACTCACTATTTTATGAAATGTTTAAAAATTTTTCAAAAAACAACGAACCTTTTCATTTGGTAATTCGTCTAAATATTGGAAACATCGAGTTCCAAAGTAAAAAAAGGGAGATATGATCATGAAAAAACCAATTAAAAAATCTTGGATGATTGTTTCAGCACTAACAATAGGAATGGCTGTTTTAACGCCACTACAAGCAGGAGCTACATCAGTAGAACCAGCAAATGGTGTTACTGTTCAAATTGAACAACAAATTACAGGAACGATTAAAAGCATTGGCGAATCCGGGGTTGACTTAAAAGGTAGAGACGGTAAAAACTACTATATTAGTTTCTATAAATTTTCTGAAGAACAACTAGGACAAATGAAATTAGTAGAAGGACAGGATATCACAGTTGAAGGCGGTGTAGTAGAGAGTTATACAGACTTCTACACGTTCGAGATTTATAAAAGGTCATTACCTAAAGAAGTAACAAATGAAGAGCTAACAAAATTAGAAAAAATGTTTAATGAAGTGAAGAAGTTGCAAAAAGAAATTTCAGATGACATGACAGAAGAAGAGTTTGACAAGAAATTTGAGGAAATTGGAAAAGTATATGAGGAGATGCATAAAATTACAAAACCTTATATATTAGCTAATTGGCAGCCTCAAACGTTTGAAGAATATATGGAGGAATTTGGATTCGGAGATAAAAATGTAATTATTGCAGAAAATGATAAAAAACAGCTTAAAGCTATTTATGAAGAATGGGTAAAACTTCAAAAAGATGATCAAGAGGATAAGGCTACAGAAAAAATGAATGAATTTTACGAAATTCTCGATCCATATTTTGAAGAACTTAATCCACCTCAAATATTTGAAGAATATATAAAAGAATTCAATTTAGTAGATATCCCTGCTGAAACTTTAGCAAAACTAAAAACGATTTATGAGGATATCCAAAAAGCAGATAAAGGTGACAATTATGACTTACAAGAAAAACTTTACGGGGAATTCTATGACATCATTGATCAGTTCATAAAGCCTCAAACATTTGATGAATACATGGCTGACTATGAATTCAAAGTTAGTGAAGCGGATAGCAAGCAATTAAAACAGCTTTATGAAGAAATCTTAAAGCTAGATAAAAAAGCAGAAGAAGCAAAAATTGAAGAGAAATGGGAAGCATTTTACACTATTTTAGACCCGTATTTTGAAGCATCTAAAGAAATCCTAATCTCTGCTTCTAAACTAATAATTAACGGCCAAGAATACCTACCGCAATAAGAAAAAAATCGGGGTGTCTCAACAATCATTAATATGACTGTTGGGATTCCCTTTTTTTGGTTCTACAATAATTTAGTCCCCCTTCCTGAAATACGATAAATATACCTCCCCTTCTACCTCGATTTCACCCATATGCTGGTGGTGGAATTGATTAACACATTCATTTCCAACAATATGTACCTTGTACTATTGGTACTGCTCAAGCTTTATTGTTATACCCTATTTAAACATTTAAAATGGAATCTTGGAAAATTGGAAAATTGTATCTTTCCAAAAAAATAACGAACCTTTCATTTGGTAATTCGTCTAAATATTGGAAACAATGTGTTCCAGAGTAAAAAAAAGGGAGATATGATCATGAAAAAACCAATTAAAAAATCTTGGATGATTGCATCAGCACTAACAATAGGAATGGCTGTTCTAACGCCTCTACAAGCAGGAGCTACTTCAGTAGAACCAACAAATGGTGTCACTGTTCAAATGGAACAACAAATTACAGGAACGATTAAAAGCGTCCACGGAGACGGGATTAACTTACAAGGTAGAGATGGTAAAAATTACTTTATTAGTTTCTTTAAATTTTCTGAGGAACAACTAGAACAAATGAAATTAGTAGCAGGACAGGAAATCACAGTTGAAGGCGGAGTAGTCGAGAATTATGCAGACTTCTACACTTTCGAAGTGTATAAAAAAGACTTGCCTAAAAATGTACCAAATGAAGAGTTAACAAAATTAGAAAAAATGTTTAGTGAAGTGAAGAAGCTAGAAAAAGAAGCTTCAAATGCGATAACAAATAAAAAGATGGACGAAGCTGAAAAGAAATATGAAGAAATGAATAAAATTTATGAAGAAATGCATAAAATCACGAAGCCATATTATTTAGCTAATTGGCAGCCCCAACCTTTTGAAGAGTTTCTAAAAGACTACGGATTTAGTGAGAACAATATAGTTATTGCAGAAAATGATAAAAAAGAGCTTAAAGCTATTTATGAAGAATGGGTAAAGCTTGAAAAAGATGGTCAAGAGGAAAAGGCTAAGGAAAAAATGAAAGGATTTAATAAAATACTCCAACCATATCTTGATGAGCTATATCCAACTCCAACATTTGAAGAATATATCGGACGCTTAGACTTATTAGAAATCCCTACTGAAACTATAGCAAAACTTAAAATTATTTATGCAGATGTACGAAAAGCAGAAAGAGAAGAAAATTATGATTTATTTAGTGAAATCTGGCTTGAATTCCACGACATCCTTGGTCAATTCATAATACCTCAAACGTTTGAAGAATATATGTCTAGCTTTGAATTCAAAGTTAATAAAGCGGATAGCAAACAATTAAAACAACTTTATGAAGAAATCTTAAAGCTAGATGGCAAAGAAGATTCAGCAAAGATTGAAGAAAAATGGGAAGCATTTTACACTATTTTAGAGCCATATTTTGAAGCAAATAAAGCTAATCTAATCTCTGCTTCAAAAATAACAATTAACGGCCAAGATTTCATTTCACAATAAGTAAACGAATCGGGGCGTCTCAACAATTATTTAGAAAAGATCGTTGGGAGCCCCCTTTTTAGATCAAAAGTTTGCTTCACCACCATGTACAGACTATTTAAATATTTCAATATATTTGTTACCCTTTAAATAAATGCCATATTATAAGGGGTGATAGATTGACGTTTGATCTATTCAAAACAATTGCTCGTTAGGGGACGAATGCCGAAGTCAGTGATTATAGGAGAACACCTACTAGTGGAAGATGGAGCAGTCCGTCTTACAGTGGTTGACACAAAAACATAAAATCAATCGTGGTCCGGATCAAAGGATGAAATAAGTCTTTGTGAAGCAGGAACTAGAAGTAATCGTTTTGAAGAGCAAGACGGTGAATTCGTACATTCCCTATAAAAGCCTGATACTGCTATTGCAGAAAAAGAAAACGGAACCCTTCCTTCAATGTTGAAATAACATTTTGGAGGAAGAGCAATTGAGTAGAAAAAATGAGAATACAGCATTTCAATGTGAAAATTGTAGTACGATGGTTGAACCATTAAGCAACGGCAGCTTCAGAAATCATTGTCCAAATTGTTTGTTTTCGAAACATATGGATAATATTCCTGGTGACAGAGCGAGTACTTGTAAAAGTTTGATGAGACCAATTGGAGTCGATTATACTGGAAAAAAAGGCTTTCAACTTATCCATCAATGTACAAAATGTCAAAAAAAGAGTCGAAATAAAGTTGCTGTTGATTCCATTCAAGAGGATCAAATTATTCACTTTATGCAATCGATCATTTAGTTAAGTATTTATAAAAGACGCATGGAAATAAACTTCAATGTGTCTTTTTTTCATAATAAGCCATTTTTAACGTATTCATTTTACTTCTATAGCAAAAATATAAGAAGAACTACCCTTATCCCAACTACCGAAAACACTATAAATATACGTCCCCTTTTCTTTCGGTACAGAGAAAACATCACCTTGTACTTTTACTACCTCTATTTCACCGTTGCCTAACCATTTATCAACTTCTATTCCCTCAATAGGTGCTTTCTTAAAATTAATATTAATTTCACTTTGCGGTGAAACAGGAAACGGAACAATATTATTATTAGCAATAATTTCAGGTGGTGGGATTTTATCAACACATCTATTATTTATAAAGCCTTGCCAACAATAGGAACCTTGTACTATTGATACTTCCTTACCTTCTGACAAAACAACAGGCTTGGGTGGTCCGGCAATAATTAGCATCATAATCCATACAAAGGCGACAATAAATAAAAGACTAAATATTGTTTTCTGTAGTCTTCCCATTTAAAAGATCTCTCCTAATATTAAATTTTATTCTTTGATTTAAATTCAATTCAATTTTGAGGCGTTTTTAATTATGTATAACAAAAAAATGAATGTAGTGAATAATTAGCAATCCTATATGACACATTACATATAGGAGGTGGAAGAATAATGACTAGAATAATTGGTGTAGAACAATCATTAACAAACGTTGAAGACGCTTTAAAAGCAAAAGGTTATGAAGTTATTCAGCTTCGTACTGAAGAGGATGCAAAAAAATGTGATGCTTGTGTAATCACTGGGCAAGATAGAGATATCATGGGAATTAGCGATCCTGTCATGGCAGGGCCTGTTATTGACGCTGATGGTCTTTCTGCTGACGAAGTCATTCAACGTGTCGACAAATATTTCCACTAATAAATAACTAGGTGCTGTCGCTATAGCTTTGTTGACTATAGCACAGCACCTTTTAATGTATATGTCGATTATAGAATGGACATTAATAAATTCGCCAATTCGAATCATATATGCCTCTGCATATTGCGTCCGGAATTGGCTTTGTGAATTGAAGCCCATCATCTTCCCAGAAGCAAATCCTACAAATTCCAAATGTATACGGTCGTTCCTCATCTAATGTTAGATGCCCACAACATGAACAAGTATTACTTTTGTAGACTTGGTGAAAAGACGTTTTTGAACGCACCGATTACTCCGGGCACTAAAAAGACAATGCCAAAAAAGATAGTAAGTAAATTGAAATTTTTTGTTTCATAAAAGGTAAACCACTCTTTGAAAATTGGAGATTCAGTAATTCGTCCAAATAGCGTTCCACTAGTATCTCGATAATTAGGAATCCATCCTGTTGCTTCAAATGTAACAAAGATTATTTGCGACAATACAAATACACCAATAGAAGATACCCAAGGTTTTTTCAAAAATGGAGTATGATGTTGTTTATTAGCCAAGTAATTCCCTCCCTCTATTTAATTCTATTTACAAATATACGTAAAATCAAGGGTTAAATACCAATATTAAACAAATACTCTTAACACCTTCCGCCTTTTACATTCCATTCAACAATGACTTAGATACATACAACATATTTACCATTAATCAGTTAGCCTTTCATCACCCCACATCTGATTTAGCAAGAAAATTTATTGAATAAAGACTAGCTTCCTCACCCTCATTTCACTTATATTCTTTTTGAATCATAATACTTCCCCCTACTACACAATCCATTTCATTGCTCCACAGCATTTATAGAAAGTTTAGTATTGCAATTTCTTAAGAAATCTTCATAAATACCCTCAATAATTATTAATTATTTCCATTTATAATAATGATACTGCCACTTGATTTTATAAGAATACTACATGAAATATAAGCACTCCATACTGGGGAAAAGTTAAGGACATAAGGTAGTTCGTACAATGACAAGAGGTATCGTGTGAAAAGGAGTTAAAAAAATGAAAAAACGAAATTTAATTATGGTGATTACTATTCTTTACACAGGTCTGATCTTATACTTCATGTTCTTAGGCTTTAATCGTCTAGACGGTTATGAAGAATACAAAAGCGCCGGCTACGAATTTCTGCTCGTCCCATCAGACGTTCCTTTGAATTTTCCTAGATTTACGTTTTCTTGGTTATACGATTTCGGAAATATAGCAGCATTTATCCCCTTTGGTATCTTATTTCCTTTACTCAATCAAATTGATTATAAAAAATTTATAGGATGGTTCATTATCGTGATTCTTGGATTGGAAACGATTCAATCTTTAATGTATCTCGGGACTTTTGATGTAAATGATGTTATTTCAAATAGTATAGGTGCAACAATTGGATATGTTGTATACAAAGTTGGTTTCACTTCAAACCTGACTTTAAAAAAACTCCTTGCTTCTTCCTTAACTGCCATTATACTGTTAGTTGGCGTAATGATTGTCTCTGAAGTTTTAGATAAACGAGTAAGTCCGGTACAACCCTTGGATGCTATTAAAGAAGTCACAGGAGATAAACCACTAACGAACGATTTACCGACTTTCTCTGTAGCTGGTAATAAAATAGAACCTCAATACAATTTATATAGTAATAAAGAAAACACTACCAAAACCTATACATATACTATTGAAAATAAAGAGGAGTTAATATTTTATCTAAACATCGGCATTCCCGATCAAGAGGAATTCAAAGGTGAAGTGACTATAATTACGGATGGAAATGTAATATTTCAAAAAAATGAAGTGAATTTGAAAGAAGAATCCGAAACAATTGAAATGCCATTAGAAATTCCGTTATATTATGAAGCCAAAAAAATGACTATTATGATCACAGGTAATATAATGCTATGGGATGTAGGCTTCACAGAACTGAAACATTGGTGGGAATAGAGTGATTCATTTCGCATCGGAATAATTGCATCTTTCTAAACGAGAAGAAGGCTTTATTCTTTTTCTTCTTTATACCATACTGGATGTTCTCTTACGTCCATAAACAAAGTGAAGCTTGGGCTCAAAATTAATTGAGTATTTGGCTTCACTTCGTTTATTGTATATTTTTTATTTCAACGTTGTTGAATCGTAAAAACTTCGTGACAACTAATTTTGAAAGGTACTGAATTTCACATAGCAATTGAGAATCCCGTCAAATTGCAACTGTAGCTTTAAAATAATAGTTAAACATAAAAACCTTCTTTGCTCCTAGTTTCATCTTATATAGAAAAGCCCCCTAGCATAATGCGCTCAATAAATTTAAATATCTTTACACGCCCAAGCATCAACCTCTACTTTAAAGACTGGTGCTGCCAGAGCTACTACATAAATCATTGTCGTACAAAGGAGATGTTCACCTAAAAAATCGCCAATAATTTTTCTTCGTTGCTCTGCTTCAAAGTCACCAACTAAGTAAAAAACCAACTTTGTTAAATCACTAACATCCATCTCAGCAGATTCAAGGTTTCTTTTTATATTCTCCAATGCTAACTGTAATTATTCTAATGGATTCTCAGGTACTGTCCCATCTACTTCTAATCCTAACTGACCCGACATATTAAGCCACTTCTGAGGCCCAGTGACCTCTATTTGGTGTACGTACGGTGCTACGGGTTTATGTACCGTTTCTGGGTTTCTTGAAATTTTCAAAATGCACCATTCCTTTATTTTTTTGTTTTTGTCGAAAAAATTCTGCATTTTATTATAACAGAAAATCAATTCGTAACTAATTACGGTACAACATATTTGAACAGGGATATCAATGCATATTAAAATGTAATTATTTAAGAGAGATCATAGAGGAGAGACATCTTTGCAGATTTATTCATATAGCATCCCAGAATTAGATTCCTATTACACAAGTATTCCCATTTTTAACAAGGACAACAAAGTTATTAGTATTCTCAAAAAAAATCGCCATCGTATCCTAACACAACTGTTTCATATGTTTCTCCGATATGGAATGCCCTACTGCTATAATGCTTTTTCAATCGATAATCATCCAATATACAAAATTGATTGCGTATTTACAGGTGTTCGTTATACGCTTTATAGCAGCAAAACATCGAAAAAAATTGCAATTAAACAAAATCGTGTGCAATTAATTGAAAAGATGCAATCTTTTAAGCTTAACGGAGACGTGTACCAATTTGAGAAAGACTATACTTATGCAGGAACATTAAAGTTAAATGGTGAAAAAATCGCTACTATTAGAAATTTAGATAGTACAAATACAAATTTAACGAATCGCATCCACATTGAAGCTATCAATGATGACATCGCCTCTCTAATTGCTATCATGTATCAAACATTTGTATATTAAAAATGAAACAGTTATTTTTCGTGCGCTTTAATGAAAATTGATTCTACACAAAATTAATCCTGCCTTAATAACAGCGCATTAAAATTTATTTCATCCTTCCAAAGAAAAAAGCCACACCTTTTTAGAGGGTGTGACTACATACATTTGATTAATCAAATTCTAAAGTGTTTTTTTCTACTACTATTTTGTAAACATCTATTGTACTAATTAAAATCGTTTTATAATGTTCTGTTTCAGTAAATGAATACCAAGGTTTCTCATTGAACCCATTAGAAATTTCTTCTGTAAATGTTTCTTGTTCAATATTATTCTTGATTTTATACTCTTCTTCATGACCTTCGTTATAGTAAAACTTCACTTTATATTCATACTCCATAAGTCAACACCTCCCATCTATCTATATAATGGATTGGAATGACAAGAAATATGAGCATAATAAAAAGCCACATCTATTTTTGCATGACAAATAATATTACTTTACCTCTGCTTTGTTAAATTGTTTTTACTGCACAGTACGGTACTCATATTTATGTTGATAAAGTTAGGATTATGGGCTCAATATAAAAACATAATAATAAAATAAATAATTAAACTGACAGCAATAACGGTATTGAACACCAACGCAATCTTATAGTGAAACTTAATTTTAAATAAAGACACCAGTATATTATGTAGAAGTAAATATATTGTTAATACAACAAAATGCATGATAGAAAACACGAAGCTCATTATGGCTAAAGAAGAGCGACTCAAATCTCCTGGAAAACTATCTGCAGCTGTAAAACGTATACTGCCCACAAAAAGTACAGTTATCCATTGCATATAGTAGGTTAAGATAGACACAATTAAAAAATAAACTACATAAGATACATATTGAAGAAATGACTTAATATCCATTTCACACTCCTTAACAAAACGAGAGTATTGAACTCTGATTTCTCAGTATGATTAAATATAATAACGATAAAACTATTAGATTTGTTGCATATTTCTCCAAAAATGAAACTATAACCCGTTATACATAATAAAAAAGCACCGATAATTAAAGGCGCTTTCATTTTTGAGTTTGATGACTTTTTTTAGTTGATTACTCGCTCCATTTTCAAAATCAATTTTGCACACATAATTCTTTAAAATCACACCCTTTACAGTGCCATTTTTCAGTGGTTTGCTCGAATTCCTCAAAGTCCACGAGTTCATTCGAGAAAATATCCGCCTGATATTTAAATTGGACTTTCGCTATGTTTCAAGTTAAATCAAAAGCTTGATTTAACAATGTTTTTTTATCATTGTATTGTCATTAATAATCACCAACTATAGCTGAATGTAACGTTTAGTCAATTGTTGGTCACTTTTTAGTCACTTATTTTCACACGAATGACCATTAAGGTCACTCAATTGAGTGGCTTTTTATTATTAAAAATAAACGATTTTTATTATGGTAAATACATTTAGATATGGTTAAAGTTGTTATTGTAGGTTATTAAAAGAATTTTTTTGATTAGGAGGATAAATCATGAAGAAATATTTTTCAATTTTAATTTTAGCTATTTCTATGTTTAGTTTGTCTTTAATTACGGATAATTCAATTGAAGTTAATGCAGCTTCTATTGGAGAATATTTACCACAACCCGAAGAAGGATGGAAAAGGTACGATAACACGAACCCCGCCATTAAATATGAGGGATCATGGAGACATGTTACCTCTACAAGTCCTAGATACAATAATACAGAATCTCATTCAAATGTGGTTAATTCATCTATAGAGTTTTATTTTGTCGGCACAGATTTAAGAATCATTAATACAATGGCAAATAATAGAGATTCTATAAATTATATTACTATAGACGGAGAAAAAGAAAATTACTCAGACTATAGTAATAACCCTTTAGGAGACAATCATATAGTTACATACGAAAAATTGAATTTAGAAAACAAATTGCATCATGTTAAAATTGAGAAAAAAGAAAACTCGAATACGACTTATTTAGTACTAGACGCCATTGATGTTGACGGAACTATATTATCAGAAAACGAGATTCCTAGTGGAGAATCTATTTCATTAAATAAAAATAATCTAGAATTATTTGAAGGTGGCTCAGAAAAGCTAACTGCCTCAGTCACTCCAGATACAGCAAAAGTAATCTGGTCATCTAGTGATAAGTCAATTGCTACTGTAGATCAAGATGGAAATGTAACTGCAGTTCGCGAAGGTGAAGCAATTATTACTGCAAAAATAGAAAATACTGATATTGCGGCCACTAGTACAGTAATTGTTAAGAAACTAAGCAATGAATCTTCAAATGCTATTTTAAGCATTACATTAGTAAACGGTATTACAAAAGAATATGACGTTACTAATAATGTATTAAATGACTATTTGAAATGGTTTGATAGTGCTCAAGGCACATCAACATTTAAATTTTCAAAAACAATTTCACCTTATAAAAAAGTAACGGAATATATTGTTCATGATAAAATAGCTTCATTTGAAATAAGAGAATATTAAACAAAAAATGACCAGGTACTCACTTTCAATCGAGCGCCTGGTCTTTATTTTGGTGACTGATGTCGCGTTGTAATGACGTTTGTAATTTAGCAAGGGGTAATTACAGAAATAATTTTTAAGTAACGTGATTTCAGTTACTATTTCCTAATTTTATATATACAATTCACGCTAAATTTCCTAAAATGGTAATTAGTAGATAAGGTTAGTGAGGAGAATATAATTGAGTAATTGCCCTAATTGTTTAGCCATAAATCCATTTAAGAAAGTACATAGAGATGGGGCTGTGATTGAAATATGTGAGTATTGTAATACGATTAACGAAGAAGAGTACGAGGAATATACAAAAAAACAAATCCAAAATAAAGAGGGTGCAGATCCGATTGTTACATTCGGATTAATTGTGGCGGTAGTGATTTTGGTTATTTGGGTTCTTGGTATGTTTGATACTTTTCACTACATGTAGTGATATTATAAATGAACATTGACCAAGACGGCAATTAAGCTATCTTGGTCTTTACATTTTAGTTACTACGCTGTGCAATGATAAGTTTTAAACCTTCATAATCACCATTTGTCATAGTTCCATTATCAAATTTATCTAACCACTACTTTTCAATTAAACCTTTATCTGCTGCTTTTGTTGTCTTATTCGTAAATTGCATTGTATCATCATCCTTTTCAGTTGGTTTATCTAAGCCGTTTTTAATGTCTAATTTGAATTGTTCCTCTGAAATCCCCATACTCTGCAGATACGAAAATGGATCTCTATGGGTTGTACCTTTTAAATTGTCCGTAATCCAACGGTGTGATTTTATACCGTTGCCACTGCCATCGAGTACAACAGGTATTCCAGCCTCTTTAGCAAGTTCACGTTACAACCAAACATAAGCTGCATAATCCTTTTTAAATTGATCCTTATCATTTGTACGAGCCAACTCTATTTGTGCATAGCTAAGTGGATTACCTTTCGGGTCACAACCATATTGCACACGATTAACTGGCGCAACTTGTACAATTTTACCGCCACAGCCTACCCAGTGAGATGTAAATGCATTGGCTTTATTGCGGTTCATGTATGCTATCTCATTTTCCAAAGCGTTTGGACCACAATTGTTTGGATTCCCTGATTCATGGGCAATAACATATTTAACAGCTTTCAAAGCCTGATTTGGCAATCCTGACATCAAACGTTGTTCAATGGTATAAGTCATTTACGCCCACCTTCTTCCAGGCATATCTACACCTAATGTTTGAAGGTTTTCAGCGATTGAACCACCTTCTTTGTATAAAAATAATGCTAATGTGAAGCCTGTTAAATAGAAATCTAAGCCAAAGATTAAATCAAATAGGATAACAAATGTAATTGCAACCAGCTCTCCAATCCATCGAATGATACCATCTCGCATAATCCGTGTTTGATAAGGTGATACCTTCTTCCATGTTTTCAATAAGCCTGTTGCAAAATCCAATACTTTAAATGCAAAATAAGCAAGTAACATATATAAAATCGTTGCTGGTACTAATGATAAAAACGGATATTGAATTAATTGTGCAATGTCCATATAATAAAAGCCCTTCACAATTATCTGTGGAAGGCATAATGATTAAAATTTCACTCAGTTACATATCCCCGTACAACGTCCCAAAACACGCCGTAAAAAACTAAGCTTTCAAGATTAAATTGCTCTACTATATTCCATATTTGTTTACCTAATTCATGACTATATTCCATTGTAAATCTCACATAGCAATCATCTTTAATTTGCTCTATTTCGATATTATCTACACCTTTAGTAAGGAATAGGTAATATGCAAATTCATAAGCTTCTTTTAGATTAGTAGTAAATACTTTTTCATTTCTTATTGCATTCAACTGAAATACACCACCTCTTACAATCTAATTTCGACAAAAGGAATGAATCCCTGCTGCTAGATACGGCTTGGAGAAGAATTATTGAGAAATATAATCTTCCTAAATTAAATTTTCATGCTTTACGACATGCTTCTTATATGGTTAGTAAAAATGTCAACTTTAAGATTATTCAAGAACAATTAGGTCACTCTGATATAAAAATGACGATTAACATTTATAGTCATTTAACTAGTAAAGATAAAAATAAAGCTAGTGACTATTTTGATGACTTAATTTAATTGGTCACTTTTTGGTCACTCGCTTCATTTTTCTACTTAATTATGCTCACATAATTCTTTAAAATTACACCCTTTGCAGTGCCATTTTTCAGTGGTTTGCTCAAACTCCTCAAAGTCCACGGGTTCATTGGAGAAAATATCCGCCTGATATTTTTTCATTTCCAGCACACTTCGCTGAAACGTATGTAAAATATTATCCATATCATATGCTGTAAAGGTGTATTTTTTTCTTTTGCCTGTCAATAAATATTCATTATAGACATCAATCTGGTCTAGAGAAACCCGATATTTCTGCTGAATATAGTAAGCATAGAGTGCTAACTGTTGGCGATCATCATCGGACTCTCCCCCTGTTTTCCAATCGATAATAATCCACTTGTCTGTCATCTCATCAAAATAATGAAAATCCATTACGACAAAAACTTGTACACCCTCGATTTTCATGGAACGAAATTGTTCAGGCTCACCGATTCGCAGCGAGCCTTTTTGTGCGGTAATTTGCTGGAATGTTTCACTATTAAGAAAGTTGTCAAACACAGCCGTCATGCGCTCTTTATAGTCCTGTACCAGTTCAGGATTTAACTTTCCTTCGTAATAAATTTCTTGCATCATATAAAATTTATTTGGCTTATGTCTCCATAAATCTACATGACGTGTAGAATCGATAAAAGCGGCATTAAGCTGGCCACGTGCACGATTTACGAGTTCAGCAACAGTCGTAGTCTCGCGGGTTTGCAAATAATCATTGATCGATTGCTCTATTAAATGATGGACGATTTGCCCAAATAAAATCGGCATGGATTGAAGCTTTTTTAAGCGATAGACATGTTGATGATATGGCTCCACATTGTAACTGAGCCAGCCATTATGAGAAAAATAATATTCATAGCCATATTTTCGCGCACAGCTTGTTACCGTTTTATGACGGGACAGTGACCACGAAAAAGATGGATAAGGTGTAATTTCAAACATCCTATCGCCTCCTTAAATCTGTTTTATAAAATCATAGACGAGCTGAACTATCAGCACAATGGTTACAATACGCAGCAATAGCTTTACTTGATTTGCCTTAACCTTTCTGGCAAGGATAATGCCTATTTGTGCACCGATTACAGAACCAACCATTAATACGATTGTCAACGGCCAATCAATTTTACCTGTAGCAATATACGTAATCGAAGCTCCTAAGCACATAGCAAAAACACCTACACGCGACAAACCTACTGCTTTCATATAAGAGATTTTCTGATGTGCATATGTATAAAGTGCAAGCGTACTGCTACCAGGGCCGAACATGCCATCATAAAAGCCAACCCCTAAAAGGATTGGACCGTTTTTACGATTCATTGTAAAGCTTTCTTTCTCTCCAAATTCAGCTCCGCCTAAAAAGGACATAACAAGGGCAAAGCCTAATAAAATGATGGCGATAAACGTTAATGTGTGACTGCTCATAAATGATGCAAACAGACCTCCAAGTGTACCACCTATTAAGGAAACAAGTAAAACTGAACGCATTTCTGACCATACTATTTCTTTTCTTTTATAAATTGTGTAAAAGCTTGAAAAGGCACTTACCATATTAGAAACCTTATTCGCACCGATTGCTGAATGGACGGGTACCCCTACTAGCATCATAGTCGGTAATGTTATTAACCCGCCACCTCCAACTAACGTGCCAATGATGTTGCCGATAATTCCAATTAGTAAAAACAACAAGTATTCCATCTAACCCTTCTTTCTATGTCACACATGATGGTATTCTTATGATACAGTATAACAGACTGCACTTTTTTAATTGAACTATGAGGTGAACAAATGCTAGAACAACAAAAAACACCTACACCACGCTTTTGTAAATCGCTAACGCTTATTGTTGCGACTATTTTTTTAGCTGGCATTACGGCAACACTAATCCAATACAATAAGCTCCCCGCTTCTATACCGGTTTTGCAAAGCTTTAAGAGTGAACATGCGCAATTTGGCCCGAAAATCACCATTTTTTATTTACCATTCATTGCCTTAATGCTATTTTTACTTTTACAATACTTAGAGATGAAAGCAGCTTATCCTATCCTACGTAAAAATAAGCCAACCTTATCTCATATCCAGCGACAAAATGGAATCATTACCTTTTGTCTCATCAAAAATAGTATACTCTTATACTTTACATACTCACTATTCAATGATTTAACAGTTGCTTTAGGACATGAACGTATTTTACAGCAGTGGCATGCTTATGTATTTTTATTTGTACTAGGTACAATATTTATAATGGGGATTGTGCGTGGGATTTTATTGAATAAAAAGGAATAAGGTACAACTCGCCTCCATAATGCGTTGAAAAATAATTAAACCACCGAATACCTTCGCAATAGTCTTTTGTGAAAGTAAAGGTGGTTTTATTTAAATTCGTTAATAAAGGATAATAATTAAAACAAGTGTTGCACTAATAATGCTTATTTTAATTGTTTCTACTTTATATATGGCATAAGTCCGTACCTCTCGTATTATGAAATACCAAAAAATGAAACCATATAAAAGCGCAAACGTAATCATTAAAGGCTTATACAATGGACCGACCCAGGTTGCCCAAGCAAATATGCTAGAAAGCATCGCAAGCACAAGTACTAACAGCCACCATACATGTTTAGATGGTTTAGATCCTTGTAGATTATGACGTTTATAATAGTTCATAGAGATTATATTTACAGCTATCACGATAAGTGGAAGGATAAAAATCCAAGGTTTTGTTGTTACAGAGTATAATCTATGAAATACTATATCATACGTTACAGAATTCCCAGCAAAAAACTGGCCAGAATCTACATTTAGCATACCTGTATCTGAAATCTGATAGTGCTCTTCTTCGCGATCTCTAACAACGATTACATCTGCAATATGGTTACCCAACTTTCCATCAGCCTCTTCAACATACTTTGTTAAGTCTTCAAAAAAGTTATACACAATTGTATCTTCAACCTTTTCCGTAGATATATATAAACTCGAACTTCTCGCAAAAAATTTCGCTTCTTTTCCTCCGAAATGCTTATATATTGCTTGGATGGAATGGTCAGCAGTTTGAGGAGGTGAAGGATTTTGTGGTGTCATAATAAAAAATAGAGCAATCATTGCAATCGTTAATAGTAGAACACTCTCTTTCCATAGCGGTAAGTCTTTTTTCCTCTTATGATGAATACGTTCATAAATACGGGTTTTTACAGCACGATCCTCCGGTAATTTATTGAGTTCCTTCAGTCGATTGTTTAAATCCAAATTCATCACCTCCAAGTATTTTCTCTAAAGCCTTTATAGCATTTCGCTGTGTATTCGCTATTTTTACTGTAGACCATCCTAAAATTTCACTAGTTTCGGCTAAATTCAGCTCCTCTATTTTTCTATAAATAAGAACCTCTCGATATTCAGGCTTCAATAATTGAATTGCTTCATATAATAGTCGCCGCTCCTCAGATTGCATGATCCAATCATGTGGTACATATTGTGTCTCCCGTTTTTCATGTTCTTTTTGAAATGGTAGCCATTTAATAAGTGCTTTTTTTCTATAGGTGTCGTAGACAAGGTTTCGTGCAATTCTCCTTATGTAAGTGCCCATAGCAGCCTCGTTTCTAAACTGTCCTTTATAAACCCGAATAAATGTTTCCTGCGTTAAATCCTCCGCTAAACTTGGATCCGAGACCATATAGTAAATAAATTGATAAATGCGTTGAAAATATTGTTCATAAAGCTCATCAAACTCCATCTTCTCACCTCTCTTACTTTATTAGACGAATGAGTAAACAAGATTTGTATGTTTAATATGAATTTTCTATACTAAAAAATAAGCTACTTGACACCAATTAGCATCAAGTAGCCTATATTTTTTACAGATCCATTTTCATCTGTTCGTAGGTATGTATTAACACATATTTTTGTACGCCGCGCGCAAAGGCAATACTTTCTTTCTGATACTGATCAAACGCGGCTTCATTCTTCATCTTGTGCGCATAAACTGCTTCAATTGCTGGCTGCATCCACGGCTTTGTAAGTTGATCGCTTCGCATGTCTGTTGTTCGTCCTTCAAGTGCAGCGATATAACATTTTGCATAGCTAGTTAAAGGCTCTTTATTTATTTTATTTGCCGCATCCTTTGCTTCCTCTAAATTCTCTTCCAAGATCCCCTTAATAAATTTACAGTTATACTTCATTGCTGGCTGCTTATACTTTCCAATTGCTGTTTCTAATGAGTGTAACTGGTCATGCTTTGTACCATAAGCAACTGCATATAGGTAGGCAAAAAAAGGATGCTTCTTACGATCTTTTACTAACTTATCTACCAATTTCATATTATTAGTCCAGAATACAATATGTATATGTCTATAAATCATTGCAATCGCGATAAGGATAATGATGTCAAGTGAAATGGATTGGCTAACTCCAGCTAGTGATAGTAATAGTGCCAACATAAATATGGCTAAATAAAATATGGATAGTTTTGTAATTTTCATAATTCCACCTATTGTAATTTCCTTCGCATCTTTCGAGAAAAAATAAAGCCTGCTCCAAGGAAGAATATAAGCGCCATAAATTTCATGAGAGGAATAATAAACAACTTGCTGATTACGAGAACAACAAGAATATAATAAACCACCATTGCCAGTAATAATAATGTTAGTTTATTCACTGTTTTCCCTACTTTCATTCAGTGCTGCTTCAATGGCCGCTAACGCTTTAGGCCCCATCCCGTGTAATTTTTTTAACGTCGATAAATCAACCTTTTCCAATTGCTCTAATCGTGTAAATCCTGCTGCATTTAATGCACGTATAGCAGGCTTCGCTACACCCTTTGGCCATTCCGTCATCTATGCTCGTCCCTTCCTTTTTCGTCTATTCAGTATCTCTGTTCCTATAATACCTATTAAGAGTATAGCTAGTGAGGCGACATGATAATCAACGAAAAAAGTCGTAAATGCTATATTATAATAGCGGCATATTGAAGTGATAATACGCCCTCCCATTAATATTAAACCGATAATCAAGCATCCTTTTACTACTTGCTCGATGAATTGCATTTCAATCACCTCTCCGCTTTATTATGCAAGGGAAAATGATGAAATGCAAATGAGCTAGGTCTTTAGAGCATATTAAACATTGCCACGAAGGCGGCCAACAAATTGCCAATGCCATGTATGCCCCAGCTTGTGATAATGGAGCCATTGGATTTTCGTTCATTGATCCACCCCATTAAATATCCTGCAAAACCGGTTGCTAAAACAACCAACACTACAACACCAAAAGGAATAAAAGAAAACATCATCAATCCATGTAATATGCCAAACAGTAAACTTTGCAGGATATTTCCAATTTGAAAACCAAACTTATGCATGAATCTTTTCAGTAAAAAGCCTCTGAAAAACAGCTCCTCTGACAATCCTGTTTGTACAAAAGCATGGAGCAGTGCAGGAATGAATGCTGAAAAACCAAGCCCTGCAAAGCGATTTGACGCTAAGGTAGAGCTATCAAGGAAGAAATAGGTAATTGTAGTAAGTGGTACGACTATTAAAACAACAATGAATAAGAACCACACAATATAATTACCTTTATTTTCAATGATAGGCTTTTGGAGGCCTAGCCATGTAAAAAATGATTGTTCCTTTTTTGCTGAGAAAAACCACCAAACAAATGGTATAGCCGACAATAAAAAGACCTGAAAAACTGCATCTATTACACTTTGCAAAACCATTATTTCCACCTGTTCATAGTGTTTTACATGAAGAATGACAAGCGATGGTAAAAGGTTCCTCTCGGATGGAGAAATCCGCCGTTATTCTATAGCTGTCCTTCTTCATGTTAAGCATATTAAACAGCCGCGTTAAAATCAAGATAAATTTAATGATAATCATTAAATAATTATCTTTTATAACTAAATATTAAATGCTAATCAGTATTTACCCATAAAAAAACACGACTAGAAAAACACTAGTCGTTTTCATTCTTTATTCGGATTTCTCTCAATAAAATCTGTAATTTCATCTTTTAATTCATAAACTAAATCAAAATAATGATGTTCGTTCATCGCCCCCTTCTTTCGCCACTTTTGCATTTCTTGATAGTGAAATGTCACAAAATAATTTATTATTTCACGTTGGTCAATACCTTCCCTTTTTGCCATATCGACAATCGAAAGTCCTTCTTTCCAATATTGATCATATACTTCTTTCGTAATCCCAAGAACTTTACAAATAGCAGCATAATCGTACTTTACATGGTATACAACCTGTCCCTCCTCACCATTTGCATGTTGTTGAATTACATTATTTGCATAACCAATTGATGTAAAGCTCATCATAAATATGCTTATTAGAAAAAGCTTTTTGAACGTTACTTTCATATAAACCTCCTTCATGTTTCCATTAGTGTGTGAAGTTTAAAAAATCATATTCCTTCTGAGTCACAATGCTTTTCGAAAAGAATAGCACCATTTTTCATACCCTAATCGACCCTCATAAAAGCGATGTGCATTAATCCTTTGAATACCAGACTCTAAAGCAATATAGTGCGCCCCATTTTCTTTGCCCCATTGGTGAAGATAATGCAATAATTTCTCACCATAGCCCCTTGAACGATACTGCTCATCCGTTACTAAATCATAAACAAAAATATGGCGCTCACTGTAAAAGTTGACTCTCCAACTTAATCCGGCGACTGCCACCATGTTCATATTTTCATATAAAGCAAATAACATATAGCCATCTTGCATCATTTCCTTTAATAGTAGGAGATATTTTTCTACTGTTACTTCCGTACGGAGCTGCATCATAACAGCATATGCTTCCATCCACTCTTGCTGAGTTGTTAATTGCTTGATGGTTACGGTCATTATTCAAACCTCCTTTTACCAATATTTAATATAATGAAATACGCCATTATCAATTCTCATCCCGAGCTTCTCATATAATTTTTGAGCACGCACGTTGTCTGTCGCTGTTTCTAAACTTAAATAACGCGCATCGTTTTGTACACAATACGAATAGCACTGTTCAATTAGGGCCTGTGCTACCCCTTGTTTCCTAGCATGCTCAGCCACAAATAGATCATTTAAAATAAATGCCTTTTTCATTGCAACAGATGAAAAAGTAGGATAGAGCTGAACAAAACCAACTGGCTGCGCATTTATATAAGCTAGAAAAATGACCGACTCTTCCTTATTTAAACGCTCTAATAGAAACTGGTTAGCCTGCTCTAATTCAGATTGTTGACCGTAAAACTCCCGATAGGCATTAAATAATGGCACGACCTCTCCAACCGTTGCTAAAGTTACTGAACAAACCTCCATTCACTTATCTCCCCATTCCTTTTTTATATGTCATTCATCTATTATGATAATTAACAAACTGACATTCAAAAAGAAACAGTTCTAGACATTTCACCATGTCAAGGAGGGGCTTTATGGAGGATTTTATTTTCTTATTCACTGAAGAAGAAGCAAAGTATAAACAAATTTATCAGCAGGTCAAATGGTTAATCGAACAAGGGACATTGAAAACAAATGATTCTCTTCCTTCTATTCGAAGGCTAGCCGAAACTTTACATGTCAGTCGAAATACAACGTTAACTGCCTATGAGCAGCTAATAGCGGAAGGATACATACGTGGTGAAGGTCGAAAGGGCTATTTCGTCAATGAATTTGAACAAGTGTTTCTACAGGAGGAACGACCAAGCCTTACTCAAAATACGAAAAATAAGCGTGAAGATATCATCATTGACTTTCGCGCTGGCGCTGTCGATCAACAGCATTTCCCTTTAAAAATATGGCGTCAAATGGCTAATCAAGTGTTACCTTTAAACGAGTGCTATCAATATGGCGACCCTTTCGGCGAGCCCCTTTTAAAGGAACAGCTTGTACATTATTTACTTCAAGCTCGTGGGGTTCATGTAAACGAAGAAGACATTATTATCGGAAGTAGCACGCAACAAATGTTAATTTATCTAGGCTTTCTATTTAAGCAAGATTTCCAAAGTGTTATTTTAGAAGATCCTGGCTACAACGGCGCACGAGAAGCGTTCAAGCTACATGACTTTCATATTGAGACATTACCTGTGTTGGAAAGCGGTGCGCAGCTTGAGCATTTAGCGCATTTACATTCGCGTTTACTCTATGTCACCCCTTCTCACCATTTCCCATATGGGGTTTCCATGAGCATTCAGCAGCGACAAGCTTTAATTCAGTGGGCCAAAAACGTCGATGGCTATATACTTGAAGATGATTATGATGGTGAATTTCGATATACGCAACAGCCGTTTCCTGCTCTCGCCTCCATCGACAAGTCACGAGTTATTTACATGGGGACATTTTCAAAATCATTTTTACCAGCTATTCGTTTAAGTTATATGGTGCTACCAAAAGCACTCGTTCAGCCATATAAAAAACGATTTGCTCATTTTGAACAAAACGCCTCGTCCTTACATCAATTAACAATGGCGAAATTCATGGAACAAGGTGAATGGACACGACATATTAAAAGAATGCGTATCACCTATAAACATAAAATAAATACACTTGTAGAGGAACTTACCAAGCAATTTGGAGAAAAAATTACGATTCTTGGAGAGCAATCTGGACTTTATATTTTGGTCAAGGTGCATACCCAATTTTCAGAAGAACAGCTCATCCAAAACGCTCAACAATACGGAGTAAAGGTCTACCCTACGAGCCCCTATTTTCTACAACAGATAAGTTCAGCGCCAATTATTCAATTAGGCTTTAGTAAGTTAAAAATGGAAGAACTTATCCTCGGTGTGCAACAACTAAAAAAAGCTTGGATTACAAAATAATAAGCCATAACTGCAATCGTTATGGCTACTCATTTTCTCGATAATCATATGTTTCATCTGGCACATTCAATGTCACTCCGTTAATACTGACCGTATCATCGTCGCTCCATTGAATGTAAGCTTCATTTTTTCGATATTGCCAATATATCTTTTTAGATTTTCTTTTCTCATGATTCAATTATGCCTTGGCATAATTGCGTCCGGAATCGGCTTTGTGCATGTACAAAGAACTCCTTTTCTGATTCCGTGACATCCGCCAGAGGCCTTAACTTCTTTCAGCGGATGTATGTCCCCCTGAAAAGTGACTTAATACTGTATTCATCTCACCATCACGATAAAGGTAGTTGACTTCTGCTGAAAGAAGTTAAGCTTAATTCTCCCAATACCGCATAAGAAGTCGTCGCCCCAGCATCTGAAACATAAGCTTTCACCGTATAGGTTCCTTGTGGTGATGTAGATTCAGCAATCAAATCTTGTTTAAATCTAGACCAATCAAAAAATAACCAATAAATACCGTACCCTATAATACTAACAAAAAATAAAATCCAAATAAGTAGCACTAGAAAAGTTTGTTTGTATACTTTCTTGCGTTGCATCTTCTCGGATTCGTTCATCGATATCCCCCAATCTGTTTATATAAGAAACGATTTTAGCGAATTAGATGTTTCCTTAATAAGGCAATAAAGTTCTCCAAAGCAGTTCTTTCGCTTACCCGATCCATTCCCTCCTGAATCCATAAAAAAAAGGATCTGCACAGTCTGTCTCTGCACAAATCCCAATAAATAAGTTAAAAATAATCAATAAACGTTGGAATGCCAATTGGTAGTATGGTCTCTAGTAATGCAATTTCAATGGCATTGCCTTGTAAACGCTCAATTTTTTCTAAATAGCTCGGTCGTTTATAACCTAGTAACATCGTGGCAAGAGTTTGGACCGTTAGCTGAACAGCATTTTCAGACTGTACCTCACTCACCATTTCGACCGAGACTTTTCCATCTTGCTTTGTGATGACAAATGTGCCATTATTCCAAGCCACAATGCGATCAGTTACAGCGAGTCGAAGCTGAAAATCATTTCCCGTGAATGGATAGCGTAACAGAAATTCTTTTACATCGACAATTCGTGCCATAAAATAAGGGGACACCTTTTGAATAATTTCACTATCTTCTAGTAAAAAGGCAACGGCTTCATTGCCAGTTGTTTTACCATAGACATTATAAATCATCGAGCTATGAGCTGAGACAAAATTCCATAAGCCTTTACGCGCCTCTTCCTGCAAATAGACAATCTCATCGATGTAGTAATTTTCCTCCATAATGCGGTAAAACATATACCCCTGTGGCAGATCATCCTCATCATAATATACGGCTGCCTGAAGGTTCACATCACTATCTATAAATTTTTCTTCCCAGAAATCTTCTTGAAACTTTTCATTCCAAGCAATGCTATTTCGTACCATGACACCGTGTGTTTTCTTGGCATAGCGTGCATAAATGTTCACAACATCTTCATGCTTCGGATCTACACGGCGGATTTTACCGTTTAAGCCTTTATGGTGAGGAAGCTGCGTATCCTTAATCTGAAATTCCACAATATCACTCATAATTTCCCAACCCTTTTTCCGGTAATACGGGATCGAATATGGAAATAAATAGGATATACTTTGCCCTTCATTGCGCATCCGCTCCAGGCTCTCAATAATAAGGCTCTCCATCAAACCATGCCCAGAATATTCCGGGTACGTTCCGACCGCAGTAATGCCTCCCATTTCATAGATCCTACCATGAACATTTACCTCAAAAGGTAGGCTTAAAATTTGAGATACAAGATGCGAACCATCGAACCAACCAATGGCATGCCCCTCATTAAATTGCTTACTTTTGGCATTTACAAAGCGACGATCCTTGTGAATGGACATGGACATTTGAAAAACATAATTAAGCAAATCGATAGACTGTGCCATTTCATCTAATCTTATTTCGCGCATGACTAAGCCTTTACGTTGATTCATGATTCTCTCTCCTCATCAAATAACTCTGAAAAAATGGATTCCGGTGCATTTAAAAAGCGCTTCGTGACGATGTAATGGATGGTATCCTCATAGCGAATAGACTCAATATCCCCATTATCAAAACTATAGATTGTCGCATTTGGATAGCCAAGCAAAATAGGTGAATGAGTGGCGATAATAAATTGGGCCTCATGCTCCAAATCCTTCATAATTTTAAGGAGACTAAGCTGTCTAGTAGGTGATAACGCCGCTTCAGGCTCATCCAATAAATAAATAGCTTTCCCCTTAAAGCGATGCATAAATAGCGATAAAAAGGACTCACCATGTGATTGATGATGTAACGACTTACCACCAAAAGCGGTATATTTTCTTGGATCTTCTAACAAATCAATATGACTTGCAAATTGATAAAATGTTTCCGATCGTAGGAAAAAACCATTCGTCACTTTCGGCATCCATGACAAACGGATATATTCCCCTAGTGAAGATTCCGCCTTATGTACTTCATATAAATTTTGACGACCACCACCCGCTGTATTAAAATCACAGCGATCCGCAATTGCCTCCAGCAGTGTTGATTTCCCAGAGCCATTTTCCCCAACAAAGAAGGTCACATTCGTAGGAAACTCTAGCTCTTGTAAATCCTGCAAACTTGGTATATTAAAGGGATACTGGTCTTTATCTTCTATATCACCCTGTAATACCTTACATGATTTTAAATACATTTTGTTTCCTCCCTTACTACTATTATAACCCGCTTATGCTTTTTTCCAAATATAAGCTACGGTATCAATGACTATAAAAAAGGCGATAGGTCGCGAAAAATCAATCCATTAGAACAAATCATAAAATCATCATTTTTCTTACCCTATAACCAAACCTAATCCCTAACTATAAAAACTATATAAAAACCATAAAACAAACTGCTACAACCTACAATTTCCTATGAAATATTTCCTGAGAAATAAATAAAAAATATGTCGAAAGTTACAACGGAAAATGATAAAATTATGCCATAAAATAGCGATTAACAAAAATCGTTGTAGTAGCATAAACTGTCTATTTCATCTTAAAACATTCAAAGAACAGCCCACTTTGAACTGCTATTTCCCGCTAATATTAATGTACTTACAATAAATGTACCTATAACAATCACTAGTTAATCTCGGAAAAAGCTCCCTATTGATTCGTTTTTATTGTTTACGAATCTTTATTACAATTTCCCATCCGTCGGTGTAAAACATTGGATTTATACAAGACCATTTAATTGAATGCTTTCTATTTCAATTTCCCAAATAAATAGTACATTCTTATTGTTAGTTTTGGATGGCTATTACCATCTACTCTTATTTTTCAATTCAAAAAAAAATAGACAAACTGAAATTCTCAGTTTGTCTACAATATTAGTAATTTTACTCTAAAGCTTTGGAAACAAATTTAAACATATAAGAGTTCATCTTAGGTCCTCCATTCATAGGGTTCCCATTAATAACGAACGAACCTCTATGAACACCTACAATTTGATTGTCAGTATTTAATAATGCTGAACCTGATTGTCCTGGTGCTGTATCAATTGTATAAAAGGCTACAGATGCATCCTCTCTTGTAATATTTCCTCTCGTACCAAATTGAGAAATCTCACCACTTGCCTCCATTAAGTCTCCTGGATAACCATAAATACCGATATTTTGATTAAGAAGATTATTCACCTGTTTGATTCCAAAAGTACCTGCAACATCTCCCGCCTGTTTATTGTCTTTTGATACATCTAAAACTAGAATAGCGAAGTCTTCAGTGCTCGAACCAGTTGAAGCCCAATTTGCAGCTACATAATAATCATTAACATTATAAGAACCAAATAATCCAACACTATTACTTACACCAGGGTAAACCTTTGCACTAGTTATAGTTTCTTTTGTTTCTGGATTTATAACACAATGCCCATTTGTTAGGACTTTATTTTTCCCAATTAAAGAGCCTGTACAAGAACCACCTTTTCCATCAGGCCAATTTATTTCAATGTACGTAATTGCACTATATGGCATTTCTTTAGTATTCTCTACTTTTTTTCTACTATCGTCACCGATGACAATCCGTGGTGATATTTGTAATGGTCCTCTAGCAGTAGAATCATTAATAACGACTGGAGGTGGTGTGATGTCGATAAACGAGTGTCCTTCCATTATGGAATCAATCTGAACGGGTGAAATTTCTCCCGTTCCTTGAACGCTTGGTATTTCGTTAATTAATTGCGAATTACTGTCATTAAACTCTTCATACTTAATGACTTCACCTTTCGAGTTTACCATGTCATAAGGATGAGATACCTTACTTGGGTCAAATGAAAATTCACCTAAAGACTCCGCAGCAAAAACATTCATAGGAACTAACAAAAACATAAGCATAAAGAACAACTTAAAAGTAATTTTTTTCATTTTATTCCTCCTTTTGATTTAATCTATTTGTAGTTTAATAGAAATATCAGGAAAAATAAAGGTAAAATATTGAAAATATAAAATATTATTAAAATGACGATAATTCAGAATATATCAAAAGCTATTGTAAATAGCTTTAATTCGCCATTTACGATTGAAACAGAATCAAATTTTTTCGAGTAAAAATGTTTTCGCTAATTATCTATTTTAGATTGTTTAATCTTCTCACCTTTAACGAAATAGTTTGTTTTAGTTTGTTTCCTTATCAATAACTAAATTAACAATTTCACTAGTAACATTCTTACTTGCAACTAGTTCACTCATGCCCTCAACAATCCATAAAAACGAGCAAAAAAAAAACTGTAGTATCTTAGGAGTTCTAAAAGCATTACTACCCTTTTGAAATGTTCTATATTTCAAACTCTTCTCATACATTGTGTAAAACCTTCTACCTGCAAATACCCCCTAAAAAAATCTGTCTCTCTTCATTCCATAAGTACAATGTGGTGTTTAAAAGGAAGGTACAAATAACGTTTTTTCTGCGTAAAATAAAAAAAGTTATAAGGAGAAGAGATTATGTTTGTAACTCATTTTTACGAAAACAAGATGTCCGTTTTAAGCCAGCTACTAGTAAATCTTCCTACTGTCGAAGAAAACATTAAAATTAAAGGACGTAAAGCAAAAATTGTTCAGATTACTCAAATAGACGACCACAACTATCACGTGAGTATCATTTTTGAAAAAGTAGCTAAAAAACAACCACTAAAAGAAATTGGGAAGAAAAAGAGATAGCTCTTCCCTTTTATTGTGCTGACGCTATCGTTTCATGGTAGCGTTTTAACTTTTTAAAAGCAGGAATCGAACTCTACAAAACTTCCATTGCAAATTGTTCTCAATGAGTATAATTATTTCAAAATTAAATATTTGACTTTTTAATTGATAACGATTATCATTATCGGTAGATTATTTCTTTTCTCCGACATGCTTAATTCAGAATCCCCCCTATTTTTTTGAAATAAGCATGTATCAAACGGATATTCTTACATCAGACTAAGAATATCCGTTTTTTAACTTTTTTGTGCATGCACAAAGCCGAATCGGAAACAATTATGCCAATGCATAATTAATGATTATTAATGGACAGATTTACATAAATAAAGGAGCTGTTTTACATGGATTATCGTATTGAAAAAGACACTATGGGTGAAATTAAAGTACCTGCAGATAAAATTTGGGGTGCTCAAACGCAACGCAGTAAAGAAAATTTCCAAATCGGTACAGAAAAAATGCCAATTGAGCTAATTCAAGCAATGGCCATTTTAAAGAAAAGTGCTGCGATCGCTAATAATAAACTAGGTAAGCTTTCAGATATTAAAGCAAATGCGATTGTGCAAGCAGCTGACGAAATTTTAAATGGTCAATGGGACGATCAATTCCCTCTTGTAGTTTGGCAGACTGGTAGTGGTACTCAGTCTAATATGAACGTTAACGAAGTAATTGCGCACCGAGCAAACCAAATTTTACAAAATGCTGGTGAAGCTGATCGTATTCATCCTAATGATGATGTCAACAAATCTCAAAGCTCAAATGATACTTTCCCAACAGCTTTGCATATTGCAGCAGTGCTAAAGGTAGAAGATTATTTACTACCTCGCCTACGCTTACTAAAAGCAACATTGGATGAAAAAGCAGAGAAATTCAAAGATATTATTAAAATTGGTCGTACGCATTTACAAGACGCAACTCCGCTTACTTTAGGACAAGAAATTAGTGGCTGGGCCGCAATGCTTGCTAAATCTGAGCATATGATCGTCCAAAATATTGAATATATGAAAGAACTAGCGATTGGTGGAACAGCAGTTGGTACTGGTATTAACGCACATCCTGAATTTGGTGAGCGTGTAGCAGCTGAAATTAGTGACATCACTGACAAACATTTCACTTCAGCCGCAAACAAATTCCATGCACTAACAAGTCATGATGAAGCCGTTGTCGCACATGGCGCATTAAAGGCTCTTGCAGCTGACTTAATGAAAATTGCCAATGATGTTCGCTGGTTAGCAAGTGGTCCTCGTTCAGGTATCGGTGAAATTACGATTCCAGAAAACGAGCCGGGCTCATCGATTATGCCTGGTAAAGTAAACCCAACACAAAGTGAAGCGATGACGATGGTTGTCACACAAGTCGTTGGCAATGATGCAACAATTGCCTTTGCCGCTTCCCAAGGTAATTTCGAGCTAAACGTCTTCAAGCCAGTCATTATTTATAACTTCTTACAATCGACTCGCCTACTAGCAGATACAATGAAATCATTTAATGATCATTGTGCTGTAGGAATTGAGCCAAACAAAGAAGTGCTTGACCATAACTTACAAAACTCATTAATGCTTGTAACTGCCTTAAACCCTTACATCGGTTATGAAAATGCGGCTAAAATCGCGAAGAAAGCCCATAAAGAAGGCACAACATTAAAAGAAGCAGCGGTTGCATCAGGTTTATTAACGGACGAACAGTTCGATGAATATGTGGACCCTGCGACAATGATTTATCCGAATGTAAAGTAATAGGCAAGTCAAACGCGAAACGTTGGTACATCAACGTTTTTAGATAACAAGTTCCATTTTATAACTTGTATTTTACGGTTATTGCTCCGCTACATTAGAGCAAATAATATTCGGTGAGCGTGTTGTACAAAAAATATATGTGAATGAGCAGGATTGGGGATAATGCCTCAATCCTTTTTTTCCATCCGTATGTCCTCATGATTCTAAACGTGCAACTATTTTATCTATTTAGTGCATTATTTTAGTAGCCCCCTATTCGTAGCTCCCTATTTTTAGCTAGACATGACACTAAATATTGTTTTATGATAAATCGATTAAATAATTAATTACTAATAGTAGAGGGGTGTTCTTGGATGACAAATAACAAAACGAATCCGAAAGTTGATGAATTTTTAAATAAATCTAAAAAGTGGCAGGAAGAATATTCGGTATTGAGAAATATCGTTCTTGACTGTGAGCTGACAGAAGAATTTAAATGGATGCATCCTTGTTACACACTTGAGAACAAAAATGTCGTGTTAATCCATGGATTTAAAGATTATTGTGCGCTTCTTTTTCATAAAGGTGCCTTGTTAAAGGATACCCATGGGATATTAATTCAACAAACGGAAAATGTACAGGCCGCGCGCCAAATTCGTTTCACTAGCGCTCAAGAAATAGTTGGAATGGAAACCATTATAAAAGATTATATACTTGAAGCCATTGAAGTTGAACAAGCAGGTTTAGAAGTGCCGATGAAAGAACATAAGGAATACATCATTCCTGAAGAACTTGACAATAAATTTAATGAAATGCCTACCTTGAAAACGGCTTTTGAAGGATTAACGCCAGGGCGACAAAGAGCATATATTTTACATTTTTCTCAACCTAAACAATCCAAAACTCGCGTATCAAGAATCGAAAAATACACGCAGCACATTCTGGAAGGTAAAGGATTAAATGATTAAATTTTTATAAACTTAAAAGCCCAATTTCTTATACATTATAATTAAGAAATTGGACTTTTATCATTATATAGAAATATTGCCGATTGTTTATCATAGTAAATTCAACGCTTCCATTAACTTTTTACTATTAATCAAATATTGTATCTTTAGAAGGATCCCTTAAAAATTCAAAAAGCATATTAATTTGAGTATTTGTATTTCTCCCTAAAGAAAGCTTCGGTAAATGATCTTCATTATAAAATTTTACTCCTTTAGTTTCCAAACCATTTCTTGCTTGCCCGCCAGTAATCTCACATTGAACAAACAATTTATAATAATGATATGCTTGAGGTGGATGCGAGTGCTTATTCATATCCAATAAAGCAAGCAATTTCGTAGGGACCACATCGTAACCCGCTTCTTCTTTAATTTCTTTGACAATGTTTTCACTAGGCGACAAACCTATATCACAGAAACCGCCTGGCAAAGACCATCTATCATCAATTTTTTCTCTGACCATTAATATTTTATTGTTCTGAAAAACTACACCTCGAACATCTATTTTAGGTGTTTGATAACCCGTTTCATTCGTAAATAAATCCTTGATTTTTTTCATTTCTAACCCGGTGTATTCACTCATAATCTCGGCACTTAAATTTCTTAATTGTTCATAACGTTCAATATCGTAAACATCTTTTGAAAAAGTTAATCCTGCTTGGGAAATTGATTGGATCTTTTTTGCCCATTCTAACCATTTATCACTCATGACGAATACCTCCCTACCATTATAAGTTCAACAAAGTAATTAACGGTGTTAAAACCCGTTTCATTCATATAAAGAATCATTATAGATAATCTATTGTGTAAAATATTAATATTACCCCTACTATACACATCATCCAGGATAAGGCAGAACTTGAACCGCTTGATATTTTATTCCGAAGATTTACTAAGGTAGGATTTATCCACTTTCCAAACAATTTATATCCTAAAAATATAAGCAGTGCTGGTAGAACCATTATTATATTGTATGCTGCTAATATTGGAAGCCACTGATAAAAAGGCATATCCGTTGTCGTTAATAAGCCAATAGCGGCAAAATACGGTAAAGCCATGCCTGCCTCAATGATAAAAGTCGTAATACCAATAATAATAATGGAGAATATGCTTCGAGTTTTAGGCTTTGGGAAATTACTTTTTTTATTAGCAGGGATAAAAAAGCTAGCAATAAATAATACAACCCCTACTATAAAGATGACCCAGCTAACTAGTTTATTTTGAAAAATGTTAGAAAATGCTTCTATAATAAAATTTAAGCCTAACATCATGATGATCCCTAATGAAAAATAGAGTAGCCCAATTGTAAGAAGATATGCTAATAATCTTGATGTTACATTTCTATTGTCTGTTAAAACGAGAAATAACGTAACACCCATAATCGTAGGGCTTAATGTATCTAAAAGAGCTAAGCCACCCAAATAAATTAATATATCTGTTCCCATCTTTCCCCTCCAAATTTCTAATAGCTATGATTTATGTTCGAGATAATATATATAAGCCTTTTCCATAAAGTTAAGGATTTCCTGATCCATTGGATATAAATTATATTTTTCGGATTCCTCAGGTGACATTCTAATGTCCCAAAGCTTATCTAAAAAAGCATCTTCGTCATTAAAGTCTTCACCTTTTTTTACATCCATTCTCTTAATAATATTTTGTATTCGTGTATTACTATAACCAAGGTGTATATGTTTTTTTAATTGCCCTACTAAAGCAATCCACTCTAAAGAGTCTGGATCGCTACTACCCATTTTCGGAAGTTTTTCTAGCGCTTCCATGTTTTTAAAATTTAATGTATCTCGATTATTTTTTAATACTTCTTTAGAATCCTGATTATTATATAAATCCATAATTTTTTTAATCCTAAATTCTTCCCCATCAATCGTTATACCGTTTATTAGTCCCCTTAAACTAATTTCTATCTTTGAAAGACGGTCCTGTTCACTAATAACATAAGATAGTTGTTTCATTAAACTATTCGACCAATCCCATTCTTCGGACTCTAACATCATTTTGATCTCACTTAATTGAAATCCTATAGTTTTTAAAAATTGTATTTGCTGAAGTTTTTTTAACTCAGAGTATGAGTATAATCGATGACCTCCTTCCGTTTTTGAGACAGGTTTCAGAAGGCCAATTTTGTCATAATATCTAAAGGTTCTGACAGATACACCACTCAGTTTTTTAAATTCGTTAATATGAAACAAGTTAATATCCCTACTTTCTTATTCATTTGTTTTATTAAAAAACATAGTTTTTAATAGGTAACCAATTCCTAAGCCGATTAATACCCCCGGAATAGCATTATCAATCAATAAACCGACTCCTGCTCCAATAATAACGCAAGCATAAATAATAATATCGTCTTTCTTCATAACAGGATTCTCCTTTAAGTTAATTTAAAGTAAGAGCTCTACTAACAGTATAAAAGATGACGTAACGTCACTTTCAAGTCACATTCTGTTGTATAAAATTTGAAAATGACCTTACGTCATCTAATAAAATCAATTTTAAGGGGGGTGGAAAGTGATGAAACAAACAACCATTCGTTTATTTTTAGTACTAATTATGCTTGCAGGATGTTCGTCAAGGGAGGAAGAAGTCGTCGTCAATAAAGAATCTGTAGAAAATATTGAGGAGATTTTGATAAATTTTGCAAGTACTGATGTTGTCTTTTCTCCAAGTGAAACAAATGAAATAGAAGCAAATTTAACGGTTAATGATGACGGACCGGGTGCAATAGTAGAGAAATCTTCAAAACAGATATCAATTAAATTGGATACTGATATTACACGATTATTTAATCTTAGTAAAAAACCGACTTTAGAAGTTAAAGTACCTATGCAATTCAAAGGTAAATTAATTCTTGATGGATCTTCTGGTAATATCATCGGAAAGGAATTAATTCAAAATGACATCGAAATACGCTCAAGTAGCGGTAATGTTAAACTTCATTTTATAGAATTGAACAATGATGTAAAGATAACAACGACAAGTGGTAAAGTATCAGTGGATTTTGATGAGGAGCAGCCTAATTTACAATTAGATATCAAGACAAACAGTGGTAGACAATCAATTGACTTAACTTTAAACGGCAATTCAAAGACAAAAAAGGAGTTGCAAGGTATTTCAGGTAGTGGTGATCATAAGATGCAAATTGTAACGAAGTCTGGAAATATAGATTTGAAATAATAAAGGATAGATAAATTTAAATGGCATAGCATATTTAAAGTTCAATTTGCTATGCCATTTCTTTTCAATGAAGGTTTTATTTAACGTTTTACATTTTGTGTGTCTGTTTTCTGCAGAGGTTGATTTAGCAAAGACAATACAAATAACCACTCATTGGAGTGGTTATGTTTGATAAGTCTTGTTCAATTCTAGTTAAAGTTAAGGTCAATATGCTTAAGCGGCCAACAGACGATACTTGTTGTACCCATTATTTTATCTTTAGGGATGAATCCTACCTCAGGATTTCTACTATCATTACTTACAGGACGATTATCACCTAATACAAAGTAATGTCCTTCAGGTACTGTAGTTTCACCTAAAAGTTGGTCTAGCGTAAAATCATAAGTGAGTGATCCAGAACCTTTTAATTCCTTCTTGAATTGGTCTAAATAAGGTTCACTGACCTTCTCTCCGTTTATGTATAATTGATCATCCTTATACTCGATTTTATCTCCTGGTAGGCCTATAATGCGTTTAATAATATTTTTTTCTTCGTTTTTGTTTAGAAGAACATGTTCAACAACAACAACGTCAAATCGATCAAGCGACTTAAATTTCGGACCGATTTTGTTAATAATAACACGGTCTTTGTCTTCCAGTGTCGGCATCATTGAAGCACCTTTTACGAGTACTGGCGTAAATAAAAACTGTTTGATAACAAACGCCACCAATATAGCGAAACCAATCGCCTTTATCCATTCGATTAACTCATTTTTTAGCTTTCCCTGTACTTTTTCTTCCAAAATTTCACCTCCTACTATTTCTCTTAATAAATACGACAAAAAAGGAAAAAAGTTTCAATTTTTCGTTCAAAGAATTATGCTTTTATTGAAATCCCTTTACAAACAAAGCTCAAGAAGCCATTTTATGCGATTAATGACTATATCCATTCCTCTAATCACTATCGCTACCAGAAATGAGTAAACGACCTGAGTCCTATAGAATTCAGGTCTCAAGCCGCTTCATACATGTTTATTATTCCTCTTGATCTGGCGCAGTTCAGCATTCTAAATTTTTCTAATTTCAATAGATGTTGCAATAGCACTTAAAATACCTATTGTTCCTAGAACTATTAACGACTTCGAAGAACTCATAATCCCCCATGTTAATCCTCCTACTCCTATAACCGTTGTTAAATACCTACTATATTTCAGTCTAGATTTTGTTACTTTTGGCGTTTTCACATTTACCCCAACCATCTTATTCACCTTATTCAAAGCAGCATCTAATTGTTTAATCATTTTAATTTACCTCCGTTAGATTTATTTTAATAAAATATTAATAGCTGGATTAACTAACAGCAAAAAGCTAGAAGCTAATACATATATTCCACATTTTCTCTTTTTTAAAATATAATACCATCCAATAATAAATACAACAAGTGCAAGTCCAATTGATAGGTAGCTGAATATTAAATTTTCCATAGTATCTCCTCCAATCTTAACCTTTGTTTTGCTAATTGATACCATGATTCTTCATTGCATTTTTGCTTGCTAAAGAAGATGAACTTGCAAAAATTTGATATAGAGAGTTCTCAAGTAGAAAATTGAATATTTCGCATTTGTTATAAATTGAATCTTTTTTCATCGCTGCAGTATATAATAATGTACTAAAAATTCCGTATGCTTTTTCTTTTGGGATTCTCATTTTTAAATTTAAATGCTCTAAAACTTCATCAAAAAAATGCTTATCATTTTCTATTAGATCTTCAATTTCCCCTTTAGATAGCCCTTTAATAAACAATTGATAATCTGGATTATTGAAATTATATAATGTAGGATGCTTTACATACTCTTCAAAAAGCCAGTTCATAGCTTTTTTAAACCCTTCAATACCGGAGTTACTTTGTACCATAGAGTACCATTGTTTTTTCAATTGATTTTGAATCATTGATAGCACCTCAAGGAATAGCTCTTCTTTTGATTTATATAGCCTAAAAAAAGTTTCCGTTGATATGCCAACTTCTTTAGTAAGAGTAGCAATGTTAGTTAATTTGTACCCTTTCGCTTTCCAACTCTGTGCACAGATTTCACGTAACTTTTGTTTAAGTAATGGAATATCTTCTTCAGTAAAATTTTTAGCTATAAGATCGGTTCCTCTATTTTTTATCATTTAGATCAGTCCCTTTCAGTTCGTACTTTAATTGTACGCATCGTTTGTCTCTTTTTTCTTACTCAATCCTTACAAGTTTATTAATTTTGTAAAACTGAAGGTAAACCAAATGAAAAAGCAGAGAAATGGATTAGGCTTAATCATGCTGAAAAAAGCCCTACACATAAGATTGTGGCAGGCAATAGAAATATTTTAGAAACTTGTCCTTCTAAATATTTAATGGGAGACAAGCTTGCCTCCCACTTCATCAACATTTAATATAGGGCACTTATCAAAACCCCCGCCTCGTGCCAATACTTCTACCGCCGTCATTTTCCCAACGATCAATGTCCCAAACAACATCTTCCAAGCCGTCTTGTATTCCTCCGCTAGGAAGGGTACCGGTTTTTACTTTTACTATAGAAATAATACATCCTCCTTTTTTTATCATTTCGCCTTGCCGTAATTGTTGCTGTCGCTTCGCTTTCGCACAGAAAACATTTGTTGCTGTCGCTCCGCTTTCGCACAGAAAACATTTGTTGCTGTCGCTCCGCTTTCGCACAGATAAATTGCCACAGGACGTGGTGTTCTTAGACTGAGTTCCTCTATTCAGTAGGTGTTTATTTGAATAAAGATAAATAGTTCTTATTTTTATATTATGTAAGGTCATTTGTTTTGTTCATCTCCAAATATGGGGCTGTATTTTCACTATTACATTCACAAACAAAAACTAAAAAAAGACCTACGCCCGGTGGAGTACCGAACTCAGGTCTTAGAAGTTACTTAACTAAATATGTTTTGGGTCAAATCACAAAGTTGTTTTTTATAAGAAAGAGTGAAAGCTTGGAGGGGCTAATAAGATAGTAACTTTCGTTTTAGATTTTTCCAACCTAAAAATTCTTTTATATATTCAGCAGGTGTTATGACAAGTAAGCTTTTAAATTCTTTGTAATAATGTGAAGGATCATAGTAACCATATTGGTCAATGTTTACAGGTGTCTCTTCAAAAGAAAAATGTTGAAGTAAGAGTTGAATACGTATGAATTTGCTTAATTTTTTTGGTCCAAAACCTGTTTTTTTGTAGAAAAGGTCTCGGATATATCGCTCAGAATAACCTGTTTTATGCTGAATTACATCTGGTAAGAACAGTCCATAATTCTCAATAATAGAATCAAAACAAGTAGCGAATATTTCATCACCCAAGCTTTTTTCCTTTTTCCGAGAGCCAAAATACTCATTACAAATCTGCACTCTTTGTTCGAAATCTCCTGCTTCAAAAACAGCTTTTATAAATTTAGAGTCTAGTGTGCAGCCTAATTCAACATTAACAAACGGTTGTTGAATAATTTGTTTTAATGCGCAATTGTATTGAATAACTGTTTGTTTTGGATTTAGACGAACACCAAAATATTTACCTTTTGGGGTAAATGAATAAATTTCACGTGTAGTCGGGGTATTCCCTAAGACAACCTTTTGATCTTTTCCCATGTAAAACATTAAATCTTGGCAAGCATCAGGAATGACATGAATATCACTATTACTGTCTATTGGTTCAAACTCATAATAAAATAGTATATCCTGGTTTAACTTATTGTTTGGAGTCAGTTCTCTATAAGAATACGTTTTTTGGACCAATTCAGGTTGTATTGGATAATAGCTACTCAATAAGCCGCCCCCTCACTTCACTCTTAGGTAAAATTAAAAGAATCCTTGCGCCTGTTCATTGTAACTAGCTAAAACACATTTAGTCGATTGATACGATTCTAAAGCTTTTAAATGATTTTCTCGACCGAAGCCTGACTTTTTGTAGCCTCCAAATGCTGCACCAGCAGGGTATTGATGATACGTATTTATAAAAACACGTCCCGCTTGGATCTCTCGACTTGCTTTATAGGTAACGTTTGTATTACGTGACCATACAGCTGCCCCTAGCCCATACATAGTATCATTTGCAATTTCAATTGCTTCCTCGAAGGTTTTAAACGTAGTCACTGCCAATACAGGACCGAAAATTTCTTCTTGGAAAATACGCATTTTGTTATTGCCTTTAAAAATAGTTGGTTTAATAAAATACCCATCTAAATTATCAAGGCGATTTTCGGCGCCACCGATTAAACATTTTGCGCCATCTTGTTTGGCAATTTCAAAATAAGAAAGAATTTTTTTATGTTGTTCTTCTGAAGCCTGTGCACCCATCATTGTTTCAAGATCGAATGGATCACCAACTTTAATTTTCTTTACTCGTTCAATAGCTTTTTCCATGAAACGATCATAAATAGACTCATGGATCAAGGCTCTAGATGGACAAGTGCAAACTTCACCTTGATTTAAAGCAAACATAACTAATCCTTCAATCGCCTTATCTAGATATCCGTCATCAGCATCCATGACATCTTCAAAGAAGATATTAGGAGATTTTCCACCTAACTCTAGTGTAACAGGGATTAGATTCTCAGATGCATATTTCATAATTAGTTTGCCGACAGCTGTAGAACCCGTAAAGGCCACTTTCGCAATACGTGGACTTGAAGCTAACTCTTTACCAGCCTCTACACCAAAACCATTAATGATATTTAGTACACCTTTTGGTAATAGGTCTTGAATAAGCTCAACTACGTATAAGAATGATACCGGCGTTTGTTCTGCTAATTTTAATACAACACTATTTCCAGCAGCAAGTGCTGGCGCCAATTTCCAAGCTGCCATTAGAATAGGAAAATTCCATGGGATGATTTGGCCTACTACACCAATAGGTTCTTGGTAATGATAAGCTACCGTATCCTCATCAAAAGGTGTCATTTGCCCTTGTTGTGCGCGAATGGCACTTGCAAAATAACGGAAATTATCAATTGCCAATGGAATATCAGCATACATAGTTTCACGAATCGCTTTCCCATTATCCCAAGTTTCTACCTTTGCAATTTTTTCAAGGTTTTCTTCCATACGATCAGCAATGGCTAGTAAAATACGTGCCCGTTCTGCTACGGGTGTTTTCCCCCAAGTTTTTTGGGCTTCATGAGCGGCATCTAATGCTAACTCTACATCTTCTTTTGATGATCGAGCTACACGTGTAAATACTTCTTTCGTGATAGGCGTACTATTATCGAAATACTCTCCATTTACAGGCGCTACCCATTCACCACCGATAAAATTGTCATATTTCTTTTTGAATTGAATGCCAGATTCTTCAATATTCGGTTTAACATTTACCTTTACCATAATTATCGACCCCTTTAATGATGATTATGATGCTGCTGTTCTTCTTTTACAGGTACCTCTTTTTGAATATCAAAACTACTTACTACTAATACACAAATCATTAAACCAGCCACAATGTAAATATGCTTTGGAATGGCTTTTATAAAGATAGGAAACATCTCACGATTCCATACACCGATAGAAATGATAGCACTTACAATAAACATCATTGTAAAGAAAATAATGCTTAACGTTAAATATTGGGTAGTCATTAATGTTAGCATCGCGCCCATCATTGCTCCCATAAAACTAGATGCTACACTTTCCATGAATAGATGCATTGGTAAGCCTATTGACAGCAAATAGCCTAAAGCAATAGAAATAATAATAGATGCTATTGCACCTAGTACCATATCGGGAAGCCAGGTAGCCATATTCATCCCAACAGCAGTACTCATTGTCATAGAAATCAGCATTATACAGCACTTGGCCATGCCTTGATCAGCAAAACGCTGCTTTAGTAAACGGTTCGTGATTACCGTAAAAGTAACAATCACCAACATGCTTAGGGATGGTAGCATATAAACACTCCTTTAAGAGTTTTATTGTATATGACAAGACGAAGTTGTGTGACACTTCTTGTCCGGTCTAGGAACGTCTATTGCCGGGTTTCGATCAAAGAATCCAACCGGTTTTAATTGGAAGTTGATATATGCAGTTGGCATTACAGGCCAATCTTCAGGGCGCGGAATATGATGATGGCCCATTGTGTACCAAACGACGATATCTTCATCATCAATTGAACGGTTTTTCTCAACGTATTTTGGAAGTCCATCTCCTCCAGCATGTTGATTTGGATACATACCTGTTGCATATTTTTCATTTTCATCAAATTGCGTAACGTGTAAATGGTGTTTAAGGAAACCAGCACGTTTCATAACACTTGATTCTTCATGAGCAAATGGGAAGCAATTTTCACCAGGCAAAATTTTATATCCAACAGGTTGATTCACTCGGTTAAGTGAGTTTTTATTAATAATTTTCCAAGTACGCTGTGTTTTTAAATCTAAATTACGTAACGCTTCCTTCTCCGTTTTAAAGATACGAGAAAGAGGATAGAAACCATTACTATTCGGATTGTGTTCCCCCAATGTTTCTGATACTGTTTCTGTTTCAACTACTGAATTATTTTCACCGTCTAACATCGTATCAAGTCGGAAATTAAAGAAGTGTTGATGATGTGATGCGTTTAATCCTGGAGAAATCTCAGATCCATATTTCGTTTGGATGCCATTTTCACATGTACCAGTGCTTAAAATACCCGTTAGCTTGACTTCAGCTTCAATCGTACCGTCTTGGTAGAAACTCCAATAGAAGCCGTAATCATAATTTCCAACTGTACAGAAGAATGAAATCACTAGTCGACGTGAACGCCTTACCTCTACATGGCCTGTACGCCAATCTGTATGTTTCCAACCAATCCCGTAATCTTCTTCGTGTAAGCAAATCGCATTTTTGATCGTGCGCGCATTTCCTTTAACATCAGCTACAACGCCATCAAAGTATTGAATTTCGCCTAAGCAGTCGCAACCAAGCTCTAACGAATTGGCTAATTGACCCATTCCATATTCACCAGCATCAAAGGCATTTTGTGTGTTATGCGAAAATGTTGGTTCACCATAAGGGACAACCATTTCTGATAAAGCTGCACGATAAAGAACCGGACGATCCTTGCCTTTGTCATGGTAATTAATTGTGTATAATACAAGGCCTTCACGTGGTGTAAATCCATAGCGGAAACTCCACTTTTGCCATTTGATCAAATTACCTTCAATTGTAAAGCTTGGACCTTCAGGTTGAATGATTTCCAATGGTTTTAAGTCATTTCTAAACACTATTGATTCATCAACTTCAGGATGGTAATTACCTGATGTCGTTGGAATTGGACGTACCCCGTGATCTTCTACTTTGTAAACTTCCATTTTGTTTAGGTCTACATACGTTACAATACCTGTTAAAGGGTAAGCATATCCGTTATCTTCTAGTGATTGTTTTTGCCAACAAATCGCACGAAGTAAACGTTTACCTTCATGTTCCTGAACACCAAAATTCCCTGCTGACCACGGATCCACCATAATTAAATCAGGATTGTCAATGCCACGTTTCTGTAAAGCTGCTACAAAATCAGGGTGGCTCTTTACTAATTCTTCACATTGCTCAAACTCCTCTAAGGCTACATTTGGTTGTACACCAGGAATATATTCGTGGGAATCAACTTTTTCTGAAGTTAAATTTACAACTGCTTCAAATGTTTTCAATTCTTTATCATCTAAAATCACTAAAAATACTCGGCGATCTACAGTATTACCTGGTTTGTAATTTAGTACTTCTGATTTTTTAGGTTCATGTAACATCACCGACATAAATCGTACATGTTCAGACAACTGTTGCTGTTCCTTGACTATTTGAACAGCTTTTTCAATTTCTATTTCAGATAATGGTGATAATGGGTGGCTTAGCTCAACGTTTGGATTAACCTTTACTGACATTGTATCAACCCCTTATAATTTGTTCTCTTTAATTATAATCAGAAAATTCAGTGAAGTGATTGTAAATAACGGCATTTTTATAGATAAGTTATTTTCAGCAAAAAATATATAATGTTTTCTACTCTAAGTATTATTTATGCTAATCAAACTATTTTTAGTTCTCTTCTGAAGACCACCATTTAGACTGCCTTTCATCTTGCCATAGCAAATTGTTTTTGTTGTAAAAAAAAACAGCTAAGCACCTATTTGCTTAGCTGAGTTTATAGTATAATTATGCCTTAATTCTTCCCATGACAATCGTATTATAATAGTTGCCATCTGAAAGGAGTTTATCATTTTTTAAAACGCCTTCAACTTCAAAGCCAAGTTTCTTATAGAGCAAAATTGCTTTGTCATTTGTCTCTATAACATGTAAAGACATTTTTTTAATATCATTAGCGTCAGCCCATTCTATCGAAATATTTAAAAAATTTTTGCCTATTCCATAGCGCCAAAACTCCTTCAATACACCTACACCAAATTCTACTTTATGAGCAATTCTTTTTAATGGTGATCCCGCACATCTTGAAAATCCGACAATGCGATTATCGACTACTGCCACTAAACACAAATTTCTTGGACTTTCAGTGTCTTCCTTAATAATCGCTTCAAAACCTATCGTATCGATAAAGCCTTCCCCTTGTTCTCTATCGAAGTTTTCCGTTTCTCCATCAAGTTGTAGCCTTAAAGCTGATAATGCTTGGGCATCTTCGAGATTGGCAGATCTAATAATATAATGAAGTTCATTGACAATAAATTTTTGACTGTTTATGAGCATTATTGAAACCTCTTTTACGTAGTTTTAAAAAAAGTAATTGGCTGAATTTTCACGAATCGATTGTGCCATACGGACTCGTGGTGCTTAATAATTTGCTCTGCATTTAATACACGACTATGTAGTGTGGTATGTGCACCTTCAACTAAAATATTATGATGGTATCCATGGCTGTAAGCATTGCGAATGGTCGTATCAAGGCAAAATTCTGTTTGAGCACCAGCGAAAATAAGCTGCTCAATTTGTTGTTCTTGTAAGTATTGCGCTAATTCCGTTTGATAGAATGCATCCCAAGTTGTTTTTTGAATCACTTTATCTTCAGTTTGTCGCAGAAGCCCATGATATAGATCCCAGCCTGGCTTACCAAATGCAAATTCGTCATCCTTATTTGAATCCGTATGTTGGATGAAAATAATAGGAACTTCACTATTACGTCCCCAAGTTATTAACATATTAATATTATCTAACACTTTTTCATAATCAAATAAATAGTTTTCACTATCCAAAAAGAATGCTTCCTGCATATCCACGATAATTAATGCCTGCTTCATATAGTGCTCCTTTAGAATCTGACTTTAATTATCTAATTGTACATAAATTTATTTTCCATTTAAAGAGAATTATGAGGGATGAATAGCGCATCACCATAGCGTGTGGCTGATTTCCGTTCCGACTATATACTTTCTTGAGAGCGTCTGATGAGCCGCATCCTTTCTAAAGCATATACTAAGTTAAAATAAAACCCCCTCCACAGCACGATGCCATGAAGGGGGTAATACAACATTTTATTCCATTAATTCTTCGACAAATTCAACTGGTACATATGTTTTCGCTGGTTCTAATAAAGCTGGTGCTACTTTAAAATAACGAAGTGCTTTATTATAGCCATATTCTTTTTGACCACGTGTAATTGTATAAGATACTGCGCCTTTAGAGATAATAGCGCCTTTTCCTGTTGATTCTACTTTAAAGCCTAGCTCTTCGGCAATTAAACGTAATGGTACCATTTTAGTACCTTCAACCTCATAAAAGTCATTGTTAATAATTTCTTGTACAGCAGCTTTTGACGGATCTACTTCACCTTGTTCCTGTGCAATCGTATCTAAAACGACAACTTTTGAAGGTGGAGTTTGTGCTGGAATGCTCATTGTTGTAATTGTGTAGAACACTAGTAAATGTTGCTCTGCTAAATCTTTAGCTTTTACTTTTTTACCAGATAGGCTAAGTAATTCTGTTTCTTTGCCAACATTTAGCTTTAACGTGTTATCTGTATTCACCAATTCTTTATTGAAATAATCTACTTCAACAATTCCCATTTCTTTTGTTTCAACAATAATTACTTCTGGGTTATATTGTGGTGGATAGATCATAAGCATTGGCTTATTTGCATACGTGTAAGCTGTTACTTGATCACCCTTTTGTAGTTTAACTTCTTTACCTATATTATCGAAAACTAGTGTCTCGTCATTTACGACAAAAACATTTGTATTTTCGTTCTCTTTCACAGTGTAATAGGTTGCATCCTCACGCTTTTCAACACTCTCAATTGTTCCAGCTATTTTAATAAAAGTTGGTTGAACTTCTGGATTTTGCTCCTTATTATCAGTAGCATTCGTCACAACTGCTTCTCCTTCGTTTGCTGATGCGGTTGGAGCTACTACAGCGCCCCCGATTAATAATGCTGACATGGCAAATGGTACGACTTTCTTCATTTTCATAAAAAAGCATCTCCTTCATTTCACGAATTCATAGAAGTAGTCGATTATAAAAGAAAAAGGTTACAGCCTTGCCAACTTTTTTAGAGGAATGCTAAAAAAGCCGAGATTCTTATACATCGAAGAATCTCGGCTTTTACTTATATTATTTGTATTGATTTGCGGATATTTCCTTCCCTTCCGCGGGTTTTTGCTCTTCTTCCGCAGGTATTTCCCCCTCGCGCGGGTATTCGCCTTTCTTCCGCGGGTATTCACCTTCCTTCCGCGGGTATTTCCTTCCCTTCCGCGGATATTCGCTCCCCTTCCGCGGGTATTTGCCTTCCCCCGCGCGGTTATTCGCTTTCCTTCCGCGGGTATTCGCCTTCCTTCCGCGGATATTCTTCCCTCGCGCGGGTATTCGCATTCCTTCCGCGGGTATTTGCCTTCCCTCGCGCGGGTATTCGCCTTCCTTCCGCGGGTATTCGCTTCCCTTCCGCGGGTATTCTTCCCTCGCGCGGGTATTCGCTCCCCTTCCGCGGGTATTCACCTTCCTTCCGCGGATATTCTTCCCTCGCGCGGGTATTCGCTTTCCTTCCGCGGGTATTTGCCTTCCCTCGCGCGGGTATTCGCTTTCCTTCCGCGGGTATTTCCCCTCGCGCGGGTATTCGCCTTCCTTCCGCGGGTATTCGCTTTCCTTCCGCGGGTATTTCCCCCACGCGCGGGTATTTGCCTTCCTTTCGCGGTATTCTTCCCCCGCGCGGGTATTCACCCTCCTTCCGCGGGTATTTCTTTTAATCTAGTATTACACGCATTCCATACAGATTTAATACATGAATTGAAGTAGGTTTAGTATTCGCTGTAAAAAGTATTCACGTTCATTTTGCTTTGTTCGTATATCCAAAGCCATATCGGGGAGATCGGTTATGACTCCATTGACATTTTTCCGAATAAAATCATGTAATGACTGATTATTATTCAATGTCCATACGAACAAGTCAATTTTTTGCTGCTTCATCTCTGAGATTAGCTGGTCTGTTACCCATGCTTCCTCTAGTGAAATGAAATCAACGGTTTCATCCATCGGCCCGATATTTAATGCATAGACAACTCCAACACGTAAGTTCGGTGCCAATTTTTTTATTTGTGACATCATTTGTGGATCTGAAGATTGCACATAATACTTATCAAGAACCTTGTAAGCTTTTAGTTTTTTTACTAACTTGGGCAATACGTCTTCCGTTTCTTTCCCATGTACTTTTAGTTCAATTAGTAAGGATACATTTAGGGCTTTTGCTATTTCAATAAAATCATCTAATGATGAAATTTTGTCGTTAAAGCCATTAGCATGAATTGTTAACGTCTTCAATTCACCGAGCGTCATATTGGCGATAACACCATTTTTACCTGTGAGTCTTCTTAATGTTTGATCATGAAATACTACGAATTGTCCATCAACGGTTTGTTGAATATCGATCTCGATTAAATCTGCACCCGAACTTGCTGCACTGACAAGTCCGCTGATTGTATTTTCCACATTTCCCTTCGTGTAGCCCCGATGTGCAATAATTTTTGTATCTTGTGCATAGACACTTTTCTCTAATGAAATACCATTCATCACACTTAATGCGATGAAAACAACCAAAATGATGAAAGTTAACGGTTTATAGTTTCTTTTTCTAAATTTCGGTGTAAATCGTGATCTGCCTAAAATAGGCGTTTTGTAGGTAATCGCCACCATTACTTGTGAAATCATTGCTTGCAGTAAACTAAATAACACTCCAAACACCATTTCTAAAAAAGCAAGAGTAATCGCTGCTGTTACAAGTGCGGTGCTCGGAATCAAACGCTCCAACAAATATAATGGAAAAGTACTTATTATCGTAATGCCAAGCATCACAAGTAAATGAACTATAATAAGCGTGAATATTAATCCAAGGAGGCCCAACAAGCCGCGCTTTGAAAAGCGCCAGCTTTGTATGAATGAACGAAGTAATGATATTTTTGGCTGGATTGTAAAAATCGGCATTGTCAAAATGCTACGTATCCCTACTATAACTAAAAGTATTGTTATAGCCGCATAGAGTAAACGACCAGAACGACTGCTCATGATATCATCTGTCAAAATATGTGGAAGGGAAAAGGTTTGTGTGAATGTTAGCGGAAGTATCAATGAAGTTAATGGCAATAAAAGTGCAATAAAAATAATTAAAAAAATGACTTGAATACTAAAAAAGGAAAGCATCTTACGATTGAGTTGCTGCCATATGTGTTGAAATCGATATCGAGTACCTCTTTGTTGATGAAAGGCCATTATAAAAAGAAAGCCCATTTCATAATAAATAAATAGCAAAATGAGCATTATCAAAAGAATGATCATCAAGATGACAAAGGGATGCCCCACAAAACTTTGAATATTTTGCTCAGTTATTTGTGTGTACCCGGTAACTCGTAGCATTAGCTTAAATACGATAGCTGTTACTGGAACAATTAATAAAAACTGAAATAATTTAATCAGTGCGAAAACTTGTATATAATCAAAGCGATACTTATAAATATTGTAGACGGCTTGGCGCATCACTTGTCCTGTTTTGTGCATTTACTCACCCCAGTCATACCTATCGTATCCCCTATCTTAAGCATCTTTACGATTTTTATAAACTCTTCCTTACAGGATATGTAAAGCCATTTATGTTAAATTACTTGAGCTCTTGAAATACAATTTGTCCCATATAATATGCGAGTAAAAATGATAAGATTTCTGTATTTATAGTAGTGTCTAAAAATTTTTTTGAAACTTTTTTGTATGTCACTCAGTAAATAATAAAATCGATACAATTTAAGGGGGCTAATAATTATGATACATACGATTTTTAACTTTAGAGATCTTATTAGTACAACTGTACTTCTTGTATGTTTCCTCGCCATATTTTTCGTGATGATTAATATGATTAAAAAAATGAAATCGACAGCTCCTCTACCTCCTGAAGAAACACTTCAACAAAAAGTAGACGATTTAACAACACGGGTGAAAGCGTTAGAGCATCGAGTGGAAAACTTATCAGAAAAACAATAGCGCTTAAAAAAATATTTGTTAAATGAAAAAACGCTGTAAAGTTTATCCTTTACAGCGTTTTTCATAAACGATACGGCCATCCACAACCGTATATGCCACTTTTACTTGTGGAATATTTTCAATAGCTATCGTAAAAAGATCCTCTTCTAATATAGTGAAATCTGCTGTATAGCCTTTTTCAATCTTACCTCGAATATCGTCTTGGGCTATTATTTGTGCAGCTCCTACAGTATAGAGTTGTACTGCCTCAAAACGTGATATTTTCTCCTCTGGTCCGTAGCCGTTATGAGATTCTCCAAAATTCCGTCTTGTGACTGCCGCGTATATTCCGTGTAAGGGGTTTGGTACTTCAATCGGGGCATCACTGCCACCTGCAACGACTAATCCGCTAGCAAGTAGTGATTTTAATGGGTGCAAGCCTTTTGTTCGTTCCTCCCCTAGCCTAGCTAGTTCTGCCGTATACTCGCCCTGCACAAATTGCGGCTGCATATCCACAGCGACTGGCAACGCAGCAAGTTTTTCTACTATCCCTTCGTCCACTAAGCTACAATGAATAACACGATCTAATTGACCTTCTTGGGGCGGATAGGTAGCAAATACGTTTAAAATTGTTTCGATGGCTAAATCCCCAATGGCATGCACGGCCACTGTTTGTCCATGCTGTCGTGCAAGTTGAACATATTGCTCTAATTGTTCTGTTGAATGGACAAGCATACCGTAATTGCCTGGCTCATCACAGTATGGTTCTCGTAAGGCTGCAGTACGTCCTCCAAAGGCACCATCGATAAAGATCTTCATTGCACCAAACTCTAAATACGGAGAAGATGTTTCTTCCATCTTAGTTACTTCCTTAAATACTGTGTGGTGCTGTAATAAATGAACTTTAAACGATTGCCTTGCCTCGACAATCTTTCGAAAAGCATTTATTGGTTGAATCGGTGGCCCGTAATAGCTTAAATCTTCAGAATGACCACCCACTAAGCCATATGATTGCAAGGATATTACCGCCTTCTCAAGCGCATCCTCGATATATTCGGGCGTAATATGAGGCATATGGTTAACAATCATATACAATGCTGCATCCTTTAAGACGCCTGTTAGCTGACCATCTACTTTTTCAATGACGCCACCTTCTGGTGATGGTGTATCGTTTGTTATTCCTGCAAATGCCATTGCCTTGGAATTTGCCAAAATTAAATGATGGCAACTACGCTTAATTATTAAATGTGCTTCCCCTAAAGCATCGAGTTCCGATAATGTTGGGAAAATAGGAACTTCAAACTGTGTCTCATTAAGTCCTATCGCAATTACCCATTGATCTGCGGGAACTTCCAGCATCCTTTCACGAATAATGGCCAGTAGCTCATCCTTACTTCTGACGTTCGATACATCAATATGCTTTAATTTTTCCCCGTATCCAATAATATGTAAATGACTATCGACAAAGCCTGGATACATCACATTCCCTTGTAAATGTTTAATAGAAGTAGCTTGTGGCGACAAGCTCTCTACTGAGCCTGTCGCCACAATTTTTCCTTCTTTAACTAGGACTGCTTCAACTGTTTCGCCAACTTGTGCCATCGTGTAAATTTTTCCACCTGTCCATAACGCTGCCAAAACAATTCCTCCTATGCAATCAGTTCTAATCAATTATGCTTCGGTATAATTGCGACCGAAGGCATTGGGCCAACGTGATGTTGGTCACTCAGTCGTGTGTCGCTGTCGCTTCGCTTTCACACAGATAAATTGCACAGGACGTGGCGTTCTTAGACTGAGTTCCTCTGTTCAGCACGAGTTTGGACCACGTTGAAAGAAATTAAATGTGCTCGCTCTAGGCGACGACGAACAATTACGCCAAACCATCCTGCCATAATGGCTTTCACAATACCTACTATAATAAACGGTGCCGCACCACCCATAAATGCAGCTGTCCAAGTTAAATCTCCAACGATTTTTAACCAAGTCGTTCCAAATGCCAATGTCACAACCATCCCAATGATGTTCGAAGTAATAGCATGGAAAATTGTAACTCCGAATTTATCTAAATATAAGCCCATAATGATTGCTGTGACAAGGAATCCGACAATATAGCCACCTGTAGGGCCAACTAAAATCGCAAATCCTCCTGACATACCACTAAATACTGGAATACCTGCCGCTCCAAGCAAAATATATATCAATACTGACAACGTTCCAAGTTTTGTTCCTAAAATCGTTACGACTAATCCTACTGCTAATGTTTGTCCTGTTATTGGAATAAGTGGTAACGGTATCGTTACTTGTGCAAGAACAGCAATAATCGCTGCACCAAATGCCGCTAACACATAATTATATGTACTACTCTTTTTCAAACTAAATTTCCTCCCCTTGTGCGTTAACTATAGATGAAAATAAGTTAACACAAACATAAAGCAAATGAAAACTGTTGTCAATCTATTTCGAAAAATTGCTATAAAAAAAGAAATTACTATAGTAAACTAGCAATTTCTTATCATATGTCTTCATGTAATTTAAATAAATCAGGAACTATTTGATAAGAATATCACACCAACTAAAATCAAAATCCAAAAATGCTTATTAAAAAATGCGTAAATATAATTAGTCACATATGTTATTGAATGTACGATTCGTTAACATTCTACAATTAATATTGGTTTTTTGACTATAATTAGTCAATTCGGATAAAAATCATTCGGAAAAAGACCCGTATTTTGAAAATGAAGGATAGGTATCTCAGTCTCCAATCATGTGCAAGCAAGTGGTAGTAATTGTGCCTGCATACTTATAGTTGGAAGAATGTGCGTTGTAACATTTTGGTTTATATGGTAACATACTTAAGTATTTTTCCATTATTAAGGAGGCAAGTTATGTTACGCACTGGAATCATTCTTTTAATTTTAGGTTTAGGGGCATTTATTCTGCCGCAATTCGGTCTACAATTCAAATTATTTACCGTTTTTAACGACATTTTTGGCGGGGGCGAAACCTATGTCGAAATTGCTCTTGCAGGTATAGGCGCCGTCCTAGTATGCATTCATTTATTTAAAGGAAAGAAGGACAAGTCGTCCGCAGCATAAGAACATGTGATTTTTGGGAGGAAGATATTTTGAAATCGTTAATTGCAAGACTATTAAAATCAGTAACTGCTATGACTTTAATTATGATGGTGTGTGCGGTTCCCGCATTCGCCGAAGAAGAGCTAAATTGGGTCGAAGGTGGACAGAAAGTTGACGTGGGGACAAATTTAGCGGAACTGGAGTTAGACAGTGATTTTATTTTTCTGAATGCCGAAGATACGAAAAAGTACCTAACGCAGGGCGGAATGGAGCCGAGCGGGTCAGAAATCGGCGTGGTTTTTCCAAAGGATGAAACTCAGACTTGGGCCGTTTATTTCGAATATGACGAATCTGGATATATAGAAGACGACGAAAAAGCGGAAATCGATGCTGATGCCTTGTTGGAAAGCTACAAAGAAGGTACTGAAGAAATGAATAAGGAGTTAAGCCCTGAAAATCAGTTATTCGTTGACAAATGGGATGTTGCTCCATTCTACGACAACCAATTACATAGTTTGTCGTGGTCTTTATTAGCCCATGATAATCAGAACAATGGTGTTATTAACTACAATGTGCGAATTCTATCCCGTGAAGGCTATATCTCGGCGATACTAGTCTCAGATCCGGCAAATTTGCAGGCAGATCGTATAGTGTTTAACAACAAGATCCTGTCGCAGTTTAACTTAAAGAAGGGTCAGCGCTATGAGGATTTTGACAAAAAAACCGATAAGGTAGCTGATTTCGGCTTAACAGGATTAATTCTTGGAGGTGCGGGTCTAGCAGTTGCCAAAAAAGCGGGCTTTTTTGCTGTACTCCTCCCTCTATTGAAGAAGTTCGGGATCATAATTGTGCTGGCTGTCGGTGCGATTTGGGGCTTTATTCGTAAAAGAATGGGATTGAAGAAAGAGCAACCGGAGCAACCTGAACATTCGGAAGAACTACCGACACAAGTAGAGCAATCGGAGCAACCTGCTCAGGACCAGGACAAGGACCAAGAGATTGACAAGCAGAAAGTTTAATTTGCATGAGAAATAACCGCTAAACGTTTCGCGAATGTGGTTAAAAATAGGAATAATTAAAGCCCCTCCTAATCACTCGTTAGCCGAGTGATATAGGAGGGGCTTTTCATATCGGTATTCATTTAAAGAAGTGCCTTATAGCCAAAACCGTAGCGAATATTGTATCCTCTCACCCGTTGTCAATCTAATCTAATAAAAAAGAAATTGCTATAGTGAACTAGCAATTTCTCTATACAAATTACCAAAGCGGATCGTTGATAGGATCATCTTCTTGTAAATCAAATACATATGGTGCTAGTAGTCGATAATAAATAAGAACACCCGCCATAAAGAAAATAGTCCCAATAGAAATATTATTAAAAATCATATGCATAAATACCATAAGTGGAATCGGGAACGTTAAAATACCACCCATTTTCATTGATTTTTTTGTGCGATATTGTTTTTTCCCACAATAAGGACATTCGATTTGTCCATTTTTCCGGTACATTTTTCGAGCTTGCTTCTCTGACCAAGTTTCCCCACACTCAATGCACACCGGTAGGCCATAGCCTTTCTTGATTAACACACCTTTCACAATCAAAGCAATCCCTATCAAGAAGCTAAAAAGCAATATACCTTTTACAAATTCGTTTTGTAAAATTGTCCATAGGCTCCATGTATCCGCTTCTTGCTGTACACTAGCTGCCTGATGACTACTTGAATGTTTATTCTGCGATAATAAATAACTAAAACCAATGGCCAACATCGTAAACGTCGTAAGCACCACACGATATTGCCACGGACTGCTTCTTCTTTGTTTCGTTTTACTACGTGCTTTCTGAGCAATAGCCTGTTTTTTTTCATCTGTAAGCTTTACTTCATGAAGCTCTTTTAGCATATCTTCTTTAAATTGATTCATGGCGTAACACCTCCCAATCATAATCACCGATAGCTGTTGCAAGTTGCTTTCTAGCACGCTGTAATCTTGTACGTATTGTTGCTTCTGGACAACATACGAGCTGTGCAATTTCAACTGTCGTCATATCCTCAAAATAATAGAGAATCAGTACTTCCCTATAGGCCACAGATAATGTAAACAAAGCTTCTACTAGCTCTCGTTTTGTGGACTTAGCAAGATATTCTTTTTCAGGCGTGACTGCTGTCGTACGTCCTGTTATTTTTTCAAAGAGTGTCAGTCGTTTACTTTTCCAGCTGCGCAAATAATCATGGCTTCGATTGACCGTCATTTTCACTAAATATGTACGTAATGATGCTTCTTGACGAAATTGCTCCTGCTTTTGATAAAAGGCGATAAACACATCTTGCACAATGTCCTCAGCTGTTGCTTCATTTTTCACATATAAATAAGCAACCTTTAGTAAATAATCACCGTGCTCTGCAATAATATTTTCAATATCCATCGTTGTCCTCACCTTCTTTCTAAACTACTGACGGACGTCGCTTCATTTCCGATTCACTTTTTTAAAAAATTTTTTCAAAAGAAAAGAATCTGCGAAACTCCAACGACTATACGTTGGAATGAAGCAGATTCTTTTTGATTGATACTAAATATTTGCACTTACATGCCAGTACCCATCATCTAACTTGTTTAATTTCGATTCCCCGCGCCACTATATTGATTAAAAACAGTGCTTTGGTTACGACCATTGCGCTTTGACGTATATAATGCTTTGTCCGCATTATGGATCAGCTCCTCAACAGTGGCAATCTGACCTTGTTTATTCGTACTGACGCCAATACTAAATTCCAACTGAACGGTCTCATCATTAATTGTTAAGGACATAGAGTTTAATGTTTGATAGAGATTTTCCGTTATCGTTTGAATAGATTCACCCTCCGGTAATTGACTAAGAACAATAAACTCATCTCCGCCAAAACGAGCAACAATCGACTCAAATGATTGAAAATAATCCTTTAATGTAGTTGCAGTAATCGTTAAAGCATCATCACCAAATAAATGACCATTAGCATCATTAATTTCTTTAAAATGGTCTAAATCAATCATCATTAATGCTAATTGCTGATTTTCTACCGAAGCTTTCTCCAGCATTTTTTCTGCATTCTCATCAAAATAACGTCGATTATAAATATTCGTTAATGGATCAACGTAAGAAGTTTTTTCAAAACGTTTTTTCTGGTCATTATACTCCATCTCAAATAACAAATGAGTATAATTTTCCCTTTGCATTTCCAATAGAATGTTAATATATTCCTTTTGTATCGAGCACAATACAAGCTTATTCCCTTGTTCTTCTATTAGCTTCACTAAAGAATTATAAATAGTTTGAAGCATAGACAAATCATTATTTTGTAAGGCATAGTGCTTCGACTTTTGATACAAATCAATGGCCTCGCCAATGCGCCCCTGTTTTTCACAGAGCAATGCATAGGCATTCATAACCTCCAATTGTAACTTGGAGTAAGGTGGTTTCTTAATCGTCACTAGCAATTCTTGCAATAATTCATCTGCTTCATCAAATTCCTCCAAGCAAATTTGTGCAACAGCTAAGTTTATTTTTGAATAAATAATCCCTGAATAAGGATTTTCATGCTTTGTTTCAAAATAATTGGCATAGTATAAGCTCTTTAATGCAAAATCCTTCGCTTTTTGAGAGTTCCCTAAAGAGTTTTCTAAGTCGCTTAAATTATTATAAATTTTCCCTATGCTATCTGTATGTTGAATACGTTCAGCAATCTCTAGTCCCTTGATCATAAACTCTTTCGATTTCTTTATATGGCCGAATGTCCCCCAATAAATGGATGCTAAAATATAATGATGGATTAAATCGATATCATCGCCATATTGGAAGGTTAATTCTCGATATTGCTCTAGCACACTAATGGATACTTGCAAATCACCTGTTTGAAAATAGCTTGCACAGCTATAGCGTAATAACAGGATTGCTTTTTTATACATACCAAGCTCAATAGCACTTTCAATTGCGGCACTACTTAATTCTATATATTCTATAAAGCGATTCGCTTCATACAATTCATTGAGCGTAATCCATAATTCTTCAAACTCCTGTGTGTTCATACCGCCCCTCCTTAAAGTAACCCTACTTCTTTAATACTATCTTTATGTGCCAAATATTACAATTCCTCAGACTCATTTATTTTCAAATTTATGAGTAAAATTAACCTCAAAATCCCATTCAGTGATTCATTTATCCTAAAAAGTTGTGATTCCTTTTGTAAAATGACTCTTTTTATAGGGGGGAATATTAAAGATACCATAATTTTCCGTTAAATAAAAAAAACAGCCTCTTCTCGAAAGAGACTTGAAGAAGGTGTGGATGGCTAGATATGTGTGGATCATCATCATAATATGTGGTTGATTTCCATTCCGGCTAGCTACTTTCCTGGGAGCTTCGGGGCAACAGATGTTTTTTTGTGCGAAAGCGTAGCGGCAGCAACAACGTGTTTGGCTGTGCGAAAGCGTAGCGGCAACAACATGAGAGTTAGTCACCAAGCTGCAATCACAGGACGTGATATCTTTAGCCTTCGTTCCTCTCCCCGCTTCGCTTGCGCTCCAAATACTCATCTGTGACACTAATATTCCCACCGGGTCGCCCAGCCTCCAATCAAAATATACATGACGTAAACAAATGTTAAACTAATCGCAAAAATCAATTATTCTTCATCACAAAAAGATTTCAAAGAAATCAAACCTCGTCATAAAGAAAGCGCTCCCAAAAAGTCCAAATGGTAAGGTCCGCCGATTATATTATCATAACGTTTAATGTAAAGATTCTTCAATACTTAAAAGCTTCTTTAACTCTACTGACCTTTCATTATTTAGATGTACCATACCATAACCTACTTTATACAAATCAAGTGATTGACCGGAACTATCCCAGATATCTACACGAACTCCATCTAGTATAAATGAATAATCTGGAGGGTATCCAATATTTTCAACAGGCTGCCACTCTGTTTGTCGAAAGAATTGCATGACTTCCTGTTCGTTTTGAACGTTGAGCATAGTCGTTACTGTTGGTTCAACAATTTCCACATTGTTTAATACGCCGTAATTTGTGACTCTACCATATTCATCAATTGACTCACTCCTATTTGATTCTATACTGACATAATCTCCTTGCTTTACCGGGAAACCATCCAAAACCGGATACCAAGTTGCTTGTGGGTACTTTTTCATAATTTGCTCTTGCGATAATTTTTCTAAGTCCTCAGGAATAGCCTTTTCAACAAATAGAAAGGCATTGGATTCTACTTTTATGACTGTTCCCTCATACTTAATTCCATGTGAATTACTTGAATAATTCTTGATTCCTTTTTGCTCCTTTATCGCTTTTACCTGATCTGCAAAATGCTTATCAAAATAGCGGATAGCATCCTGAGCGGCTATTTCTTGTACTATACCGTTTGGGAGAGTAGGATACTTTCCTCGGTAAAAGGAATCCAGCTTTTTTTGAGCTGTATACATCGGTAACAAAGGCTCCACATATGTTTTAAAGTAGTTCTTGATTCCCTTCTCTTTTAAAAGCTTCGCATATTCAGGTGATTGTTGTAACATAAAAAGCTCGTCATAATGCTCCTTCCTTACCGCCTTTAGTTCTGCGTCAGAATATTGGAGACTAAGTGACTTCGCATAATAATAAGTGGCAACTACCTTCTTGTAGCGCTCTATTGCCTCTTTTGTATAAAATTCCTCGTCTTGTTTGCCCCAATTAATGCGCATTATATTTTCAAAATGGGTAAGCTGTGTATCGTTAAACATAATTGCAGATTGTTTCGTCTCCTTATTCAGTAGCTGCACCATAACAAATCCAACGAAGCAAAACGTGACAATCACTGTTAAAAGCGCGAAACGAATGGGCTTTTTAGCTTTGACATCTCGCTGCTGTAAGACACGATTTTTAACACGCTCTTTACTCTCTACCATATCCCCTGCCACTTTCACCAACTCTTTTTGCCATTCATTCATGTCCAAGCACCTCCCATTCCTCCAGCTTTAATTGAGACTTTAAAGCTTCTCTTGCCCTTTTTAACCTTGTTTTAACAGTGTTTTCTACAATACCTAGAACTTGTGCTATTTCGGCAATCTTCATCTCTTCGAAATAATAAAGGATGATTGGCTCTCTATATTTTAGTGGAAGCTTTAAAATAGCTGCCCCAATTTGGGTCCTTTCCTCCGCTTCAATCAGTGTGTCGCTCTGTATGTTAGCCCTCTCAGGGAATATTTTTTCTTGTAAAATTAATTTCTTAAAATGCCAGCTTTTTAAATAATCTTTGCTTTTATTAATCGTTAACCTTGATAAATAAGCACGTAGCTGTCCACGTTCCTCATAATCATGCTGAGAAAATTTTATAAAAACCTCCTGCACGATATCCTCTGCCGCGTGTCTATTTTTCACGTAAAAATAGGCGAGACGCAATAAATGCTCTGCATGATCATCCATAATTTGTTCAAGTATGCCGTCCACCTCCCCCTCTTACACTATAAACGACTGCCAAGAAATGACCGTTTCACTTAATTTTTAAAAATTTCAATTTTCGTATTGACCTTGGAGCACACTCCAATGTTAGGATAAATTTAGGAGGTGCTCACATGCATATTAAACAGTTTGCAGCAAAGTATAATTTATCTACGGATACCGTACGTTACTATGAAAAAGAAGGATTACTACATCCAAATAAACAGGACAATGGCTATCGCGTTTATGATGTCACGTGTGAACATACAATCAAATTTATTTTAGTCTTAAGGCAGCTTGGCTTCACATTACAAGAAATCAATCAACTCCTTACACTAGAGCAAAAGCCTACTTCAGATTCCTGCAATCAAAAGACCGTACAGCTTTTCTCTGCAAAGATTACTCACATTGAGCAGCAGTTATATTTTTATCAGCAGGCACTACAATCCTTACAGCTCACTCAAACATTAATGGCTGAAGGAAAATATGCAGAAAATAAGTTAGTCATCGGCTCACTTATCGAGGATATGTATAATAAATTACAAGAAGGAAGTGTTCATCATGAAACTACGTAAAATTATCTCATCGGAATATTTAATAGCACTTTTAGTAGCTGTATTTTTCTACTGGCATTTTGAATTTTCTTTCCTATATTTTGTACTACTTTTATTACTACCTGATATAACGATGTTAGGCTACATAGTAAACACTAAAGTTGGCGCGTTATTTTACAATATTGGCCACAGTTTAGTCCTGCCAGGTATTCTCTTAATTATAGGCTTTGTCACTGCATCATCACCGCTACTAATGGCTTCTATAATTTGGTTAGCTCATATATTTTTAGATCGTGCACTAGGCTATGGTTTAAAATATGAAGCAGCTTTCAATAAAACACATTTACAACAAATAGTTTAAGTTAGAAGTTGAGGCTCTATCAGTGAACGGTATTTTATCAGCGATTATGTTTACCCTTTTAAAAAACTATTTTTCGGAGGGATCATATGGTGTTGAATTTAGTTCTTCGCTTTCTATTAGAAATTTGCGTGTTAATGGCTTATGGATATTGGGGTATACAAACTGGGAAAGGCATATTCTTCAAGCTCTTACTTGGGGTTGGAGCACCCGCTTTGTTTGTAGTTCTATGGAGTATGTTTGGTTCTCCCAAAGCAACATTTCCATTGAGTGGGATTTCGCATTTTATGTTTGAATTTGTAATATTCTCGCTAGCCGTCATAGCACTATATGCAACAGGTCAAACAAAATTAGCTTATGTATTTGCTATACTAATCATCATTAATCAGATTTTATTGTCCGTATTTCATCAACGCTAAAAAAATCCACTTTTTCAAAAGTGGATTTTCAGCTTTTTTGAAGGTATGTGTATACCGTTGTAAGGTTAGCTTTAATACCGTTTACGCCCTTCCACTCCCTAAACGTTTTAGGTACATCAAATTCAGAAATAAAATCTTCCAGTGACAACTTTTGTTGAAGGGCCTCTTTTGCTTGTTGAGTCATATAAGATAAATAATCAATTAACGTATCGCATACAGTCAAATCTGCAACATTACCATGACCAGGAACAATTATATTGATATCGATTTGTTTAACTTGCTTTAATATGTTCAAAAATTCTTCTGGGTTATAGATCGGGACATGTAAATCTTCTGTCACTAAATCCCCCATAAAAGCTATTTTTTCTTTAGGTAAGTACATAAATGTATCACTCGGTGAATGTCCCCCACCTAAACAGTATAATTCCACAGTTTTATCGGAACCTGTGATAGTCAGTTTTTCTTCAAACAACATGGATGGTAACACAATTTGTAATTGAGATAAATCATCCAAAACCTTCGACATTTCTTGATATTGGTTGATTAAACTCTTTTTAATAATGATGTCCTCTGTTGAATCAATTTTACTTTTTAGCTGAAGCAGGTATTGATTCATATCCTGCTTTTCCTTCTCGTAGTCTTCAATCTTATTCTTTTCTTTGAACAATTTCTCCGTTACATATGTAGAAATAATTGTTGTATCCGAAAATACTTGATTCCCAAAAACGTGATCCCCGTGATAGTGACTGTTAATCAAATACTTTACTTTCTTACCGGTTAAACTTTCAGCTTGGCGTCTTAACTCTTCCCCCGCTGAAGGAGTACTTAGCGAATCAAAAACTAGAAGTTCGTCACCTAAATCAATGATTCCCGCATTACTCCAAGCACCTTGACCTGGTTTAGCAACCGCAGCATAAACACCGTCACATAAATGATGCAAAGTAAAATAGTTTGTTTCTATAATCTCCCGTCCCATTCATAGTTCCCCTTTGAAGTTTTTACATATTATAGCATTTATACTTGTAAATAAATCAAGATATAAAAGAAAATCCACTCTTTTTCAAAGTGGATTTTCCTAAATATTAGATGAGGCGTTTAATTTTCGTTTCATATAGAGCAACTATTAGTAAGCCACCAAGTATAGGGATTAGAGAGCCAAAACTGAAATAAAAACCTTCATCATTGAATTGTCCTAAGAAATGAAATTGCAGCCACGGAACACCGTATGTTTCACCTACACCGTATAAAAAAACTGTGCTAAATAAAAACAACGCAAGACATTTAATAAATTCATTTCTTTTCATTTCAATTCACCTCATTTACCGATGATCATTTGTTCTGCATAGGCTTTAAGGTCTTCGATTGTTCGCTCAGGGTTTTCATTCATAATGCCATATTGATAACCATTTTCCTGCCAGCCAATATAACGGAATTTTTTCTCGTCCATGGCAGTCCCTTTTTGACCTCGGATGTCTATTTCTTTTTCACCTAAAGTAGGATCAACCTCAGGTGCATTACCACTTGCTTTAAAAACTGTTACTGAAATTTCTTTCTGACTGTTCTTTGTATAATTAAAAGTATATTCTGAACGTCCTTCTATCCCTTTATCTAATGAAATATCCTCCAAAATTAAACCATTTTCTTCTGGCACCATTAAAAATTCACCAAGCTCTCCTTTCACTGTATCGATTGTTACCGACTCAGATTCATGCCCGCTAATTTCCTCGACTTTTGCATCCTTTGGAATATCAATTGTAAATTGTGCATCATCAATTTTTGCACTGTCGTCTAGTTTCATATACTCTGATGTTATTTTATTTCCAGCACTATTCGTTATAGTTTTTAACGTCACCCAAGTTTTTTTATCAATCCATACTTCAATATCACCTACTAAAGTATCGTCTTTTTTGGCTTTCGCTACAATTTTATACGTATCTCTTCCAGCAACCTTCTCCTCCCCTCCCATTTTCACGTCATGTGTATCCTTTACTAAATTAAATAATGCTTCTGCCTGATCTCTTGGTGATTGAAATAAAACCGGACCACCTTCATCTATATCCATTTTATGAACAGTGTTTTTTACAACATCATATAAAGTGACTTGTGAGCCATTATTGACTGTGATGACATGCTCACCATTTTCAGCTGTTATCTCAACACGTCGTTTACCATCTTTAGTCCACTCCTTAACTTGAGCTTTTCCACCAGCCTCATCCATATCCATCTTGTATTCTGCGTAATAAGTAAGTGGTTCTTTCGTTTCCTGTAATGCTTGGTCAATAATTTCCTGTGGTGAATATGCCCCCTCCGTATTACATCCTACTAAGCTAAATGTTAGCGCGGCAACTAAACCTGCTGCACGTAATGATTTTTTCCAATCCATCATCAATTCTCTCCTTTAAATGGTGGCAACCAGCAAAGTACAGCTGTTCCATAGTCTTCTTTTGATACCAGCTCGACTGTCCCACCATGCTTTTCTATAATTTGTTTTGCTATATTTAATCCTAGTCCAGTGCCGCGCTCCCCAGCCTTTGTTCGTGCTGAATCTGCTTGGTACATGGGCTCAAATAACTTCTCAATATCCTCTTTTTTTACACCTTGCCCGTTATTTTGCAAGATGATATACATACCGTCTTGCTTTCTTTGGGCTGCCCGTACAAAATCAAAGCACCATATTGGACACTCTCCAGCATTCACGGCTGCTAAGCCTATCGTTGTACCTAAAGCTCCATAGCGCCAAGCATTGCTCATTAAATTGTCGATCACCCGTTGAAGTTGCTTCGGATGGACTGCATACATACCTTCTATGTCACAAGTGACTTCAAGCATAAATCCTCGATCCTTGCATAGCTGCTCATAATCAGACAATGCCATTTCAAAAAACTCGGCCCCATCTACTGCAACAAGTTCTAAATGATAGCTTGTGGATCGCAGTATAGTGAACATTAGTAAATCCTCTAACATCTGCTTCATCGTTTCGGACTTTGTTAATATAATTTGTCGGTACTCATCTTGTTGTTCTTCTGATAGCGCCTTGCTTTGTAAAGACTCGGCATACGCTTGAATAGCTGTAAGTGGCGTTTTCAAATCATGGGAAATACTCGCAATCATTAGCTCCTTTTGCTGTTGTTCAACTTTTAAATGCGCTCGTGCGGCTTCAATTTCGTCCTGCATGGCCAGAAAGGTTTGAGCAAGTTCCCCGATTTCATCTTTTCTTGCTTCTAAATTCGATTCCACATGCTCCCCTTTTGCAAAAGCACGCATTTGCCTCATTAGTTCATGTAACGGTCGATTTAATTTACGATTAAGCAGCATCATAACTGCAAAATAAATAAGGAGGAATAATAGTATAGTGCTGGCTATTACAAGCCAAGAACGACTTTCTACACCCTTTACCCAATCCGTCCGAATTAATTGAATTTCATATACCCCAAGCAATTCCGCATCTTGATAAACAGGTTCTTTATACGTAAAGGCATTGTAATTTTGCTTTAGTTCATATAAACCTTTTAAAATAGTATCCCTAGATTCATAGTCCGATTTCAATGGATTTGAGGAATACAAAAGAATGCCTGATTTTGTGTAAAGTGTAATGGCGAGTTGATCATTCGATAATCCTTCAATCTCTTGTATATCCGCATTTTTTTTATAATGCGCAGGATCTTCAAGAATGGATTTCACCTGATTAAGCTCTGTCATTTTTTCGAAATACTCTGCAACGTTTTTATCTTGATAATAGGCATTAATCCACACATAAAGGCTATAAGCACCTGTTATCGGTAACACCATCACGATGAAAAAAGTGATGAGTAACCAAGTTTTTATTTTCATAGCGGTTCACCAATGAAGCGGTAGCCCTTGCCCCAAACTGTTTGTATATAATACGGGGTTTTGACTGGGTCCTTTAACTTTTCTCGTAGCGCCTTTATATGTACTGTGACTGTATGTGTTTCATCTACGCTCGCTTGTTGCCAAATATGCTGATATAATTCTTCTTTTGAAAAAGTTTGGTTTGGATTTTTCGCAAGTAGTTTTAACAGCGCAAATTCCTTCTGTGTTAAGGTAAGCTCTTTATCATGAAGGCGCACTGATTCCTTTTGCCAATCCATTTTTAAGCCTTGTGCAAAGGATGTAACATCTTCTGTTATTTCTTTTTTCGTATAACGTTTCCAACGACGTAAGTGTGAGGCGACACGTGCCTTTAACTCCTCTAAGCTAAACGGTTTCGCAATATAATCATCAGCGCCCTGCAAGCCCTCAACCTTATCTGCCTCTTCCTTACGCGCACTCATCATTAAAATAGGTACATCACTTTCCCAACGAATATTTTGACAAACAGTAAGACCGTCCATCTCCGGCAACATCCAATCGACTAACACTAAATCAAATGTATCAGCTTGAAAATCAGCTAGCCCTTCGAGTCCTGTTGTTGCCCAAGTAATTTGGTAACCTTCTTGCTCAAGCGTTTCCTTCACAATACGTCCAATCGCCGTATCATCCTCAATCACTAATAGCTTTTCTTTCATCTGACTTCCTCCTGCACTAACCTTACTATGTAAAAAGACATTTTTTCTGAACTTTATACTTTCTTTATAATTACCATAGATCTGGCTTTCCGTCACTTCTCGTTTTTTATCCGTCGCTCAGCTCGGTCTATCCGTCGCCTGCATTTCTTTCCCCCGCTCTAGTTGGAATCCTTCGCTTCACCTTTGAATCAATCCATCAATCCTATCCAATAAAACAAATAAAAAAAGGAATGCACAAATTGCGTGCATTCCCTCATTATGTTAGAAAAATAAACTTAAGATATAGTAAATAGCTGCAGCCATGACTGCGGAAATAGGCATCGTGATTACCCATGTTGTTATGATTTTTCGTGCCATGCCCCATTTAACACCTTTTACACGATGTGCTGTACCTACACCCATAATAGATGAAGAAATAACATGTGTTGTAGATACTGGCAAGTGAATTAATGTCGCACCGAAAATGATGGATGCAGAAGCAAGGTCTGCCGCAACACCGTTTACTGGACGGATTTTCATGATCTTACCACCGACTGTTTTGATGATTTTATAACCACCTACAGAAGTACCAAGACCCATCGCACATGCTGCTGCAAAACGTACCCAGAAAGGAATATCGTCTGTATGGTGCAAGCCTCCTGCAATTAAAGCTAGCGTAATAATCCCCATCGCTTTTTGCGCATCGTTTGTACCGTGAGTAAATGATTGTAAAGCAGCTGTACCAATTTGCAATGTCCGGAATCCTTTATTCGTTCGATATAAATTCATATCCTTAAATAATACTTTGAATAAAGACATCATTAAGAAACCACCTGCAAACGCAAGTAATGGTGAGAAAATAAGTGCCTGAAGGATTTTTATAAAGCCACTATAGTTCAATATATTGAAGCCTGCCGCTGCAATGGCAGCACCTGCCACAGAACCAATCAATGTATGCGATGAACTAGACGGAATTCCAAAGTACCACGTTACTAAGTTCCATGTAATCGCTGAAAATAATGCCGCTAAAATAACGACAGAACCTGTAGTATCCCCAATATAAGAATTTAAGCTGAACGGGTCAACAATATCCTTTGTTAATGCTTTCGCTACCCCAACGAATGTAATAGCTCCAATGAAGTTCATAACCGCAGCCATATATACTGCTGTACGTGGCTTCAATGCCCTTGTTGATACAGAAGTTGCGATCGCGTTGGCTGTATCATGGAAGCCGTTAATAAAGTCGAATACAAGTGCAAATATAACGACTAATATTGTTATCAGTAATATCGTATCCATTTAGTACTCTCCATCTTACGCGTTACGCATAATTATTGTTTCAATTGTATTTGCTACTGTTTGACAGCTGTCAGCTATATCTTCAAATTGTTCGTAAATACTTTTAAACACCATGATGCGCATTGGATCCTTTTCTTGAATAAATAATTGCTTCATCGAAGAACGGAAAATTTCATCACATTCACGCTCATAGTCCTTAATTTGAATAGCATGTTTACGCATTTCAACAAGCTTTTTACTATTTAATAGCTCCATTGCTTGGACCATTTCGTCTGTGCTTTTCGCAATATAAGTTAAGAATTGACGCATCGGCTCTGTCACTTCTGTTAAATTATACATATCAAAATGAGCAATACAGCCTTCCATTCCATCAATAACATCATCTAATTTATTGGCAAGTGCTAAAATATCCTCACGCTCAATTGGTGTCATAAATGACTTATTTAACATCACAATAAGTTCGTGAATTAATTTATCTCCACTTGTTTCATAGTCCTTCATTGTGTCTGCGATTTCTTTTAGTGCATCTATATCTTGAATACGCGCATTGTGAGCATAATAAATACCTTCTTTGACATTTTTAGAAATATTTAATAATGCTTTAAAAAATGGATCTTGCTTGTTTGAGTTGAACATCATGTTCCTCCTGTTGAATGAATATTGTCGATTTCTGCAATCATCATAACAAAACTTTCACATACTTCTACATATTTTTAAACATAAACGAGTTGAATTTACAAAAATGTAATATAAAATTTGCCACAATTATTTCTAGGTACTTTTCCAAGTTGAAAACGTTGGAAACTCGATAACAAAAATGAACGTTTTTTCTTTAAATATACCCATTATTTCTTTTATTTTTATAAAAATACTTGAAAAACTTTTTTCCTTCCTATTTTTTTCATCTTTATTAATGTTAAGGAATTGTAAACGAAATTTACATTAGAAATGAAAAACTCCATTGCCATTTATTACAATTCGCAGTACTGTTATAAGAAAAGTGTAACTTACACAATATGCGTGAAAGAAGGTTGTGAGTATATACATATGGACATCGATTTACTATCACTTACAATACTTTTAGTACTCGGCTTTATCGCATCCTTTTTAAATGCGATTGTCGGTGGCGGAGGGTTAATTTCATTACCTGCGCTTATGGCGGTTGGTTTACCACCAAGTACAGCGATTGCCACAAACAAACTCGCCAATACAATTAGTAACGGGACTAGCATGTTAACTTTTTTACGAGCTGGCAAGGTCGATGTAAAAAAGAATCGAAAAATAATACCTTTTATTTTTATTGGTTCATTCATTGGTGCCTATACTGTGCATCTTGTATCACCTGCTATTTTAAAGCCTCTAATGCTTGTTATGCTCGTCCTTGTTACCTCTTATACGGTTTTTAAGAAAGATTGGGGACAACAACCTGAAGAGCGGATTTTAAGTACTAGGAAGAAAATCATCTTTGTCGGCGCTTTTGCTGCTGTTGGCTTTTATGATGGTTTCTTCGGACCTGGTACTGGTTCTTTTTTTATTTTCATTTTATTAATGATGGGCAATGATTTTTTGCAAGCTGCGGGTAATGCAAAAGCTTTTAACTTCACCTCAAACTTAGCAGCGCTTGCTATGTTTTTACTTTTAGGAAAAGTGAATTTTTTATATGGCCTACCGATGGGCTTTGTCATGATTTTCGGTGCCATACTAGGTTCAAAATTTGCGCTGAAACGCGGGACAAAAATGATGCGTACTATTTTTATCATCATGACCTGTATTTTAATTATCAAAAATACTTGGGATTATTTCAGTAGCCATTAAAGTCGCTACTAAAAGGAAAAACAATACTGATATCATTGACAAAATGTTTCTGCATGCTATAATACTTTTGGGCTTCAACGCATTGAAGTGAAGAAGTAACTGTTAGGAGGATTAGCATGTTTCGAATTGAAGCAAAGAGTAACCCTCGATTTATCGAGGCAAGCTTTATTATACTTTTAATTATTGCCGTGATGGCATACAGTATTGGGTATTTAAAGGCGACACCCCATATACCTATTTTTCTTGTCATGTCACTTTTAATTGCATATGGATTACTAAAAAAAGTTCCGTTCCGTGAGCTTGAAACTGGTATGATTGCTGGTGCAAGTGCTGGACTTGGGGCAGTTTTTATTTTCTTCTTTATCGGTATTTTAATTTCTAGTTGGATTATGGGTGGTACAATTCCAACACTTATCTACTATGGCTTTTTAACTGTTTCACCAAGCTTTTTCTTTGCCATCGTATTTTTAATTTGTAGTATCGTCGGTGTTTCAGTTGGGAGTTCTTTAACGACTGTTGCGACAGTGGGCGTTGCTTTTATGGGGATTGCTGGTGCAATGGATATCTCTTTAGCTATAACGGCTGGTGCGATTGTTTCCGGAGCTTTCTTTGGGGATAAAATGTCTCCCCTATCGGATACAACAAATCTTGCATCTGGTACAGTTGGTGTAGATCTTTTCGAGCATATTAAAAATATGGGTTGGACAACGATTCCAGCTTTCTTGATCTCATTCATCCTTTATGCCATCATTTCGCCAACAGATGGAAATACTTCATTTGAAACAGTTGAGCTATTTAAAGAGGGCTTACTGTCAACTGGACTTATTCATTGGTATACATTATTACCAATTGTTGTTCTCGTTATTATGACTTTTTATAAAGCACCTGCGCTTATCACACTCGCAGTGGTCTCCATTCTTGGTGTCGGACTTGCCTACATACAAGAACCGATTGCCTTATCGAATGTCTTTAAAATCCTTTTTGAAGGCTATGTATCTACTACAGGATATAAAGATGTAGATGCACTACTGTCTCGTGGTGGTATGAACAGTATGCTATTTACAATTGCCTTAGTCTTATTAGCATTAACAATGGGCGGACTATTATTTACGCTCGGCATTATTCAAAGTATTTTAGCGAAGGTCGAGAGCTTCTTTAAGAGCGCTGGCTCTGTTATTACGGGTGCTGCCATTACTGGGATCGGTGTGAACACATTAATTGGTGAGCAATATTTATCTATCCTACTAACGGGTGAAGCTTTTAAAGCACAGTTTGCAAAAGTTGGACTTGCCCCTAAAAATCTTTCCCGAGTTATGGAGGACGCAGGGACAGTAGTCAATCCTCTTGTTCCGTGGAGTGTTTGTGGTATTTTTATTGCTAGTGTACTAGATATACCAACAACATCTTACTTGCCATTTACCTTCTTCTGTCTACTCGGACCAATTTTGACGATCCTATTTGGTTGGAGCGGTAAAACATTAACAAAGCTTGAAAAATAAGATTGGTAGCTGATGAATGAAATCGTCAGCTACCTTTTCTATAGCATGAAATGAAATAAATTCGCTAGTAGCAGATTGGAATATGTAGTAACTTATCTTGATAATGCAGTGATATCTAATTATAGAAACAAAAAGAGTATGCTTTGAAAACTGTTCAAAACATACTCTAATTTTATTGTGTTGCTAACTCGATACCTTTTCACTTAAGATGAAATTTCGTCTGTCTTAGCCATTTTTTCACTGTCCTTCGATGATAAAAACTCCTCTAACGCCTGTTTGTTCTTATCTAAGTTAATATCTAAAACATCTCCTACATTCGTACGTTTATCTTCATAAGAATTTGCAACTGGAATTCGTAAAGTGTCCATACTAGATTTTCCATTTACAATCCCTTTTCCAATGGTAAGGATTGTTTTATTATCAACATTTGTATCAAAATATGAATCTGCAACACCAAATAATTTTGGCAAATTCATTAAGCTTGAAACACCGATTTGTTCTTTCACCTTTGTCAAAACCTCTTGCTGGCGTTCCACTCGTCCAAAATCACTTAAACGGTCGTGGCGGAATCGTACATAGCCTAATAACCCGTCACCATGTAAAGTTTGTTTTCCAGGATGTAAGGTCATACCAATTCCATAGGACATTTCATATGGAATATCAACTTCAATTCCATCCGGTGCTAAAAGGTCAATAATTTTGGGGAATCCTTTAAAATCCGCGATAGCGTAGTAATTAACATCAATATCAAAATTTTGCTTAATTGTTTTCCTTACAAGTTCAGGACCTCCAAAGGCAAAAGCAGAATTTATTTTATTCATTCCGTGCCCTGGGATGTCAACATACGTATCTCTCATGATAGAAATAAGTTTTACATCATTCGTCGTTTGGTCATAGTGTGCAATCATTAACGAATCCGATCTACCATCCTCGTCCCTAGCGTCACTTCCCAGTAATAGCACATTAATCTGACCAAATTGCACATCTGCACCTTCAAATGGGTCATACGCCTTTTCGTTATCTTTAATACGACTATCGTCTGCCATAGCCAATCCACTCTTGTATTGATAAACCGAATAAATAAGCCCTGCTACGATTACTAATGCGAATGCTAAGAACAAATTTCTTAGCCATTTACGGCTCTTTTTGCTTTTTTTCATCCATATCCACCTATCATTAACTCTAAATTATATTTTTAGTAATGCCTTTGAAGTAAGTTGTACAGCTATGGCATCGTCTAAATAACCAACAGCAAATAGATAATCAGGTATAACATCTACTGGAATAATAAAATATAATAATGTACTTCCAATTACAGTTAGTTCAAAAATTGTGCCCTTTCCTAATGAGAATTTCTCATATAACTCTTTTAATTTGCTTATAAACGGACCTATGCTACCTACACTCTTAATTTTTTCATCAAAATCCTTATGAATCGAACTTTTACCTTCTTCTGTTTGCGCATATAATCCATAGCTTTCTAGTTTCTGTTCAACATGTGCTACCGAAAATTCATCATCATAAACATTTGAAGATTTAAGTAGAGCCTGTATTGCGTCAACAGACGTATGCATATCTGAATCTGAATCTGACTCTTCTTGTCTCTGTTCTATAGCGTATCCCGCTGCTTCAAAAAGATTGATTAACGGAACGCCAAGGCAGTCAGCAAATTTTTCTAAATGTTGTGGGGTCGCTTTTCTCTTTCCATTTATTATCCGTGAAATCGTAGCTGTATCGATTCCAGTGAGTTCACTAAACTTCCGCATAGATAATGAACGTTCTTTTAATAATTCTCTCAGCAATACACCAAGAGTAATACTGTTTCTCTGCTCAGCCATTTTTGATTCCCCCTTCTTACAATGACTAACATGACTTCACGCAGTCGCTTAATATGAAAATATCATTCTCAAGAAGTGTATAATTACGTTGACATTTTGTCAACACACAAATTAGAAGAAAGCAGCAAAAGCAATTATTATCAACATTACTCCACTAATAATTGTTCCAAATTGCCCTACAGTAAATGAACCGATCCGAACATCCGCTACTTTACTCCCTAACTTGACACCTAACCAAACAGTAATAAAACTCCCAATTGCAGCAAGTATGGAGATGACAAGCGGCGAAAGACCAAGTAAACCTGCACCTACCCCGTTCGTAAGTGCATTTGCCGCTAAGGCAATGCCGAGAAGTATAGCTTCTCCCCATCCAATTTCTCCAGACTTATTGAAATGTGCTTCCTCAGGATTTTTTAAAATATCTTGAACATTATTGGACTGCATTTCATTGTTACAATCCACTATTGAAGTCTCTTGTTTCCGTGGTTTAGCTAAAAGGATAATACGAATTCCGATGATAAATAATAACAACGCTCCGATGACCACAGGCAGCATACCGGGAAGAATTTTTGACAGCCATACACCAAATGTAATGCCTGCCATACTCATAAGAAAACAAATGACCGAGATTAAAATATTTTTATTAAATCTAACATTTATCTTTCGAATCCCGTAAGAAAGTCCGACACCCAAATTATCAATACTGGATGAAAAAGTAAAAGCCAAAATGATTAACCAAGTCACCGTACCACATCCCTTATTCATATTATTCATGTTGACAAATGGTGCGTATTTATTCGAAAAACGTTGACAAAAAAACAATGAGTCCTTAGTAGCACAATATAAAGTACTTATTAAAACATTGAAAAATACCATGACATGCAGGTGATCTTTTTATACGAAGAATTGATTTTGTTTGCTTTGGACGCGTACCCCTCAAAAGCAAACAAATTTACGCACGCCAAAAAGACCTAACGAAATATTCATTTGTTCGCAAGGTCGGATTGGATATTATGAAATTACCATTTATAAACGGTTGGGAGCTGTTCTTTCTTATTCATTTGATAAATTGGGTTAAAGAAGATGACATACTACTTTCAAAAACTTATGTATACTCGCAATGGCGCCAATCATATGAAGCTTTTTCTGAAGTTTCAATTTTAATCAATCTTAGTACTGTATGAAGGAATTTCGGATTCTAGTGCCCTGAAGCTCTCCCCTCACTTCTACGAAAAAAATAGTACAAACCACGATCTTGGTTTGTACTACTAATAAAAAAATTTATGATACTTTATTTGGTTATTTTATACTATAACACTTCTTGGCCCTTTTCTTCTTGCATAATGTTCACCATCAATCGGTGCGTCTTCAAAAGGTTTACCAGCTGGTACGGCTCTTTCACGCCCCCATGTTCGGATTTGGTCAATCTGTTCTGGACTCGTTTGGGAAAGAGGTACAACATTTTCAAAAAAGCTAATAAATGTCTGGTCTGTTATGGATTCATCCCCATTAACCACAGCTTGTTTTACAACATCTCGTACAGCGGCTTCGATATCGGCTCCCGCAAAACCGTCTGATAAATGAACTAGCTTTTCTAAAAGAATAAGGTTTACTTCGCGTTTTAGTCCTTTACTAATATAAATCTTTATGATTTCTTCTCTTTCCTTTTGTGTCGGAAGATCAACAAAGAATAACTCATCGAAACGACCACGACGCAAAAGTTCAGGTGGTAACTTTGATACATCATTTGCGGTTGCGACTACAAATACTCGCGCTAAACTTTCCTGTAGCCAATATAAAAATTGTCCGACCATTCGTGTAGAAGTACCACCGTCTCCGCCACCTGTAGCGCCGGCTAAACCTTTTTCAATCTCATCAATCCACAACACACACGGTGCTACATGATCGGCTGTAGCTAAAGCTTCCTTTAGCCTAGCTTCACTTTGTCCTAAATATTGTCCGTGAATAGTAGAGAGATCTAATCGATATAATGGCAAATTCCATTGAGATGCAATTGCTTTAGCTGATAATGACTTTCCACAGCCTGGTACGCCAACTAGTAGTATACCGCGGGGTGGTCGAATGCCTCTATCACGTAAGTCAGCCGTTAGCAACTTCTCATTTACTTCGAGCCATCGTTTCATCCCTTCTAAACCGCCAATTTCATAATCTTCCCTAACTTTCACTCTTTCAATTCCGGAAATGTCTGCAAAAATTCGATCCTTCGCATGCATTAACTCCTTTAAATCATCATTACGAATAGAGCCATTCGCCAATTGTGTTGCAATAACATTCTCAGCTTCGATTTGACTAATACCCGCTAAAATTGCGGCCGCTTTTTTTTCTTCCTCTGGTCCCCACTCAATCGGAATTTCCCCTCGATAAGGAGAAATTTGTCCCTGAATAATCGTTAACATCTCATCTTCATTTGGTGGAGCTAACGTAATCGACATACCGTGTCGCTGTAACGGTCCCCATATCGGTTTATTTGTAATAACAATAATACTGCCACCAGTTTCAGTAGCCATCATCGCTAAATCTTGGAATTGTCTTGCTGTCGGCGTATCGTCTTCAATATCTTGAACTTCCGTAAAAATCATCGTGATATTTTGTTGTTGTCCGATTTTTTGATTAGCAAAATCCAGTCCACCCATCACCGATCTGTCATCATTCACTAAACGGTTCGACAAAATATCCCTAGTTCCTTGAGAAATCGTATGATAGAACACAGTAATATTTAATTTATGGGCAATTTCTCCAGCAACCTCTAATGCTCGAGCACGCTCAGAAGTTCTTATGGAAATAAACGGAATCCTCGCTTTTAAATATCGCTCTAATGTATTTAAACAACTTTTTAAATCATTCATGGTAAAATAACCCTTCTTTTACTAGATTTCACTCCTCGCACTTGTGGATTTTCAGCGTCTCTGTTCATCTCGTTAGACATACTTACAGAATTGCCAAATACATTTTCCACTTTAGCGAATTGAGTGAGATTATTATTACGAAATAGGCTTCTCAAACGACCTGTTCTATCACTAAAAGCACTCTTCTCCAATGATTCTTGCGTTTTTTCTGCATAATCCGAGAGAACTTTCAACATTGTTTCTCTAACATTGTCTGGGAATGCTGGTAAATCGGCAACTCTCTTTAATAAAGCGAGCCTTTTTCGAGCTGATAGAATTGCTTTCACGATCATCGTCTCATTACCATAGCTTCCATCTAATTCCTTTTGAAGCAAATCTGATGTTCGTTTTAGCCTACTTTCAATCGTATCGAAAAGGTGCTGTGTCAAACGTTCCGCAACACCTTTACTCCATTCAATGGTTCCTTGCTCCATTTTCAATATGATTTCTTCGTCATTCGTCCCTGTTTTCAACTGTTCAAAGCATTCAACCCATTCTGCATAAGTAACAGGCTTCATCATAACAATTTCGTACTCCTTCTTTTAACAAGCTTTGTTGGGGGATTTAAATCCCACTCCGGAAATTGAGTAGCAAGTGCAGAATTAATCGTCTCTTTTTCAACTTCCTGTAACATTCGTTGAAAAGAATTTTGAGCTTTTTCATTTGATTTAACACGATTTAATACATTTGGTTGATTTTCATTTTGATTCATCTTGTTATCTCTCCCCCTTAGTTAATGACAGCTCGAGCTGCATCATGACTAGAGAATGTATATTGCTCTGGAGAAATAGAATCTAACAAATCCGTCACTAGTTTTGAATTTTCATCTTCTTTTGTGTACTCTTTTCTCCAATCAACAGTCTCAGCTAATGTTGCACGTAATTCTTGGCTACAAAACTCGAATAAGTTCGCAAATTCAGCTGCAACTTGATCTTTTCTCTGTTTAAGGTTTTTGTTTCCTATATAGAAATAACCAAAACAGAATAGGGCCACAATGAATAAAATCGGAGCACCAAAGCCTATAAATGTAGATACAACTCCGCCAACTAAAGATGCCCAATGTTTTGCCGTTAATTTCACTTGTTTCATTGCGTTCTGTTCACGTTGTTCAATGTGATTTTCAAGGGATTGTACTAATTCCTGTTCATTCGATCCGTCCCTTGTTATTCCTTTCCACTGATCGATCGTTACTTCGATATCGATCGGAACACCCGCTCGATTTTCTGCAGTGATATCATCATGAGAATATTTTATCCATTCTTTAGACAATGCGATAGAAAGTTTTTGCGTTGCCAAAGAAGCGTTAGAAACTTCAGGATGCATTGCAAAATTTGTTAACAGTTGTGTGAAGGACACGCGTTCCTCTAAAGTCTTTTCATTATCAAACAACTGTTGTGCACGATCTTTTTCACCATCTTGTTCGATAATTAACGATAACAATCGCTCGTCTTTTCGTAGCGGCAATTCCTCATCATCAAATCTTGAAACAAGTGTGTCTAGTAAAGCATCCACGGCGTAACCAATATTTTTTGCTGGTGTGATTTCCTTTGAAAAAATAGTAGTAAAATAGTTATAAATAGTAGTATGAAGCTTTGCTCCTCGTAAACTATTTTCCAACTTCGTCCATGTAGGACTGTATTTTTTTAAATTAGGGTATTGATTTTCATTTAATTTTTGAACTTTTGATTCAAGAGCGACTTTCCATTGCTGATGTTGTTCTTCAACAAAACCAACCTTTTGCGATAACTCTTCAATCCAAGCCTCTATTTGTTTACCTGATTTAATTCGCGCATCAGGTCCAAATATGCCATTTGTAAACCCATCTATTAGTATTACAATCTCTCTTTCTAAATTATGAGGGTCTTGCAATCCTAAATAGCGATCAAGCCAATCTTTACTTGCTTTATATCTTGCCCCACGGCGTGTTACCAATGCGAAGAATAATGAGGATTTTTCATCATCACGGCGCAAAGCTTCTAGCATTGCTTTATCAGCTAATTCTTTGTTGTCATTCAACCACGCAGAAAGAGCGATTAAGCATGGTGCCAGCCAATAGCGTGGTGCAGCCAGCATATGCTCTTCCGTTGAATTTTCGATCGTTTCTTTTTTAACTAGACTGACATCAACAGCTTGAAGAATACCCGTAACACGACGGCGAACTTCTCCGTAATAACCGAAGTTTGTCTCAATTTCTTGTCGTACTTTTACAATTCGTGTTTCAGCAAGATGAACATTTTTCTCAAACGTATCTTTCCGAACATATTCATGAAACTCATTAATCAGTGCTTCTAAATTAGCCTTTGTATCCTGCACTTCATAATTAACAGATTCCACTTGGTTGGAAACATGATCCATATTGTTTGCTGATGTTCGAAGGTTATTTTCAATTGTACTTAGATCTGCTGCATGTATTATACGTTCTGACACTATTTATCACCCCTGAATTACAGATACATCGCCATTTGCGGTTATGGCACGTAGCGTATCGTTATATACTTCAATAAAGACATAGTTTGGATGGAGGGCTATTCCCCTACCTCTATCCATTTGTGATGGAAGCATTTCTCCTTTTTTATAATGCTCCACAATATCCAATTTAACATCTAGTATATGGACCTCATAAGGCTCCCCTAAGTAACACTTGGCAATGATACCAATTGGGTATTGATAAGGAGTTAAATCAGGGAATTCATTTTGAATTGCTTGTATTAAATCATTTATTTTGGCTTGGCTACTTGTTACTCCGCAAGCATCAAGTTTGGCAACACACTCAACATAAGCTTGAGATCGTTTTTGACGTAAACGCTTGTCAAGTGCCATTCCAGTTAATTCAAACGTTGTACGAGAAACCTGTTTAGGAGACACCGTAACATTTACTTTCTTGTCTACATTCATATTAATAATCGGACGCCTCATTACTTTACTCCTTCCAAAATCTCATTGTTACGAAAATTAAAAACGATACTCTTTTATTACTTTAACAATATGTAGATTTTACTATATAAAAAAATGAAAATGAACCATTTTTTACATTTCTTTGATTTTATGGGGGGGATATATATTTATTCACATTAATTAATCCGTATTTAACTAAAAATAAAGAAATAAAGATGAAATAAAAAGACCTTATTCATCAATAATTTACTTAAAATTAAAATATATATTAATTTTATAAAGTGAAAATTAATTTTCATCAGCTACTTAGTATTTTAAACTTAAAGATATAATCCTTTAATACTAGCGAATTTATCCTTTTATTGATTTTATAGTTATTTATTTGTATAATAATACAATATTATTTTAAAGGAGTGTCACTATTGAAAAAACATATTTTAAGTTTATTTCTTGTGATGTTTGCTATGATTGGATTCGCTTCAACAAGTCATGCATCAGATACGATTTATTTAGAATCTGGCAACACACATTCAAACACACTAACATCTTCAAAAGAATCACAGTGGTATCAAATTAATACTACGCAAGATAACAGCGATATTAATATTTATTTAGCAAACACAACTGCGCCAATCAAATTTACTCTATATGATAGTAATAAAAAATCAATTAGTAGTTCTAACTCATCTTATTTCGAATCTTTAAAAGCTGGTACATACTATATTGAAGTTTATGGTTCCTACTGGGGTGATAGCTATTCTAGTGGTTCTTATGAAATTAAAGCGACGTATAGTAGTGGAAAAGTAACTCATGATTCAACTACTTTTGAACCTAATGATACGCGTGAAAATGCTTTCCCTATTCAGTCAGGAAAAAAGATTTCTTCTTTAATTTCGAATGAATATGATGCAGATTTCTATAAATTTAGTACGACTGTAGACAATGGTGATGTTAATATTTATTTAGCAAATACATCTGCACCAATCAGATTTAATTTATATGATAGTAATAAAAAATTAATTTCTAGCTATAACTTATCTCTTTTCGAATCTTTAAAAGCTGGAACATATTATATTAAAGTTTATGAATACGGTTGGGGTAGTCAATACTCTTCTGGTACGTATGATTTAATTGCGACTTATTCTACAAATTCTAAAGAGCACAATCCATCAACATTTGAACCTAATGATACGCGTGAAAATGCTTTCCCTATCAAATCAAATGTTCCAATCACATCTCAAATTTCAAATAGCAATGATATTGATTTTTATTCAATTACGGCAAATAAAGAAGGAAATATTAACATCTCGTTATCCAATACTTCAGCGCCAGCACGTTTTGAAATCTATGATGCAAATAAAAAATATTTGGGTAGTAGCTACTCACAGTCTTATTCAAAATATTTAGCAGCCGGTACATACTATATCAAAGTTTACAGTGACTCTTGGGGTGATCAATACTCTTCAGGAACGTATACTTTAACTGCTGGTTATCCAAATTCAATAACAAAAAGTAATGAGATTTTATTATATTTAAATAGTAAAACAGCCTATATTAATGGTAAAAGTAAAACACTTGCTGTTGCCCCTTTCACTAAAGAAGAAACAACATTAGTTCCTTTACGCTTTGTAAGTGAAGAGCTTGGTGCAAAAGTTAACTGGAATTCTAAAACTAATGATATTACTGTACAATTAAACGGTACAAAAATTGTATTAAATACAGATAGCTATTATGTAACTGTTAACGGCAGTTATAAGAGACTTCAAGTAAAACCTGAAGTCATAAAAGGCACGACATTTGTACCACTTCGCTTTGTAAGTGAAGAACTTGGTAAAACTGTACTATGGAACGCTAAAAACAAGAGCATTTTAATAAAATAATTACAATAAAAATCTCTAGTAAACAAGGAGCTTACTTTGTTTACTAGAGATTTATTTGATACGGATTCTGGCAGTTTTTTTAACTTTATTTTTCTCTCGTTCTTGAGCGACTTTCTCTAATAGTTGAATAAATTTTTTCTGTTCTTTTTCGCTACTCTTTAGTAGATAAACACGAATAGAGCTTTCTAAATACTTTCTAACATGTATATTGATAAAGAAGCTACTATGATGCCGGTCATCTTCATATAAATCATTGAACCATAAAGATAACCTTAATTTCTTTATATTGCGCTCAATTTTTCGGGAGTCTAAGCCTGTGTCAGGCATAAAAACATTTGTTGAAGTTAATAGACTAATTGCTACACCTATTGAGTAAATAGCTGCTAATCCTAACCATTTTAGTAAGAACCTTTTCATTATAAGTGAATCTCCATCTATTTTTATTACTAGGTTGCATTGCTTCGAACTATTGAATATGTACTGACGAACTAAAAGTCCGCTATGAAATTATAGCATAAAAATCTTACCTTTCTTTCCCCGTCTGGAACTTTTTTATAAAAATTTGATAGTTACTAAATTTACAGAAGTCCAGGTTAGGCCCCTAGTGAAACAATGATACACTTGAGAATACAGATTCAGGAACACCCCCTCAAAGCGTACCTAGAACGAAAAACAATTCCTTCAATAGCAAAAAGTCACCATTTTCACTTTCGAAAAATGATGACTTTTTATTATGTCCCAAGCTCTCTTTTCATAAGTGCACTTCCTTATAGTGCGGTTTACTGCGTCAACATAACAGACTAAACCTTTTCCTTTAATAATTTTCTTTTCTTCTTATTTTTATACATCTTCGCATCTGCTTGGCTAAACAACTGCTCCATAACGCCGTAAGAGGAATTGCTATATTCATATCCGATAGATATTTTAATCGATGAGAACGGCAAATCTTTATAGTCTCTTTGCATTTTCATCTCAACATTTTTTAAATATTGCTCGACTTGTAAAACGCTTTTATTTGGAATAAGAATAGAGAATTCATCACCACCGATTCTTGCTATAAGCATGTCATTATCTGCATAAGCTTCCAAACAAGCTGCTGTTTCACAAACTAATTTATCTCCCATTTGATGACCATATTCGTCATTAACCCATTTCAGCTCATCTAAATCTGCTAGGACTACTGTAATCGGGTCGTTGCGTTCGTTAAAATGAGCCATCTTTACTTGAAAATAATCACGATTATACAAATTTGTTAAGGCGTCATGAGTAGATTTGTACTCTAATTGCTGTTGTAATACGATTTTATCATTAATATTTCTAAATAAACCTTGTATAGCTACAAACTTGCCGTCCTTATAAACAGGCGTAGCATATTCTTCAGACCAAATGTATTCCCCTAGATGATTTCTTAAGCGTACCGTAATAGGCTGGTTAAAATTAAGTGTCCCTACTATTTTCTTTACTAAGATCTCATAATCATCTGGATGGATTATTTCGAAAATTTTATCAGGATCCTGTACATGATCTCTTAATGCATTTGGACCAAGGAGATTATTAACAGTAGGACTTAAATATAGATATTTCAACTTAGGAACCGTCTCACAGTAATATAAAATATCACGTATATTTTCAACCGATTCCACCAGTGGTTCTAATAACTCTACTTTTTGTTGAAGCTTAAATTTTTGATAATGTAGGCGTATACATAGTAGTAAAAGTCCTATTATTATCCCCCCAAAAAAAATCCACATAAAAAAACCACCCTCATTTAAATTGTGAAAATTCATTTTCCCGAAAATTACAACCGAATCTATTTTCCAATTTTTTTCAACATAAAGTAAATTATACCTTCATTTTACCTATAACAAAATGCTTATATATTATTTATACAATTCTTCCATATAATATAATAAAAAAATGACTTAATTGAGTAGCTGCACAGGTAAATCAATACTTTAGGACTTTCATTTTTACCGCACTTACTTATGATACGGTCTACCGAAACTATTAAACCGGTCCCCCTATATTCCAATGTGGAATCAAAACTAATCATTTTACGCATTTCTGTACAATTAAACTCTCTGTTATGCTCAAACAAAGGAGATGAGGGAAATGACACAAAAATGGAATGCGAATTTATATGATCAAAAACATGACTTTGTTTCAAAATTTGGAGGAAGCTTAGTTGATTTGCTGGCTCCACAAATAAATGAAAGAGTTTTAGATGTCGGCTGTGGCACTGGTGACTTAGCCCATGAAATTGCTACTCATGGCGCCCATGTTCAAGGGATAGATGCCTCCCACGATATGATTATTGCTGCACAGCAAAAATATCCATCCATTACGTTTCACACAATGGATGCTACAGCACTTCATATAACCAATCAATTCGATGCTGCCTTTTCAAACGCTGCATTACATTGGATGAAGCATCCGGATGCGGTCATCAAAAACATTCACAGTGCACTTAAACAAGGTGGTCGCTTCATCGCTGAAATGGGTGGACACGGTAATATTGCTTCTATTGTTTGGGCGCTTCAAAAAAGTATGGAAGAATATAACCTTCCTTATATTGAGGAATATTTCCCGTGGTATTTTCCAACTGTAGAAGAATATCAATCGAAGTTGGAAGGTGCTGGATTTACAGTTGACATGATTTCACTATATGAACGTCCAACACCGCTTCAGGGCGAGGATGGGCTACGAAATTGGTTAGTAATGTTCAGCACTAATATGCTCCAGCATTTATCGGAAACTGAAAAAGAACACATTTATGCAAAATGCGAACAATTATTAAAGCCAATGCTTTATCAGAATCATCAATGGGTTGCTGATTATTGCAGATTACGTTTTGTTGCTATAAAAAAATAACAATCATCTCACACATGAAATCGTAGAAAGCATTGACGAATAATTAAGCACGAAAAAACGCTTGGAATATATCCAAGCGTTTTTCTAACTATTTATTTGTTTGAAATTCCCGATTGCATTTCGTAATTCCTAACAAGCATACCGTTTGATTTGATCATGCCAAACTCTTCATAATAAGGAACTAAGTCATTGTCACAACACAAATCAACCATATAAATATGATCAAGTTCCTTTAACATTTGATTGACTAATTCCTTGCCAATACCTTTTCCTTTATAATCCGGCAAAACTTCAAGAAACGGAATATAAGCGGATAGAACCCCATCGCTAATCGCTGTAATAAATCCAACTACTTGGTTCGCATGATCGTCTAAAGCAATAACTACTTTACTACTATTTTTTAGCAACTTTAAGTGAGTTTGGGGATTTGGTGGATTCGGCCAATCCACAAAAAAGCCGTTCAACATCTCATCCGAAATTCCATCAATAGAATTTTTGTATATCATCATATATCAACTCCTAAATTATTTTAAATTTTTTTAGGTAGATGATACACATCAATAATAAAGTAGCAAAATTGCAACCCCCATACTTTTTCGGCATTACTACAAATATTCGATTCAAATTCTAAAAATCCTCTAATTTGATTTTTACACTAAATTAATGAAAAATTGGCCTTTTTTAGCTTAATGTTCTACTTTAATCACTTTAACAATCTATCAAGAACGAGGTAATAAAATCACCATCACACCAATCAAACAAATACCAGCTCCAACCCAATCTAATATGTCTGGTTTTTCTCCGTCTATTCCCCAGCCCCACAAAATGGAAAGGACAATAAAGACACCTCCATAGGCAGCATAGACCCTCCCAAAGGTTGGAAAGGATTGAAAAGTAGCGACTACTCCATATAAAGCTAACGCAATTCCGCCTAAAACGCCCCAGTAAAATGGTTTACCTTCTCTTAACCAAAGCCATATTAAATAGCCGCCTCCAATTTCCCCAATACCTGCAAGGATAAATAATAATGTTGCACCTATCATTTTTTTCACTCTTTCTATTCATATTTATAAGAAAATTTGCATTGTCTGCTCTATTATACATAAAAGCACTTTCCCATTAACGAAATCAAAAAAATTCGCTTTTCTCCTGTGCAACCAAAAGCAAAAGGTTGTTTATTTTAACGGGAGAAATGCGAAATATTGTAAGTACATATCGCTATTTTATTTTTACTTTACTTCTCTTCTTTTTACTTTCTTCCACTTTAATACAACCCCCAGTAAGTAATTGTATCCGTTAGGCCGATTAGAATAAGAATAATCCCCGCTACGACTTGAATCACTCTCCCCATTTTCATGCTTGTACGCATAATAGACCTTTTTGCGTCAAATAAATGGATTAGCCCCAGCATCACTAGAAGTGGCACAGAGGTTGCAATTCCAAAAACGGCCGGCAAAACTACCCCATATGAAGAGGTTACAACAGTAGGCATTAACCATACGAAAAATAGTACAAACATCGTAGGGCAAAATGCAATGGAAAAACTAGCCCCCATCAGAAAGGAGCCCAATTTTCCCTCTTTTAAAACAGCAGGAATATAAGTAGGGATTCGATTTAAAAATTTTAATTTTAAAACTCCAATTAGGACGAGCCCTGTTATTAGCATGATTGGACCAATAGCTTGACGAAAAATTGGAAAATACTTTGTCATCTCCGTTTCAAAGGACTGACCGAATAGCCAGGCGAATAAACCTATTAAACTAAAAACAACGACTTTCCCTAATATAAAAAAAACAATTTCCTGCCAATTGTTTTTCATTTGCAAAGATCGATTTCCATAAAAAGTGATAGCACTCATATTCCCCGTTAATTGACAAGGTGCTAAAGCGCCTACTAATCCGAGAAGAATTGCTATAATGAATGGGGAATGTTCATAGGCGTTTAAAAATACTGTTATAGGTTCACTGATTATTTGACTTATTTTCGATATTAAACTATACATACATTCACCTTCTTTTGTAACTTACCCGCATTAGCAAGTTACTTCCAATTTAGCCATTCATCTTTCGTTACTATTAAACTCAAAAATTTATTTTCCCTGCTTTCATTTTTCCCACTCTTCTTAAACTAGTTATGAATTCCGATATTCCCCTAGTATAGAAAGTAAATGTGAATAAATGATGCAGATTAACGTAAAAGTTCAATATAATTAATTCTAATTTGCTAACCGTTTGTAGATCGTATGACAAACCGATAAAAACGCCTCTATATCCGCTGTTACATATTTCGTTTTCGAAACAATATGGGAACATTCCATTAACGAATAACTATGAAGCAATTGCTAATGAGAATCTGCCTTAGTACACTCTTTGATATCGAAATGTATTTACGTCCTAAATCCTTTCCTAAACAAATCATTAGCAAGAATGGTCCTAAATAAAAAAGCAGTTAAAGATCACCCTCTTTCATGATCTTCAACTACTTATTATTTTCAATTAATGAACAGCTTGCTTCACTCTAGCTAATATTTCATCAGATGTTGTTAATTGTAATGCTTCTGTTGCTAATACTCGCATATCCGCTACGGATAAATGTTTAATTAAGGTACGTGTTTTTAAAATGGATGTTGCACTCATTGAAAATTCATCTAGACCTAAACCAAGTAATAGTGGTACAGCATATTCATCCCCTGCCATTTCACCACACATACCAGCCCATTTATTTTCTTTGTGAGCAGCATCAATGACCATTTTAATCAAACGTAGAATAGCAGGATTGTACGGTTGATATAAATAAGATACTTTTTCATTCATACGATCCGCTGCCATCGTATATTGGATTAAATCATTTGTACCAATCGAGAAGAAGTCTACTTCTTTCGCAAAAATATCTGCCATCACTGCTGTTGATGGAATTTCAACCATAATGCCAATTTCAATCTCACTTACCGTTACGCCTTGTGCAAGTAGGTTTTCCTTTTCTTCTAAAAGAATCGCTTTCGCGTCACGGAATTCTTGCAATGTCGCAATCATAGGGAACATAATTTTTAAGTTACCGTAATTGGATGCCCGTAGTAATGCACGCAATTGTGTACGGAAAATGTCTTGATACTCTAAACATAGACGAATCGCGCGATGACCGAGAAACGGATTCATTTCTTCTTGAAGCGGTAAATATGGTAAATTTTTATCTCCACCAATATCGAGTGTTCGGATGACAACCGCTTTACCTTCCATTCCTTCTAATACCGTTTTATAGGCCATAAATTGTTCTTCCTCAGAAGGTAAATTGTCTCGTCCCATATATAAAAACTCTGTACGATATAAACCGATTCCTTCACCACCGTGACGTAGAACGCCTTCTAAATCATTTGGTGACCCAATGTTCGCAGCTAGTTCAACTTGAACACCGTCTTTGGAAATCGTTTTTTCGTTTAATAATGTCGCCCACTCTGCTTGTTGAGCAGTAAAGTCTTCTGCTTTTTTTCTATAGGAGGCAACTACATCTTCTGTTGGGTTCACAAGTACATCGCCTGTTAAACCATCCACGATTAATAAATCTCCATCTTGAATGGACTCAACTGCTGTACCTGTCCCTACAACGGCAGGAATTTCTAGTGAACGTGCCATAATGGCAGAGTGTGAAGTACGACCACCAATATCCGTTGTAAAGCCAAGTACAAAATTACGGTCCAATTGTGCAGTCTCAGAAGGTGTTAAATCAGTTGCTACAACAATCACCTGTTCATTAATATTGCTTGGATTTGGAATATGTACACCGAGTAGATGCGCTAAAACGCGGTTTGACACGTCTTTAATATCTGCAGCACGCTCACTCATATATTCGTTATCCATACCTTCAAATAATGATACAAACATCGTCGAAACTTCATTCAATGCATATTCAGCATTGACAGCTTCTTCGGCAATTTTTTGTTTGATCGGTCCAATTAATTCTGGATCTTTTACGACAAGTAGATGTGCACCGAAAATGGCAGCTTCCTCCGCCCCTAACTTTTCTTGCGTTAGCTGTTGAATAGCGGCTAACTCTTCTGCTGATTTTTCAAGCGCGGCCACTAAGCGTTGCTGCTCTGCATCAATATCCTGAATAGTTGTTTTCGCAAACGATAAATCCGGTTGTACTAAACAATATGCTTTTGCAATGGCAATGCCGTCAGATGCGGCAATACCTTTGAGTCGGATCATTGTGCTAGCCCCGTTTCTGAAATTAATTTTGTTAATGCAGTAAACGCTTGTTCTTCATCCTCCCCCTCTACGTGTAATGTAAACATTGAACCTTGTTTTAGAGCTAATCCCATAACGCCTAAAATCGATT
>NZ_JBYTDL010000015.1:0-115652 GCF_058791335.1 Lysinibacillus sp. EB271-A1-10B
TCTAACCGTTCAGAACATGATTAGACAGCGACGATTTGGTGGAAATCACATTGTTGAGTACTACGATAAATTAAAAACGCAACCCTATAACAAATGTCATAAGGTTGGCTCCCTAGTACAGTCGTAGCATCAGTTTAACATACTAAAGCCTTATGAAAAATCGAAAAATCACTAGGCTTATTCGGCATGGTCCAATTTATCAAAATAATATCAGAGAGTTAAGAAAGTTATTATAGATACTTGACTAATCGTAAGAAAAGAGCTGCCTAGGCAACTCAATGAATTCAAGTAAAGCCAGCGTTAGTTGAGTAAGAAGTTTAGTTTCTAAATAAAGCGATATTTACGTGAAAATTGCGTGATAACCAAAATACTCGTTAACCCAACAACGAGATACCATATTATATTAAAAGGAACTATGTACATTAATACACCAAATAAAATAGCTGTTAAAAAGCTAACTGTAATTGATTGTACATTCGTAATTTTATCTTGAATTAAATAATATAAAGTGAATGGTAGTGCTAAAGTAAATAACGGAATATAAATTGTTACAATAGATATTTCAATGAGGGATATTGAAAGCACGGCTATTATAAAACCTATTGACGTAGTAAGCGTTCTTCCTACAAATACTTTACCAGTAAAATAGCCGTATAGCAGAATAAACATAATCGTTAAACTGGCACAAATTCCCGTTATTAATACAAATGAATGGCCCATGAAGAAAGCTGCTATTGAGAAACAAACTAAAGAAACGAATGGCAACAACAATATTGAAGGATTTTGCACTTTTTCTATATTCATTACATTTGTAAAACCTACAAGGAATAATAAAGTAAATGGAATCGCCAAATATCCTAACTCGAAGTGATTACCTAGATTAATATAACTAACCTCAAGTTTGCCGACCATTATTATTACAAGTGATGCACAAATATGACCAATCAGTCCCCAAATGCTTGATAATTTAAAAGCTTGGGTAAGCTTATCCGTAATTACAATTGAAACGATGCCAATTAATAAAGCTAAATATAACAAATTTTCCCCTCCCAAATTAATTCATTAGAAATACTCAAAGTTAAATATCACTTTCTACAATTATACAGGAGATGTAAAAGATATCCAAATAGAATAGTGATGCTTATTGAACTATCCTGCTCCGTTAGTAGAATAGCAACAATCTTTAGAAAACAGCCTTATAAATAAAAAAACGCCACAAAAATGTGACGCTTTTCATCGCTTTTCTGCTAAATGAGTTGTTGATTTCCGTTCTGGACAAGAGATTCCCTGGGCATCCAGTCTCCATTACAATGAACCAATTCATTTAGCTAGTATCCAATTATTTATTAATATTGAATAAGTGTTTTAATGTCTAAGTCACCAAGTTTTGCACGACCGTTTAGCTCTGTTAATTCGATAAGGAAGGCACAGCCAACTACTTGACCACCTAATTGTTCAACTAAACGCACTGTCGCTTCAACTGTACCACCAGTCGCAAGTAAGTCATCACAGATTAATACTTTTTGACCTGGTTTAATCGCATCATTGTGCATTGTTAGTGTATCTTTACCGTATTCAAGGCCGTAGTCAGCACTGATTACTTCACGTGGTAATTTTCCTGGCTTACGAACAGGTGCAAATCCAATTTCAAGCGCATAAGCAACTGGGCATCCGATAATGAAGCCACGAGCCTCAGGACCTACCACAATTTCAGCACCTAATTCTTTTGCGTAACTTACGATTTGATCTGTCGCATACTTGTATGCAGTACCGTTATCCATAATTGTCGTAATATCTTTGAAGCTGATACCTTCTTTCGGCCAGTTCTCAACCGTTGTTACGTATTGCTTTAAATCCATGTTATTGTTCCTCCTACGAAACTTTTTCGCATATTAATGTAATCGTTCATCAAACCATTGTTTTATTTCTATATAAGGGGCATATACTAGCTTTTGCTCCATTTCAATCTGTTCTGAACGCTGTTTGTAAGACGGTGCCTCTGTAAGTGCCTGTTTCGGTGCATTCACGTTGACAGTCGTCAGTCCACTCTCCATTTTAACAAAATCAAGCTCAAAAAACACCTGTGTCATAAATTTTAATGCATCTAATGGCCAACCTGTATGCTTCGCTAATTCAGACAAATGCATATTCAGTGGAAAAGCAGGACGATTTTTTAAAAACTTATAATACCAGGAGAATTGCTCACGTGTAGGCAATCCACTGAAATACTGAGAATCAGGCATATAAAAATGTGCATAAATACGGGAAGGTGCTGTTTTTCGTAAGACCTCTTCTAACATTTGAACATTTTGTGGCAAATCTAATAGCACGATATAATTGGTTTGTTCTACATTTGAAAGCGTAGGATCCACTGCTAGGATTGGCACACCAATTAACGACTGGTAATAGGTTACTGTCTCTGGACGGAAGGCGATGAATGTTGCCTCCTCTTTTGGGACCGTATTTAACCAGCGTGATGTTTGTCGGATACCACGAATATCAAATAATTGCCATTCAGTCGTTTGAACATCCTCTATCATAAATTGTGCTTTTTTACGTCCTTGCCACTCGTTAATTTGTAAATCTCCAGTAAATGAAACCTTTATTCCATATGTTAACTCGTCGTGTAAATGTCCTTTATTGAAACCGACGCTATCCAATTTTTCATAGCCATCCGTCAATTCCATTTTTATATGATTTTCTGCTGCTCCAATTTTCCGCATGGAGGATATTTCCACATCTTCGAGCACATATACAGGCTTCGGAAAATCCGTACCATATGGACCGAGCGTTGATATTTCTTCAATAGCATCTGCTGAAATCTCATCCATTTTTAGTGGGATGTCAATATTGAGAACAGGCGTTAATTGCTCTTCTGATAAACATGCTCTTGCTTGAGTATCTAAGCGTGCTCTTAATTCATCAACATGCTCAATGGGTAACGTCATCCCCGCTGCCATAGGATGCCCACCAAAATGAGGTAATATATCTCGATTTTTCGCTAGTTCATTAAATAAATGGAACCCTTCAATACTACGAGCCGAACCTTTAGCTGTTCCTTTTTCGTAGTCTAGTGACAATACAATGGTTGGACGATAATATAGCTCTACAAGACGAGACGCGACAATTCCTACTACCCCAGCATTCCAGCCTTCTCCAGCGATCACTAAAACGAGTGAATCTCCAATTTTTTTATCTGATTCGATGAGAGCAATGGCCTCATCTGTAATACTCTTTACAATATCTTTGCGTTCACTATTACATGTATTAAGTTGTTTCGCCAATGCTGTTGCTTTAGCATTATCCTCAGCCATTAATAGCTCTACACCTGGTGCCGCTTCTCCAAGTCGACCAACTGCATTTAAACGCGGTCCAAAGTAAAAGCCGATTGTTTCTTCACTGATTTTAGCTTGCTCTGCACTTGCAACTTCACACATCGCTTGTACCCAAGGGCTGAGTGAACGACGCATTTCTTCTATTCCTCGCTTTACTAGGTAGCGATTTTCATCAACTAATGGTACTAAATCCGCTACTGTTCCAACAGCTACATATTCGAATAAATGCGTTGGCAGTTCCCCATATAGAGCATGAGCTAACTTAAACGCTACACCTACACCTGCTAGCTCACCAAAAGGATAATGTCCTTCTGGTATACGAGGATGTAAAATAATATCTGCAGGTGGTAATTCATCGCCTGGTTCATGGTGATCTGTAACGATAACATCCATACCTAGTTCCTTCGCGATACGAATCGGTTCCATCCCTGAAATACCATTATCAACTGTAATAATTAGTTGAACACCCTCTTCATGTGCTTCACGAAATAGTGCTTCGTGCGGTCCATAGCCGTGAATAAAACGATTTGGTATTTTAAACGAAACATCGGCACCGAGATCAAGTAACACATTCAGCATGACTGTCGTGCTAGTGACACCATCCGCGTCATAATCGCCGTATACTAGGATTTTCTCTCCATTATCAAGTGCTTGCTCTATACGTGCTACTGCTTCTGCCATGCCGTGCATTAAAAACGGGTCATGGATACTTGCTTCTGTCATATTCAATAAGCTCTCTGCGTCAGCAATTGTTTCGCAGCCTCGTGCTGCTAAAATTTTTGCTGCAATCGCAGAAAGTTGTAGGTCATTTTGTAATGTTTGGACAAGCTTCGCGTCTGGACGCTCTACTTGCCATCTCTTTTTCGATAGAATCATCTTTTCACTTCCTCACGAAAGCTATTATACCGAAAATCTAGACTATCCGCACTATCTGCTAGAATGATAGTTTTACCTGTAAAGTTGTGGCAGTCCGTCGTCGTTTCTACTACTCTCTAACAATCTCAAAAGAAAAAAGCCTACTCCGTTAAAGAGTAGACTTCTGAAACACACCTTTTGAAGCAGACACTAATGCCTCAATCTTCTCCAAATTACCTTCATGCAATGCTGTCACGATCGCACTACCAACGATTACACCATCACTAAGTGCCCCCATGCTTACCACCTGCTCAGGAGTTGAAATTCCAAAGCCGGCTAGAACTGGTATTTGGCTTGCTTCACGTAAGCGTGCAAAATGATCATGTAAATCATCTGCAAAACTTGCACGGGCCCCTGTAATTCCATTGACTGTCACAGCATAGACAAACCCTTGACTAGCAGCCGCAATACGTGCAATTCGCTCAGGAGGACTTGTTAACGATACAAGCTGAACGATGTCGATACCACGAGAATTTAAAGTGTCACGTAAGATCTCACTTTCTTCAAGCGGTACATCAGGAACGATTAACCCTTTAACACCCCCTGCTACACAAGCTTTAGCAAAAGCCTCTAACCCAAAAGCTAAAACAGGATTAAAATAAGTCATGACAACTAATGGAACTTGAATTTCTCCTCTAAATGAAGCTAATGCTGCAAGCACTTTACGTAATGTTACACCTTCGGCTAAAGCACGTTCACCTGCTTGCTCGATCGTCGGTCCATCCGCTACAGGATCCGTAAACGGTATACCCACTTCAATTGCCGTTACACCCATTTCCTGTAGCTTCAGGATCGTTGGCTTCAAAGTTGCCAGACCCCCATCCCCCGCCATAATATAAGGTACAAATGCTTTATTACCAGCGATTTTCGTTTGTTCAATTGCCTGCTGTAGTTTTGTCATTACACTTCTCCTCCTAATGCTTTTCGGACAGTATGAACATCCTTATCTCCTCGGCCGGACAAGCAAACTACAATGATGTCATCTGTAGACATTGTCTTCGCAAGTTTTGCTGTATAAGCAATAGCATGGGAGCTTTCTAGTGCAGGTAGTATACCTTCCGTTTTACTCAGTAATTGCAAGCCCTCAAGTGCTTCACTATCTGTAATCGAATCAAATTGAACACGCCCAATATCATGTAAATAACAATGCTCTGGACCTTTCCCTGGATAATCTAGACCAGCTGAAATAGAATGTGCTTCCTGCACAAAACCATTTTCATCTTGTAATAAATACATGTATGCACCGTGTAAAACGCCTAGCTGTCCACCTGCAATTGCTGCTGCATGCTTACCTGTCTCAATGCCACTGCCTGCAGCCTCTACTCCGTATAACGCTACAGTCTCGTCATCGACAAAAGGATGGAACATACCGATTGCATTACTACCGCCGCCTATACAAGCAACGACTGCATCGGGTAAACGACCTTCTTTATTTAAAATTTGCTCTCTAGTTTCAACACCAATTACACGCTGGAAATCCCTTACGATTTTTGGAAATGGATGTGGTCCTAAAGCCGAGCCCAAAATATAATGAGTATCCTCAACATTTGTCACCCAGTAGCGTAGTGCCGCATTGACAGCATCCTTCAATGTTTTTGAACCTGTTTCTACAGATTCCACTTTTGTACCGAGTAACTCCATGCGAAACACATTCAACTGTTGGCGTTTGATATCCTCTGCGCCCATAAAAACAACACATTCAAGATTTAATAATGCGCATGCTGTTGCCGTCGCCACTCCATGCTGCCCTGCACCTGTTTCTGCGACTATTTTTTTCTTACCCATTCGTTTTGCAAGAAGTGCTTGACCAATCGCATTATTAATCTTATGGGCTCCAGTATGATTTAAATCTTCACGCTTTAAATAAACCTTCGCGCCACCTAGCTCTTTTGTTAAATTTTCTGCGTAATACAACGGCGTTTCACGACCAACATATTGTTGTAAATAATAAGCCAGTTCCTCAGTAAATGCTTGATCATTCATTGCCTCATCATAGGCTGTTTCTAATTCCAACAAAGCTGTCATTAATGTTTCTGGAACAAATTGACCCCCAAATTTTCCGTATCGCCCTTCCTTTGTCGGTACACTATTTGCAATTGAATTCGCCATTATGCTCTCTCCTTCTTTACTGCCTGTATAAATGCGGTTATTTTAGCTATATCTTTTACACCGTCTGTCTCCACACCACTTGATACATCTACCATAAATGGCGACACAAGTGATACTGCTTCTCCTATATTTTCAGCTTGCAAACCACCTGCTAACATTAACTTTTCTCGCGGAATCCCTACCATCTCTAAGAGGGTCCAATCAAATGTATGACCACTACCTCCTTTAAAATCTGTGCCTGGTGCATCAAATAAGTAATAGTCTACGTCATATTTAGCAGCAGCCTGAACATCTTCAGCACCTCTGACGGACAAAGCTTTAATTGCTGGATAACCTTGCTGATGAATAAACTCCGGAGATTCTTCCCCGTGGTATTGCACATAATCTAATGGCACACTTTCTATTACAGTTCGTAATTCCTCTGCGCTTGGATTGACAAAAACACCGATTTTTAAAATGTACTCTGGCACATGTTTGGCTAATTGCCGCGCCTGTTCAACCGTCACTCGGCGTTTACTTGGTGCAAAGACAAAACCTATGGCATCCACTCCTGCCTCTACTGCTGCTTGCACATGCTGTTGTTCCTTTAGTCCACAAATTTTTACTTTCGTCATACAGATGCCCCCACCTTATTGACCTGTAAACTTTTTAGAGCAAAACCAGCATCACCACTGCGCATTAATGACTCACCTACAAGAACGCCACTAGCTCCCATAGCCGCCACCTCTTTAGCGTCTTCTTGTGTCCATATCCCACTTTCACTTATTAAAACCTTCTCCTCACCAAACGGAAAAGCTTCAGCAATTTCACGTGTTCGGTCTAAGCTCACTTCAAACGTACGTAAGTCTCGGTTATTGACGCCAATTAGTTTGGCACCAACTGCAATAGCTCGCTCAAGCTCTTCGAGATCATGCACCTCCACTAATACCTCTAAATTTAAACCTGTTGCATAGCTATACAGATCACGTAATGCTTGATCGGTTAACCCGGCCACAATTAATAAAATAATTGATGCACCTGATGCCTTCGCAAATCGAATTTGCACACGATCGATCATAAAATCCTTACAAAGAAGTGGCGTTTGGACAGCATTTGCAACTGCAGCTAAATCATCAAAGGAGCCTTTAAAAAACTGTTTATCTGTTAAAATGGAAATGGCTGCTGCCCCTGCGTCTGCATAAATTTTTGCTTGTGCCACTGGATCTGCCCCTTCCGCGATTAGCCCTTTCGAGGGGGAAGCACGCTTCATCTCAGAAATAACTTGTAATGTTTCAGCTTTTCGCAATTGCTCAAACAACGATGGACGCGGTTTTTCTGTAAAATTCGCTAAAGGGTCGGGCTGTTCAAGTAAAGCACAAACTTCAATCTTTTTTTGTTCGAGAATTTTTTTTAAAATATTCATTGTTGGACCTCCACTCCTTTAATATGCTCACTATAAGTAACGACTGCCTCTAATTTTTGAAGAGCACGCCCGCTAAAAATACTATCTTTCGCTATTTCTACACCTTCTTTAACGGTTTCAGCGATTCCATAGCTGAACAACCCAATACCAGCATTCAATAAAACGGTGTCAAAATAAGCACTTTGTTCACCGGCTAATAATGAACGCATAATTGCCGCGTTTTCATCTGCATTACCTCCACGAATAGCCTCTATTGGTGCATAGCTGAGACCCGCTTCTTCTGCAGTTAACGAAAATGGAATTAAGTCTCCCTTATCTAGTAAGACAAAAGTATTTTGACCAGCTAATGACGCCTCATCTAAACCTAGTGGCCCAGAAACGACCATTGCACGTTCTCGCCCGAGCATTTGTAATACAGATGCATATTCCATGACAAAATTAGGACGATTAATACCTGTAAATTGTGTCGATAAAGGCACTGGATTCGTAAGAGGACCGACAAGATTAAAAATTGTTGGCTTGCCAAGTGCACGACGAACCTCGCCAATTCGCTTTAATTTCGGATGAACATTCGGAGCATATAAAAAGGCTATTCCTTCTTTCTCTAACAGATCGACCGTTTGTTCAATAGAAATATTCGTATGAATACCGAGTGCCTCCAAAACATCAGAGCTTCCTGATGCCGAAGATATTTTTCGATTGCCGTGCTTTGCCATTTTGACACCGGCACCCGCTAATACAAAGGCGCAAGTGGTACTAATATTAAATGTATTAAGTCCATCGCCACCAGTACCACAATTATCCATATAGACCCCTTCGTTTGCTGGGACGTCTAATGCAAATGAACGCATAGTTGTGGCTAATGCAGCTACTTCATGTGCAGTTTCACCTTTGACAGATAATGCCGTTAAAAAGCTTGCGATTTGATCCTTTGGTGTGTCATCTAGAAACATCCATTTTGCTGCCTGTAGCATTTCCTCATACATTAAATGCTCTCGGCGTTGTACTTTTTCACGAATACCTTCCATTAGTGGGAACCTCCTTCATTTTTCAAGTAGCTGTAAAAATTCCTGTTCGTCCTCTTCTACTTGATTCAAAACTTCTTCAACATTTGTATATTTGGTCACCATTACAGTCGATTGCATATGCATCGTTTCATTTTCTATGACAATTGATTTCCCTGTTAAGGCAAAATCAAGATGACCGTTAAAACCAAGAAATCCAAGAGCACCTCTAAATATCCCAGTAGTTTGATTAGATTCATCTAAATTATCCTTTACCTGACCCTTTGGAACGCCTGTTGATGCAAAGGATGGTAATGTCGCAGCTAATACATCAAGTGCATGAAGCATCGGTAGGATTTGTCCCTCGACTCTCGATGTCATGTGCAATGCATGCTTGGAACGTTCAATTCTCATCGCCTCAATGACTTGAATGGAATCTCGGAAGCACACAGACTGTAGCTCTCGTTGCACGGCAGAAACAAGTACAGCATGCGACTCCCTAATATTTGCGTTTTCATGTAGCTTGCGTTCCTGCTCTAAGTCTTCACCTTTTGTGGAGCCTCTAGGAAATGCCCCCTCAGTTGGTGTGGCAATCACACGCTCACCTTTTACTCGAATTAGACTTTCAGGAGATGTCCCTAAGACAATATGATCGTCAAATTCTACATAATACATATAGGGAGCAGGATGTTTTTTTCGCAATTGACGATATAAAGAAAAAGCATCTCCTTGTAAATTTGCTAAAATGCACTTTGATAACATAACCCTAGTAATATCCTCATCTAAAGTAGCTTTGTTCGATGCAAGAGATGTTGCAAACTGTTCATTCGTAGTCGATTCGAAAGGGTCAAAGCTACAAGCCGTATCCTCATTCTCTCTACCTTTTAAAAGCTGCTCTGCCAACACTTCTAAATTTGGTTCTTTTTTTTCCGCATCAATATTCGTATAAATTAAAGTAACCTCATCTGTTACATGATCAAACACAATAACTGTCTCATACACATGGAAATGCACATCTGGTAACTCCGCTTTATCCTGTTCAGTCGAAAACCTTGTTGTTGTACCTTGACCAACATAGCCAACAGCTCCGCCTGAAAATGGGAATTGTGTCGTATTGGATATACGTGGCATTAACCTTTTCAATAAAACAAACATGTCGCCCTTATGTGTATAGGTGTGTCCAGTCTTATATGAATATTCCTGAATCTCATCTCCAAAGCCTTTATATGTTTTTCTTGGATTAGCGCCGATAAAAGAAAAGCGTCCTGCTCCTTCATGCTGTGCTGAACTTTCCAGCAAAAATTTATGTTTCCCTTGAAGGCGTCTAAAAATTAAAATCGGTGTTAATGAATCAGCATTAATAGTTTTCATTTTTGTTCTTGAACTCGTTGATAGCATAATGACCAAGCTCCTTTTCTTAAAAATCCACTACCTTTAGACTTACAAATGTTTAGTTACTGAATCAGTTCTTGTTGAAAAAAAGATCATCATCGCGTAGGGTTGATTTCCATTCCGGCTGGACGCTTTCCTGGGGGCGTTCGATGAGCCGCTCCGCTTCGCTGCAGAGTCTCGGGCCAACAGATGTTTTTTGCGCGAAAGCGTAGTGCAACGTAGTGGCAGCAGCAGATGTTCTTTGCGCGAAAGCGTAGTGCAACGTAGCGGCAGCGGCAGATGTTTTTTGCGCGAAAGCATAGCATTCAATACCTGCAAATTAAAAACAACAAAAAAAGTCCTCTGCAAAAAGGATTTTTCCTAATTGCAGAGGACGATCATGACCGCGTTGCCACCTCATATTAGAGCATATTTGCTCTCCCTTAAATGCTTAGCTTAGTTCGGATCAATTATGTCTCGGCATAATTGTGTCCAGAATCGGCTTTGTGTTTGCACAAAGTACTCCCTTCCGATTCCATGACATCCGCCGGAGGCTTTAACTTCTTTCAACGGATGATTGGACACCTGCTGAAAGAAGTTAAATTGACAGATCTTTTGAATTTATGTCAAAAAGATTTGTCTTATCTAAGTCAAAGCATCCCCTTTAACGTGGGGAATCCGTTCGCTATTATAATTAGCGACTCTCATAAGTCCATTCACATAAGCTGCAAATCAGTTCGCACCATCCACTGACTCTCTAAATTGCACACTTATGCTACTACTCTTATTCAACAATTTCTCAGCTATTCTCATCTAAACTAAACTCAGCTCATCTGTTCTAAGGCTGGCCTCGCTCCCGAGACCAACTACCTTGTACCGAACAAAAAAGTTAGCCTTATTCTATGCTAAACTACGATAATTGTCAATCAATTCAGAGAAAAAGAAAAATGTTAAAAAAATTTAAGGAAGGTAAACAGTGTTGGAATTGATTCTATCAAAGAGTTGGTACAAGTATTCATTAACCTAATTGAAGATATTTCAGCCACTTCAGTACAAATTTCAGCAAGTGCGAAAGACGTCACTGCCTACAATGCAGCAGGTGAATAGGGTAGCTGTGGAATTAAGCAACAATGCTCTACAACCACAATCTTACTAAGGCAATTTAAACCTAAAAACAAAAAGAATCTTCAGCTTTCTCATGAAAGCCAGAAGATTCTTTTTTCATCAAAAACAGGGAAAGAAATATTTCCTTCCCTGCTTCATTTTAATGCTTATGTTAAACAGTAGGTTCGTCAGTACCCCATTGTTTTTTCGCTTTTTTGTGTATTTGACCATCTGATTTTTTCATTTCACGAACTTTAAGTGAATACCAGATTTGTGCAGCAATACAAATTGAAGAATACATACCTGTGATTAAACCAACTAATAACGCGATTGAGAAGTTTTGAATCGATGGTGCACCTAAAATAAGAAGTGCCACTGTCACGATAATAACCGTTAACACTGTGTTAACAGATCGACCCATTGTTTGACGTAGTGATTTGTTAACGATATCCGCTAACACTTCACGGTCTTTAATCGTATCATATCGATCTAAGTTTTCACGCATACGGTCAAACGTAACGATCGTATCGTTAATAGAATAACCGACAATTGTCAGTACAGCCGCAATGAACGTAATATCAACTTCTAAGCGCATAAAACTAAATACAGCAACAATTAAGAATACGTCATGTAGTAACGAAACAATTGCCCCAATACCCATGCGCCACTCAAAACGAACCGCTACATAGATAATGATACCGATAGCCGCAAGAGATAATGCTTTAATCGCATTTTTCACAAGCTCTTTACCAACGGTCGGAGACACTGTACTTATGCCAGGTTCATGACCATATTTTTCGCCTGCTTCTTTTTTGAACTTTATAATTTCTGCTTGCGTCAGGTCATGTTTATAACGGATAACCGCTCCGTTGCTCTTTTCACCTGTCAAAACGATATCTTCTGATGAGAAGCCAATACTATCTAGATATTTGGATACTTCTTCTTTATTCAACGTTTGCTCCGCTTCAATTTGCACACGTGTACCACTAGAGAAATCAATACCAAGGTTTAAGCGGAAAATACCAAGAACCACTAAACCGGCCACTAAAATAGCTAATGAGAATGTATAGAATTTCTTACGGTTGTGTACAAAGTCAAAACGATCAAATTTCGTTGATAAATCTAATGTTCCGATATTTTCATCCAGGCTATGCTGTTTAGATTTTGGAATACCAAACCATGCTGGATTGTTGAAGTAGCCACTATTTACAAGTATTCCTTGTAAGACACGAGAGCCCCAAACAGCTGTTAGGAAGCTTAGTAAAATACTAATAATTAATGTTGTGGCAAACCCTTTAACAGAGCTTGTACCCCATTGGAATAATACGGCAGCTGCTAATAATGTAGTTAGCTGTGCATCGACAATGGCTGACAAAGACTCCTTCGAGCCAATTTGGAATGCTTGTTTAACCGAATAACCGACACGTAATTCCTCACGGATACGTTCTGCGGCAAGAATATTTGCATCTACCGCCATCCCTATACCGAGCACGATTGCTGCGATACCCGGAAGCGTTAACACCGCATTAATCCAACTGAATACAACTAGTACTAGGAAAGTGAAAATAGCAAGTGTAATGATGGAAATAAAGCCAGGTAAACGATAGTAGAATAGCATAAATAAGAAAATTATTACTACGCCCACAATACCGGCGAAAACTGTACTTTTCAGTGCTTGGTCACCAAATTGTGCACCAACTGAAGTAGAATAAATTTCATTAAGCTTAACAGGAAGTGCCCCAGCATCTAAAATACCCGCTAGATTTTTCGTTTCTTCAACTGTGAAATTCCCGCTAATCATAACATCTGTTGTATCTAATCTTTGGTTAACTGTCGCAGCAGATGCATAGCGAGGCTTCGCCTTTTGTGATTCAGTTTTATATGAATCAACACCTTCTTCAAAGTCTAACCATACAACAAGTAAATTTTGACCTGCTGGTTTAGCAGCAATTTTACTTGTGATATCAGCAAATTTTTCCGCATCCTTTAACGTTAGCGAAACTATAGGTCGATTTTGCTGGTCAAAAGAACCTTTAGCGCCACCTGGCTTTAAGTCATTACCATCCAGCAATAAATTGTCATCGACATCACGGAATGTTAAATTTGCAGAAGTAGACAATAATTCACGTGCTGATTCTTGGTCTTCGACACCCGCTAATTGCACACGAATGCGGTTTTTGTCTTCAACCTGAATGCTCGGCTCACTTACCCCGATAGCATTTACACGCTCACCAAGAGCTGTTGCTGTTGCCGATACAACTTCTGGTGTAATTTTTTGTCCCTCTTTTAATTCTTTAACCTCATAAAGAACCTCAAACCCGCCTTGTAAGTCAAGGCCTAGCTTAATGTCCTTTAAGACGCCGCCTACAGTCGTACCGATGGCTGCTGTAAAAATAACCATTAGTAGTACGAATGCAACTATACGACTTTTAAGTTTCATTTATAAATCCTCCTCGAATTGGTGTAAGGCAATTCCTTACACTACAAACAAGTATAATAGCAAGTCCTTTTGAAGCGTTTATTCCTCCTTTTCCTTTAGAATAATGTTGCCTGTGCTTCAAAAAAGATTGCTCTACTTATTTCGATCGTTCATAACGCGCAAATTTATCCCTGTATTTGAATAGGTGTTTTGCCTCCAAATTTGGAAAAAACTATTAGGAGGGTTTTGGTAAAAATACTTATACAAATAAAAAAAAGCGCAACACACTCATTATGAAACACGTTGCGCTTGGTGTCAATTCAACACTTTTAGTATTCTATTATTATTTGACAAATTTCACACATTCTTCTTAAGTTTTAACCGGGCCAAGCAGCATTTTTAACTCTTCCGTATTCAATTCTGTAAACCAATCATTACTTTGTAAGAATTCTACTTGATTAAAAGATACGATATCGGACGGTGATACTGCAAAAATAGTGGCGATAATTTCATGTATGCGTAATTGTTCAATATTTTTTCTGCGCCATTTTTTCTCTACACAATAGCGCCATAGTTCTTCTGCTGTAATCGCATTGTATTGGTAATATTTAAACTCTTCCATCTTACTATCAATTGCAGGACGGATTTTTTCAAATAGTTGCTCATGCTGCATACTCATTTTGAATCATCTCCAATCAAAGTCGTATCGTAAGACAAGTTTGCATACAAATAGTGTAAATGAATTTTTGTGGCTTGAGAAGGGACGGATGGCATGAGTTCTTTTGTACGGGGAACACTATTTTTAATGTTCGTGATTTTTTTATCGAAACTCTTTGGCTTCTTTTATAGAATGCAATTTATGCGGATCGCTGGTGAAGAGGCAGTCGGCATTTATATGACCGTCTATCCGGCGTTCATTTTCTTCATCTCACTCATTCAACTTGGACTACCTATTGCTGTGGCAAAAATTGTAGCAGAGTTATTAGCAAAAAACAAACGCGAGAGCATCTATGGTGTTATGCGTACGGCTATTTTTTGGTCATTTATTGGAATGATCGTCTTTATGCCAATCGTTGCACTAACTATACCATATATATCGACTACACTTTTACATAATGAACATACAACATTTACGCTTTGGATTGCACTCTTTGCTGTACCAGTTTCTGTTGGCTCAGGTTTATTACGCGCTTATTTACAGGGTATTGCGAAAATCACACCAACAGCTTGGGCTCAAATGATTGAACAAATTATCCGTATTAGCTTCATCACTTTGACACTGCCATATGTGGCTGCCTATAATAATGCTGCCGTTACAGCAGCCGCTGCTATGGGTATTACACTACTAGCTGAAATCGTTGCTTTCTTGTATTTGTGGATTCATTATATAGTCTCAAAGAAAAAATTATTGACACGAAAAAACAAAATCGAGGCTTATCCTGCCTCTCCAATGTTACGAATTGCCCTTCCTTCTGCAGGAAGCAAGCTATTCGGATCTTTTACTTGGTTTTTAGAACCTATCATTTTTTTAAAGGCGTTAACTATGGCTGGTTTAACAGCCTCCGCTGCAACAATTTTATATGGGGTTATTTCGGGTGTACTAGTCCCCCTATTATTATTCCCTGCTTTTGTTTCTGCAGCACTTTCAATTGTACTAATACCAGCTGTAAGTGACGCGGTTGCACGTCAGCATATACCACTCCTACAGGAACGTATCTCTGTTTCATTGCGACTATCTTCTTTAGTGGGCTGTGTTGCCGCTACGTACTTTTTCGTTCATGGAGACGAATTAGCTGTGAAGCTCTTTCACTTACAAGAAAATCGTGGTTATGTGAAAATATTGGCTCCTATTTTTTATTTTTATTATATACAAAGTCCATTGCACTCTATATTACAAGCAATTGGAGAAGCACGCGCAGCAATGATGAACTCCATATACGGTGGTCTTGGTAAGCTCTTTGTCATGTTCGTACTTGCTTCTCAGCCGGGTATACAAGAAAAAGGTGCCGTTGTGGCGATTGGCTTTGGCGTTTTACTGACTTCGTTTTTGCATATTGCAACAGTAAGGCAACGTAAAAATTTACGTGCTGGTTTTAGAATGTTTGTTGTTCCATATGGCTGTTTTATTGCTGTTTGTGTTACCCAGTATTTTCTGATGCAAATAATGCCACTACCATTTATTTTAAGTAGCTGTGTAACTTTGTTTTTACTTTTTACATTCTTACTAGTTTCCAATCAATTACGAATAACTGATTTGCGCTACATTCGTAAATTGGCCAAGAAAGTTTAAGATTCTTTCAGTTGAATATGCAGCCGATCTTCCTCCCAAACACAAAAAAATACAGTGTTACTATCCGTAATATTATTTTTAGCAAGCTCTGCCATTAACCAATCAGCATCTTTGTGCAATACCTTTAAATGCCTCTCCTGAATATCACCATCGATAATTAATGGGTAAACAAATGCCTTTTCATCTTTTTGGTAGACGGACAAATTGCCAGATGGCTCTAAATAAGCATAAGCAATATCTGTAACGGAAGCATTTCCATTTTCGCGTAATTGTTGACACAAATCATCTAAGTTATAGCGTTGCTTGCGCATTTCACTTTCTAAAATGACACCGTCTTTTATAAGCAATACTGGATCACCATCAACTAGGTCACGGAATTTTTTATTTTTGAGTGACAAATATGCAGTTGCTATTTGAATGAAAAACAACACGATGATTGGTAAAATCACATTAAATAAAGGACTTTCGAAATCATCAAGTGCAAACGCAGCAACTTCAGCCATTAAAATGGATACAACTAAATCGATTACAGATAATTCGCCGACCTCACGTTTACCCATTAAACGAAAAATTATTAGGATAAACACATATAAAAAGCAGGTTCTAAAAACAATCATTAAATATTCTTCCATATCGTCACCCCCATACTATTCAAGGTGACCTTACTTATCTTTTTTTATACAGGATGATGGTATATCTTAGCTTTGATTTTTAACACTTAACTTCTCGGAATTCCTTATGACGGAACTTTATTATTTTGCATGCTAACCTTAATTGAAAATCGTGTTTTCAATTAAGGCAAAACCTAAAAAAACGCACGAATAACATAAAAAAACAACAACTCTTTAATTAGGAAATGACACCATGTAACTTTCGTAAATCAAAAGAATAAACCTTAGTTGTTTGTGTACAATAAAAGGAGCTATAATTCCTGCTTTTTAAGTGGAAAAAACAAAATTTTCTCGGACAGTTAACAGGACGTTTCACAATGCTCACCCATGTAGTTATTGTTTATAATGTCCTTCTTGTACTTCCGTTTAGTAAACACCCTACTTTTTTCCAACTTAACAGGCTAATTCAAACATGAAAACAAGGTGAGAAAATGAAAAGGTTAGTAATTTTTCTAGTTATTGTTGCTTATAGTATTTCGCTCATTAAACCTTTCCCTATTTACGGATATAATAATGAGAAGATTCCCGTTCTAATGTACCACCATTTGGATAAAAACATGAATAATAATACAGTCATTTCCCCAGAGAATTTTGAACAACAAATCAAAACACTTAAAGAGAATGGATACAACTCTATTACAGCACAAGAATTATATGATTACTTGGACGGTAAAACAGAATTGCCTAAAAATCCGGTGTTAATAACTTTTGACGATGGTTATTTAAGCAACTATGAAAAAGCTTATCCGATTTTAAAAAAATACAAAATGCATGCAGAAATTTTTGTTATCACCAGTCATGTTCTAGAAAGAAACGGAAAAAATGCGTATCCAAACGAAATTCCCAAAATGAATTGGGATCAATTAAAAGAAATGGAGGATTATATAACCATCCAAAGCCATACTTGGAATTCACATAATAAATTACAGTCATTCAATGGCGGAATGAAAGGTGCTATATATGGTCGTAGTTACATTAATGGAAAGCTCGAAACACAAGAAGAGTACGAAGAACGAGTTAAAAAAGATTTTATTCTTTCTAGGGAAATTATTAAAGAAAAGTTAGGTTATGAACCAATTGCTCTTAGCTATCCCTTCGGAACTAATTCTGAAGATGCAATGAAATTGGCGAAAGATGCTGGATTTAAAATGGCTTTTGTTATTAAAAATAAAGGTGTTACTATGGGCGATAATGCATTTGCTTTAAGCAGAATAACGGTGAATGGCAATGACACTGGAGCAGAATTAATTAAGAAATTAAAAAATGGTGGCACTTAGCTAAAATAAAAAAGAACATCGATTATGCCAGCGTTACGTCCTGAATCGGCTTTGCGCTTAGGTTTGGATGAGAGTTGATACAATGTTTCGATAATGCCTTAAGACGTGGAGGAGATCTCAGTATTTGTCGCTTCACTATCGCTACGAAAACACTTACTGAAAGAAGTTAAAAAAAGACTTACAACTAATGTAAGTCTTTTTCTCATAATTATTTTAATTGGTCGCCATTTACTACTCGTCCAATTGCTTGACGGTCAAATTTAACGCGCACATTGTCTGCAATTTTTAATGTCACAGCTGTGTCCTCGATTGAGTCAATCTCGCCATGTAAACCACCGATTGTAATAATTTTATCTCCACGTTGCAAACTGCTCTGCATATTTTGTGTTTCCTGCTGTCTCTTTTTAGCAGGGCGGATTAAAATAAACCACATTGCAACGAACATGATTAAAATCATGATTAAGCCAGAATATTGTTCCATCATTCTTGCCCCCTTTCCAATTCTACTTTAGTATAGACTATTCCACCATAAAAAAGCGATGGACAAGCCCAAAATTTTTCTACATTACTAATATTTTTTCTACGATAGACATTTTTTTGCTAAAAACATTCTCATTTCACACAAATTTACATGATCTTTTTACCGAATATTAGAAGTTCTTTGCGTTTGGCCCATTAAAGCCGTATTTCTCGAAAAATTCTTCTCGGAAATCACCAAGACGGTCTTCTCGGATTGCCTCACGTACTTGCTCCATTAGTTTCAATAGGAAGTGTAAGTTATGGTAAGTTGTTAAACGTATACCAAACGTTTCTTCCGTACGAATTAGATGACGAATATAAGCGCGTGAATAGTTTTTACATGTATAGCAATCGCAGTTTGGATCAATTGGTCCGAAGTCACGTGCATATTTTGCATTTTTAACAACTAAACGGCCTTCAGATGTCATTAATGTACCGTTACGTGCAATACGTGTTGGTAATACGCAGTCAAACATATCAATACCTCGAATAGCACCATCAATTAATGAGTCAGGTGAACCTACACCCATTAAATAACGTGGTTTATTTGCTGGCATTAATGGTGTTGTAAACTCTAATACTCGGTTCATAATGTCCTTAGGTTCACCAACAGATAAGCCTCCAATTGCATAACCAGGGAAATCAAGCTCTACCAATGCTTCTGCAGAACGACGGCGTAAATCCTCGAATTCTCCCCCTTGAATAATACCGAATAGACCTTGGTCCTCTGGACGTTTATGTGCCTCTTTACAACGTTTAGCCCAACGTGTTGTACGGTCTACTGATTGCAGCATATAGTCATATGTCGCAGGGAAAGGTGGACATTCATCAAAAGCCATCATAATATCCGAACCTAAATCATTTTGAATTTCCATCGCCTTTTCAGGACTTAAAAACAATTTGTCCCCATTTAAATGATTGCGGAAATGAACCCCTTCTTCTTCGATTTTACGGAATTGACTAAGTGAGAACACTTGGAAACCACCTGAATCTGTTAAAATCGGGCGATCCCAGTTCATAAATTTATGCAGGCCCCCTGCTTCCTTAACAATATCATTCCCAGGTCGTAGCCATAAATGATACGTATTTGACAGAATAATACCTGCATTCATTTCCTTTAATTCCTCAGGTGACATTGTTTTAACAGTTGCTTGTGTCCCTACAGGCATAAATGCTGGCGTTTCGAAAGAGCCATGCGGTGTATGCACGATACCAAGGCGTGCTCCAGTTTGTTTACAAGTATGAAGTAGCTCATAACGAATTGCTGGTTGTGTCATATTATAAAAATTCCTCTCTTATCTAAAGTAAAAACATTACTCCGATTTTTTCTTTATTCGCCTTTTGGACGAATAAACATAGCATCACCAAAGCTAAAGAAACGATATTTTTCTTCTACAGCTTGTTGGTATGCACTTAAAATTGTTTCTTTTGTTGCAAGCGTACTAACAAGCATTACAAGGGTAGACTTTGGTAAATGGAAGTTTGTAATTAAACCATCCACAACAGTAAATTCATATCCCGGATAAATGAAAATAGACGTCCAACCTTGTTCTGCTCGTACTTCACCTCCATATTTAGAGCCGATCGTTTCTAAAGTACGTGTAGAGGTTGTACCAACTGCAATTACTTTACCACCATTACTCTTTACTCGGTTTATGATAGATGCGGTTTCTTCCGTTACACTATAAAATTCAGAATGCATTTCGTGATTTTCAATTGAATCTACACTTACAGGACGGAAAGTTCCAAGTCCCACATGTAAAGTGATAAAAACAACTTCGACCCCTTTTGCTTTCACTTGCTCTAGTAATTCTTCAGTAAAATGCAGACCTGCAGTTGGTGCTGCTGCTGAACCCCGCTCTTTTGCATAAACGGTTTGGTAGCGATCCTTATCCTCTAACTTTTCGCGAATATATGGAGGTAGTGGCATCTCACCAAGTTGCTCTAAAATTTCATAAAAAATGCCGTTATATTTAAACTCAAATGTACGTCCACCATGATCAAGCTCTCCTGTACAAGTAGCTGTCAGTAAGCCATCTCCAAATGTTACAACTGTGCCAACTTTTACACGCTTAGCTGGTTTAACAAGCGTTTCCCATTCATCCGTACCCGCCATTTGCTTTAATAGCAGTACCTCTATATGAGCACCTGTCTCCTCTTTAACACCCATTAAACGTGCTGGTAATACTCTTGTATCATTTAACACAAGACAGTCTCCAGTTTGTAACTCATCTAAAATATGAGCAAAATGGTGATGATCTACATTTGCTGAGCCTGGCGTCACTACCATTAATCGACTAGCTGTACGATCCAAAAGTGGGGTTTGTGCAATAAGCTCTTCAGGCAATTCAAAATCAAAATCTTCTACACGCATGAAAATACTTCCTTCTTCTAGGTTTGTTGGGGATATTCATATCCAAAATGTTCGTAGGCCAAATGTGTTGCCACACGTCCACGCGGCGTCCGTTGTATAAAGCCGATTTGCATCAAATATGGCTCGTACACATCCTCAATTGTAACGCGTTCTTCACCTATAGATGCTGCCAACGTATCCAAGCCTACTGGGCCACCTCGGAAGCGCTCAATCATATTGGTCACAAGTTTATGGTCAATATGGTCAAGCCCTCTAGGATCGACTTGTAATAGCTCAAGCGCTTGCTTAGCAAGTCCCTCCGTTATCATACCATCTCCAAGCACCTGTGCATAATCTCGTACTCGTTTTAGCAGACGGTTAGCAATACGAGGTGTACCACGTGAGCGAGTTGCCATTTCAAGTGCTGCTATTTGTTCAATATCAACATCAAATAAAAGTGCACTACGTACAACAATTTCTGCAAGTGAAGTATTATCATAATACTCCAATCTTAATAATACGCCAAAGCGATCCCTTAAAGGTGCTGATAATGCACCTGCTCTTGTTGTTGCACCCACGAGTGTAAATGGCGGTAAATCAAGTCGTACAGAACGCGCTTCAGGGCCCTTACCAACGACAATATCTAAACAAAAATCCTCCATGGCAGGATAAAGCACCTCTTCAATTGCACGAGGCAGGCGATGTATTTCATCAATAAATAGCACATCTCCTGGCTCCAGTGAGCTTAAAATAGCTGCTAAATCGCCAGGACGTTCGATAGCAGGGCCACTAGTCATGCGCACATTGACATTCATTTCATTAGCAATGACAGCAGCTAATGTAGTTTTCCCAAGTCCGGGTGGTCCATATAACAGCACATGATCTAAACTTTCCTGACGAAGCTTTGCCGCTTCAATGAAAATTTGTAAATTCTCCTTTACCTTATGTTGACCAATATATTGTGCTAATCTCTGTGGGCGTAAAGATAATTCAAAATGTTCATCATAGCTACCTGCCTCACTAGCCATCATACGTTCAGACATGTACTTTCCCCCCTTTCACTATTTTAACTTTAATAGCAATTGTAAAGCTTGTTTCATAAATGCATCTGTTGTTTCAAGCTTGTCGTTATCTTCGAGCTGTGGACGTATTTTTTCTAGTTCTTTTTCAGAATAACCTAGTGCCATTAAGGCAAGAATAGCTTCTTCAAGCTCATGTTTATATGGATTCACACCAAATAACGGTAGCTCATCTTCTGTACTTGGTAGTTCAATAGTATCTAACAATCCGCCAAGTTTACCTTTTAAATCTAGAATCATTTGACGTGCCGTTTTCTTACCGACACCAGGAAACTTTACTAAAAACGATTCATCCTCTCGTTCAATGGCACTGATAACCTGTTGTGGATTCCCAGTAGCTAAAATAGCAAGCGCACCCTTTGGTCCAATCCCTGACACTAAAATAAGTTTACGAAACAGCTCTCGTTGGTCTAAATTTGGAAAGCCATATAACACTTGTGCATCCTCGCGTACATGCAAATGTACATAAATTTGTTGTTCAAGTGCTGATGTCCTGAACGCAAATGGATTAGGTGTATTCAGCTGCCAGCCTATCCCTTGTTGTTCTAGGACGATATACTCAGGAGTTATACGCTTTATTTGCCCGTTTAAATAATCATACATTCTATAATCCCTCACAATCATCGTCTTCGATTATAGCATATTGCGAACGAATGCTCGACTATAACAAATGCGCTAAAGCGCTCGTTTACATCCGACAAGCGCTGGAGAGTCCGAAGCAAAAGTAAGTGATTCACCACTTTTTCCCGAGGGATCGAAACGACCTCGAGAATGTAGCGCTTTAGCCTAGACGAAAACTATGCTCTAGGTTATACACAGTTAAGAATCTATAATTTCCTTACCATTAAGAAATAGCACAAGTATTCGTTCACAGACAAAAATGACCGCCGAAAGACGGTCATTTCTTTATCATTTTATCAATATCGTACCACAGTTTTGGCCAATATGTGAGAGCTCGTTTTGTAAATGGCACTAAATAATCTAAAAATACCAGCTGCTGAGCTAATGGTAAATCTATTGCAAAAAGCCATTCACGTAATAGCTCATTTGGATATTTTAAACGATGTAGCTTTTTTTTATCTAATCGTTTCATCTCTGGTAGCTCTGCAAATATTTTACCAAGGTCATAATTTACAGCTGGCAGTACACGATGCAACCATAAAATATATTCATCATCCGCTTCTCCAAGGTGAGCCAGATCAAAATCGATTAAACGTAATTCACCATCTGAGCACCATAAAAAATTATGATGTACGACATCTCCATGTAAAAGCGTTATTTCTTTTTCAGGTACATCTTCCTGCGCGATTAACTGTAATGATTTCTCACTATAATGTAAAATTTGATCGATTTCTTCTTTTGTTAAAAATGGGCGAAACTCTTTCCGTCTGCTTTTAAAACGCATAAAACGCATTTGCCATTTTAAAAGCTGTGAATAGGTGTGCAAGCCTGGCACACGTTGCCAAGCAATTTTTTTATGTGTATCATGTAACATATTTAATAACTTCAGTGATTCCTTCCGATCTTTTTTACGAGCAAAATTAGCACCATGACTTCCCTCTTGCCAATCTTGCACGATTAAATACTCGTCATCACTTTTCATTAAAGGCAAAATCAACGAGGGTTCTAGATATCCAAGCTGTCGATGAATAGCCCTCACCTTTTCTGCTATTTCTATCTGCTTTGCTCGTTTCACAAAATAATTATTGGATTGATATTTATACTTCCAAATATTCGGCTTTACTTCTTCAATGATATACGCTTTTTCACCATCGATAAGGCGTCATCCCGCCTGGGAAAAAGTGCGGTGACATCCATGGTCCTACTGACGAATACGGCATTGGGCAATGTGATGGACATGGTGGTGGACATGGTGGCGGGCATGGTGGCTGACAGAAACATGGGTCCATGTGCCAATTTGGCATCATAGCTGGCTGAGCATGACAACCACAAGGCTGTTCCATTTCCGGCATAGCTTCAAATTCTGGTTTCATAGGGAAGAATGGAGATGTACTAGATTCTAAGAAATCCCCTACCCCAGCAACTTTTTCGCATCCCATTTCACATGATGGTTGCTCTGGCATTGTATACGCCTCAACTTGCGGCTCCATTGGCATTGGCATATGCATCGGCATTGGCCAATACATATGATGATGCACTGGCTGATGGCAGCTTGCACAATGTGGTACTGCTGGCATTTGTGGCATGATAAAAATCGGTTGCGGCATTGGCATTGGTGCTGGCGTCGGTTGGGCTACAGGTTGTGGTGGTGGTTGAATTTGAATTGGTGATACAGTTTGCTCTACACTTGGCATGACAACTTGTTGATTCCAGCTAAGCTCAACTGGCGCTGGCTGAGGCATCGGCATCGGCATTGGATACGGAATTGGAATCATCTGTGGTTCTGGCATTGGTGGTGGTGGTGCAATAATTGGTGGTGGCATTGGTCGCTGTACTTCTTTTTCCTTAAAGTGCTTTGTAGGTGACTCCTTATGCATATGTTCCTTGTGTCCCTCTTTATGTGATTCCCTATGTCCGTCTCTATGTCCCCCCTCTCTATGTCCATCTCTATGCATTCCACGATCTGTTTCTCGATGATGTTCTCTATGTGGTTCTTTGTTTATTTTTTCAGGTAGGATAATTTCCATGCCCGGTACAATATAGTCTGGGTTAGCGAGATGGGCATTAAGCCGCTTTAAATCTTCAAATGAAACTCCGTACTCTTTCGCAATCTTCCACAACGTGTCTCCCTTTTGGACAATATGAATACGCAATTTTTTCCTCCCTTCCTCTCTTCGTATCATATGTTCAATGTTCCAATTGGATACAAAAAATTCACCCATGTTAGAAAGGCTTCATGGTACACTAGGTTTTAAGGAAAACTGCTTCCTTTATTACAAGCAGAGGTGATCTCTTATGAAAAAAATGTTAGGCGAAGAACGCCGACTGCAACTTCTAGCACAACTAAAAAACAGCACAGCACCTATAACAGGGACAGACCTAGCTAAATTCGCTAATGTTTCTAGACAAGTCATTGTTAATGATATGACATTATTAAAGGCTAGGAATGAGCCTATTATTGCTACTAGCCAAGGATATCTTTATATGCATCAGGAACAAATACAGCAGACCGTTGAACGGACAATTCCTTGCTTTCATACAGCAGAAAATGCAGAAGATGAACTGATAACAATAGTTGATTGCGGTGGGACAGTAAAAAATGTTATTGTTGAACATCCTATTTATGGAGAAATTACTGCATCCATTATGGTCTCTAACCGTCATGAGGTAAAAAAATTTATTCAACGTGTCAACGAAACACAAGCAAGTTATTTATCCGAACTAACAGGTGGTACACATCTTCATGTTATTTCCGCGCCTTCTGTTGAAATTTTAGATTTAATTGAGCTTACTTTACGAAAAAAAGGCTATTTAGTTGTCGATCAATAAGTCAACAAATTTTCCTTCCATAATGTATAAAATCAAATAATTGATTCAAAGCTGCTAGCCTTCACGGAGACTAGCAGCTTTCTATTTAAATGAATTTATATGGTTTACTATCAGGTGTATTGATTAACCATTTATACATTCTAATTAATTCGAAAGGCTGATTTCCGCTACGGGCTACTCGCTTTCCCGCGGGAGTCGAGTAGCCCGTAGCGGAAATCAGTTAAAATGGGGATATATTAGCAAAATAGCAACAAAAAAATCCTTATATATCACTCAAATATAATCCTCTTTTTTCTCTATCGACAACCTGATAATATTATTATTTAATTTTTTGAAGCTTATTTCATTATTTATGTAATCATATGGAAAATGCTATTGCAATTTCAAAAAAAGAGCTATCCACATTAATTGGATAGCGCATTTTGTTGAAAACTATGATGGCAATGCATTTCAAAAATGAATGCTATAGCTACTTAATCAAACGGAATAAACTTATAACAGTGACGCGACTGTAAGACTGCTGTTACTGTATTCTCGACTACTCTTTCGCACAAAAAACTTCTGTGAAGTTTTTTGTATGTTTTAAGTGACATGCTAGAATATACATGCTATGAGAAATGGTTGATTGGAGTGGAGACTGAGCGACTCCTTGGGGATTAGCGTCACAGATGAGACCCTGCAGCGAGCCTTGCGAGTGAAGCGGCTCATCGGACGCCCCCAGGAAAGCGCTCAGTTGGAACGGAAATCACCCCCTCGTTTTGCAGAAGAGCCATACTTTATCTAGCTTTCATCCACATTAATTGGATAGCTTCAAAGTTAAAGAAATCTTTTTCGTTGTGAAGGTGTTGGCAATAAACAACTTTCTTTCCGTCCAAAGAGACGATATCTATTTTTAGCAAATATTCGGTACATTATATTTCGTATAAATGGAGGAATAAGAATGAAAACATAGCAGACAGGCCAAAAACTATTTAATCTCCTACAAATTTTAAGTGCTGCAGTAGATTCAAAATAGACCTTCCCATGCTCAATTAATATGACACTATCGATATTTTCTGGTATTTCGTATTGAGCAAGTAACGCCTGCCCTGCATCACTCTGGATGGATGCAAATTGAAAATATGCTGCATGATCATATTCGATAATAAATTGCACACTGCTATCACAAAAATTACACACTCCGTCAAATAAAATAACGCCGCCCATACAATTTCCTCCTAGCGAAGACGACATTGATTACTCGTCTGATGTTCGATAAGTAAAGTATGTCCCAAGTGACTTCACTTTGCAACCAAGTGCAGCTAGTTCTTCCATAGCCCCACGCATCATTGGCTCCTTTTCATCTGCTAAAACATCAATCATAAAGAAATAATCGCCTAAGCCCGTTTTTAATGGGCGTGATTCGATTTTACTTAAATTTAGCTGTCGCCATGCGAAAACTGATAATACTTGATGTAACGCTCCTGAACGATCTATTGGTAATGTAATCATGAAAGTTGTCTTCGCCTGTCCATCTGATAATTCTTGCGGTAATCGTTTATTTTGCTTAGATAATACGAAGAATCGTGTATGGTTAAAATGGAAGTCATGAATATTAGTTTGAACGATTTCTAAGCCATATTTTTCTGCTGCCGCTGCATTTCCTACTGCGGCAATGCACTCATTAGGATTTTCGGATACAAATTTTGCCGCTGCTGCCGTTGATGTCGTTTGATGTAACGGAGCATGGCTGAAACGATAAAATAAATATTTATGACATTGGGCTAGAGCATGTGGGTGTGAATAAACTCCTGTGATTGATTCCCAATTGTCTTTCTGCGCTTTATTGACCATTAAATGCTGCTGTATTTTTAACTGAAGCTCACCTGTAACATATAAGGTCGCCTCATGAAATAAATAATCAAGCGTTAACGATACTGATCCTTCTAAAGCATTTTCCAGTGGTACAACTGCTAAATCCACCTTCCCCTTCGCTACCGCCTCAATACATTCTGGAATTGTAGAACAAGGGACAAGCCACTCATTCGGAAAAGTTGCCTTTGTTGCTAAGTATGTAAATGATGCCTCAGGTCCTAAATATCCTATTCGTTTTTCCCATTGTTGCTCTGTCATAACATTTCCTCCTGTTCATGGTTTTATTTAATTGGCTCACCACCAAAACGTATATACATGATATACGTTTTAACAAATGTCATCCCTAACTTTTGGAGACAAGCCTCTTTAGTTTCACTAATGTAAAAATTCGGAATTTTCAATTCCTAAAAAACTCCTTTTATTCTACATCAAATATTAGGTAAGGCATAGTATGAAGCTTCCCAAACGCTCCGGAGCCTCTATGGTTATCCATTCCTCTTCTCTATGAATTTTCTCTATCGATATAGAATAAGGAGCTGTCCCATGAAGTGATCATTACATCACATGGGACTGCTCCTTTTGAGCTTATTTACATTTTGTCAAAAATTTAAACATGCTGTCAGTCATTACAATGCACCCGAACTAATTACTTCCGCTGACTCTACAAAATCTAAACGTTTAAGTTGCTGTATTAAATCATCAAGTTCACATGTCATACTAGTGACATCTAGCGACAACGTAACATTAGCACGTCCTTGAATCGGTATCGTCTGATGGATAGTCAGTACATTGCAATGCGTAATTGTCACTGTTTCTAAAAGCTTTGCAAGTGTTCCTTTACGGTCCTGAAGCTGTACAAAGACTGTTAAAATGCGTTCCTGCACAATTGAGTGAAAAGGAAATACAGCATCACGATATTTGTAAAACGCACTACGCGATAAATCCACCTGCTTTACCGCATCCCAAATGGAAGTTACCGTACCACTTGAAAGTAAGTGTTTCGCCTCCAAAGTTTTTTGCATAGCATCCGTTAAAACATCTTCACGAACTAAATAATATCGCTGATTCGCAACATTCTTCATACGCTTCCCCCTAAAACCTATTCTTAGTCGACAAATTCAAATTCGAATTCCAATAAGCGTACAATATCGCCATTTTGTGCACCACGTTCACGTAATGCTTCATCGACGCCCATACCACGTAATTGGCGTGCAAAACGACGTACACCGTCCTCGCGGCTGAAGTCTGTCATTTTGAAGATACGCTCAATCGCATATCCACCAAGAATGAATGTACCATCAGGATCACGAGAGATTTCGATTGAATCTGCTTCAGATTGGTGTTTGTAAAGTACCGTTGCATCTGATTCTTCATCTAGATCGTCGAATAATGGGAATTCTGGAGTTACTTCCAGTAAGTCAGCAATTTCAAATAATACTGGCTTTAAACCTTGGCGAGAAACCGCTGATACTGGGAATATTTTCACATCATCGCCCACTTTTTCACGGAAAATTTCTAAGTTTTCCTCTGCATCTGGCATATCCATTTTATTTGCCACAATAATTTGTGGACGTTCTGTTAAACGAAGATTATATTGTTTTAGCTCATCATTGATTGTTAAGTAATCTTCATAAGGATCGCGCCCTTCCATACCCGACATATCAATTACATGTACGATAACACGTGTACGTTCAATATGACGGAGGAATTGGTGACCTAGACCAACACCTTCGTGCGCACCTTCGATTAAACCTGGTAAATCGGCCATTGCAAAGCTACGATGATCATCCGTTTCAACCATTCCTAAGTTCGGTACGATTGTAGTGAAATGATAAGCACCTATTTTTGGCTTTGCCGCAGAAACAACAGATAATAATGTTGATTTACCTACACTTGGGAAGCCAACTAATCCTACATCTGCTAGTACTTTCAGCTCTAATATAACATTTAATTCTTGTCCTGGCTCACCTTTTTCAGAAAGTTCTGGAGCAGGATTGGCTGGTGTTGCAAAGCGGGAATTCCCGCGGCCACCGCGACCAGCTTTTGCGATAATCGCTTGTTGACCATGCTCTACTAAATCCGCAATAACAACGCCTGTTTCTTCGTTCATTACAACCGTGCCCGGTGGTACTTTAACGATTAAATCATCTGCACGTCTACCATGCATCCCTTTGCTCATACCATGCTCACCACGGTCAGCCTTGAAGTTGCGTTTGTAACGGAAATCCATTAACGTTCGCAGACCTTCTTCAACTTGAAAGACAACATTCCCACCGTGACCACCATCGCCACCAGCAGGACCACCATTCGGTACAAATTTTTCACGACGGAAGGCTACCATTCCATCCCCACCGTCGCCACCTTTTACATAAATCTTGACGTGATCGACAAACATTTAATTCACTCCCTGCTTGCACTCAATACATATATCCAAGACGTATTTGTCTCTTCCACTGTTTGAATGTCTAATTGTTTCAAACCTTTTTCGGTGAATGCATCAGCACTCCATTGCCCATTTAGCGTAAATGTCACGGCAAATGTATGATCGTCAACACGTACATCGAGCGCTAAGCTCTGCTCTGTAAATGGATCTAATGTATCATAAACATGCATAACTGTTTTGTTTAAGTAATCTACAACTTCCGAATCAATCGTATTTGTGACAGGCATTTTTATATCACCACTAAGCTTCATTGGCAATGAAGGATAGCGCCAGCCTGCCGTTTGCAGCCATTCGATTGTTTGCGGTAATTGTATTCGATTAAGGATAGAAAGTACTTGTAACTGTTCTGAATAATTTTGAATAAGTTTTTTTGATTCATCAATTCTACCTAAATCTAAATTCATGCGAATAAGCTGCAGCTGATTCACATAATCATGATTTGCAAAACGTATTACTTCACTAATGGTTAGTGATTGATTGTTCATCCCATTCACTCCAATAAAGTTATCCTTACTAGTATAACAAGTTTTGCTGTATTTTTCCCTTAAATCTTCATCGAAATTTAGCCAAAAAAAGGACTGCAATAAATGCAGTCCTCCGCTTTATGTTATCTTATAAAAGATTAAGCTTCTTGTGTTGCTGGGTATACAGATACTTGTTTGCGATCGCGACCTAAACGTTCGAATTTTACAACGCCGTCAACTTTAGCAAATAGTGTATCGTCACCACCACGACCTACGTTTGTACCTGGGTAAATTTTTGTACCGCGTTGACGGTAAAGAATTGAACCACCAGTTACGAATTGGCCATCAGCACGTTTAGCACCAAGTCGTTTAGACTCAGAGTCACGTCCGTTTTTAGTAGAACCTACACCTTTTTTAGATGCGAAAAATTGTAAGTCTAAAGTTAATAATAATTTCATTGTGTTCCACCTCCTACTTGGTTGTAGTTGATTTGGATATATTGTCCGTAATTTTGCACCATAGAATACACTTGGGCTGTCATTACTTGGACAATTAACTGTAGTTTTGCATCAATCTCAGGCTCTAAATCTGATGGTAAGTCTACCTTAAGATAGCCTCCACCTTCAGCAGCTTGTTCGACTTCTGGCTGTAATTGTAATAGTGCATAAATAGCATTTACCGTACCGATGGCAATGGTAGATGCTCCTGCACATACTAAATCCTTACCAGATTCATCGTATTCCGCATGTCCTGAAAATTCAAATGCTGACACATGTCTATTTTCATTGTGATGAATCGTAACTTGTATCATTCGCTACACCTCATAATTAAGCGTTGATAGCTTCAACAACTAATTTTGTGTAAGGTTGACGGTGACCTTGTTTACGACGGTAGTTCTTTTTAGCTTTCAATTTGAAAACAACGATTTTTTTCGCACGGCCTTCTTTCACAACTTTCGCTGTTACAGTAGCGCCTTCTACGAATGGAGCTCCAACTTTAACGTTTTCGCCACCTACGAATAAAACTTTATCGAAAGTTACAACCTCGTCAGCTTCTACACCTAATTTTTCAACATAGATTTCTTGACCAGCTTCTACTTTGATTTGTTTACCACCAGTTTCAATAATTGCGTACATTTTACTGCACCTCCTCATAGACTCAGACTCGCCTGTTTATAAAGGTGATCATACGATACTTAAACCTTTCCAGTGCGGTTGTAGTAGCACAGGTGCTACAAACAATAACATTAAAATATTACCACACGATTTCTATCAAGTCAATCTTTTCATTACATATTTCTCAAATGCTAAACGATATTTTCGATAATTCCATTCCTTTAACACTTGAAGCCATATAAATAAACATAAAATTGCTATAAAAATAGATTGCGGAAGGTAACTTAAAGTTATCATGAATAGTATAAAGGCAATTATAAGAGAAAGCCAGTAGTAATATTCAAACGCACGAACACTTGGATTGAATAAAAATAAGCACGCTAAAAATATTCTGCCACCGTCCAATGGAATAATCGGTATAACATTGATTGCTAATAGCACAAGTTGCACATTAATAAGCTTGGTCGCAAGCAGCTCTGGCATAAAAAAAGCGAGGCCAATCCCTAATATTGTAGCGATTGGTCCCCCTAAGGCAATCCAAAGGAGTGACGTTGCTGGCACAGCCGCTGGATTTTCAAATTCTATTTCCCCTCCGTAAGGTGTAATAACGCATGATTTTACGCTAACGCCACAAAGCATCGCCATTAACAAATGACCTGCTTCATGCCATAATAACGAAGATAAAATAATAGCGTAATAAGCAATTTGACCGGTAAAAATCATTAAAAATACGAGAGGGATACATAGAAGATGCAGTTTAATTTTCATTGGACTCCGCTGTTTCAAGCCACTGTACAATCTGCTCCAAATTATATTGTGCCTTATCTTTCTCAATTGAGATATAGAGTTGACCCGTCTCTTTCATGCCGATTAAATCGTTTGCCTGCACTGTTGTGTATGGAAGTTGTGCTAAACTATCTAGCATACCATAGGATACAGTTGTACCATCGTCATAACTGATTGTCATTGTTTTACCAGTATATTTTGTATGACCGGTAAAAACGACAAGACCACTCTTTCCAGCATAAACCGGTAAGCCCATGTCATATTGCAATAAAAAGCCTTCCTTAAAAACTTCCGCATTGGCAAATGTTAATAGTTCAGTTTGTCCAACATCACTCGATACTAAAATTGTTGCATCATCTTTATTTAACCAGCTTTGTCCGAGCTCGCTTAAATAAGTCAAATCAGCTGATGTTGTAACAAGTTTTCGCACCGGTGTTTCCAATACGCCTTGATCCTCTAAACGAATTACTAGCATAGTTGCAGCCACAAGTAATATCGCGACCAACCATTTCCATTTTTTAAACAAGCCCTCATCCTTTTTTCACACTATATGAGCTTGCATGTCCATTCATGCACAAAGAAAAAACCTTCTCGTACAAATGCACGAAAAGGTTGATGATTATTTTGAAAATAACGCTTTTAGTTTTGAAAATACACCTTTATGTTCATCTTCAATGGCCATAAGTGGTACAGACTCTCCAAGTATTCTTCGAGCAATATTACGGTAGCCAAGAGATGCTTTATTAGCAGGATCCATTACTACTGGTTCACCTTTATTGGACGATGAAATAACCCCTTCATTATCTACAATTATTCCTAATAAATCTATAGACAAATGTGTTGTAATTTCATTCACATCCAAAGTATCACCGCTTTTCATCATATGCTGGCGAATACGGTTAATAATTAGTTTAGGTGCCGTAATTTCTTCCTGTTCGAGTAAGCCAATAATTCGATCAGCATCACGCACAGCAGAAATCTCTGGCGTTGTTACTACAATTGCATGATCAGCACCAGCAACCGCATTGCGATAGCCTTGTTCAATGCCCGCTGGACAGTCTATTAAAACATAATCATAATCTCTTTTTAATTCTTCTACTAAGCTCTTCATTTGCTCAGGTTTAACAGCATTTTTATCTGTCGTTTGAGCAGCAGGTAATAAAAATAGTTTTTCATCTACACGTTTATCTTTTATTAGCGCTTGATGAATCTTACAGCGCCCTTCAACAACATCTACTAAGTCATAAATAATTCGATTCTCAAGACCTAAAATCACGTCCAAATTACGTAAGCCAATATCTGTATCTACTAAACATACTTTTTTACCTTGTAGAGCCAATGCAGTCCCAAGGTTAGCCGTTGTCGTCGTTTTTCCGACGCCGCCTTTACCTGAAGTTATGACGATCGCTTCTCCCACACTAGCTTCCTCCCTTAGACACATTTAACAATGGTCGAATATTTTTTAACGCGTGAATTTGATCGTACGTAATGCGCCCATCATAGCCAATAAATGCACAAGTCATCTCTTCTTGATTAATCGTTTTTACATGTTCGTCTGACATTGCCTGAACCTGATCAGCAATCATGATATGTGTGGCTTCAAAACAAGATGCTGCAATGATTGCTTCCTTATTACCATGAACACCAGCATGTGCAATTCCTTTAAGTTTACCTAGGACATACACATTGCCAGCTGCTTCTACACGCCCGTTCGGATTGACATTCCCTACGATAATAATATCGCCTGGCGAACGTAGAACTTGACCCGATCTGACCACACCTAAATATGTATCTTGTTGACTTTCAATCCTTTTCTGGTTGCTCTCATGGACAGTCAGTACTTCACTTTGCACTTTTGAAACGATTAGTTGCTCTGTTTCCTGAACAATTTTAATAAGCTCTTTGATTTGTTCATCAGAACAGTATCGATAGCCCAAATATAATTGTACATCTACTTTACTATCGATACCGCTCTCTGAAACTTTCTTTTTTAGCTCTTCTACTAAATCGACATACGCACATTGATCGTCTAAATGAAGAACAAATCCATCCTTTGTTCCCTTCATATTAACTAACTGTTTTTTCATGAATGCCTCACCCCACGTTGCTCTTTGTTAAGAAACTTCACGTGCTCTCTGTAAGACACGCGCATTAATCAGATACTTGAAGGCCCAACCAAGAATCATTAAAAATAGTGCATTAGCAATGATCGTTGGCAGTAGTCGTGAACGTAAGAAATCCGAAAATGGAATCGTTGTAAAGTCGATAAGATAGAAGAATTGATAAAGTATAAATTCTAAAATTGCTACTAAAACAACTGAAATCGTCGTTGTCACAACTAAGTGCTGATGAATAACTTTCACAATTGACCCTGCTAAAAAACATACTAGCGGAAACAGTACTGAATATAATCCAATAATATCAATGTAAAACACATCATACAAGACACCAAAAAAAAGTCCATACATTACCGCTCGTTGACGGCTGTAATAGATGGATATAAATATTAAATATAAGATTAAAAATCTAGGGACCAAATAATAGATATGCCCTTTCACTTCAATCGGTGAAAGCATAGCAAACTCTGGTTCTAGTAAAAATAGTAAAACTGCCACAGAGGGAATGAGAAATCGAACCATTATTCAACCTCCTCGTTACCCTGTTGTGGATGTGTTAAATCTCCGTTCGATTTATTACCATCAGATCCATCTATCATCGTAGAGGAACGTTTAGCAATAACAACATAATCTAAAATTGAAGAATCAGCAGATGGTCTTACATAAGCCATTTTCGTTAAGCCATGATCATCTGTACTTACTTCAGTTATTTCTCCGATTGGCACATTTTTTGGGAAAATACCGCCAAGTCCCGATGAAACTACTTGTTGACCTTTTTTAACTGTTACTCTTGAATCGATTCGCTTCATGATGAGTTCATTACGCTCTTTATCATAGCCCTCGATTAAACCGTATGCTTGTTTATCTCCTGGAACCATCGCAGAAACACGATAGTTTGGATTATTTGAATATAAAAGCTCTACCGTAGAGGTAAAAGGCGTCACTTTAGTAACTTTACCGATTAAACCTTTCGCTGTCATAACTGCCATATTTTTTTCTACACCGTGTGAAGATCCTTTATCTAAAATAATTTTGTCTTCCCACTGGTCAGGGTTTCTAGCAATAACTGTGGCATGAATCGGATCATATGCTTTTAAGCTTTCCGATTTGTCCATAAGCTCTTGAAACTTTTTAATATCAGATTTCAAGTCCGATGCCTCAGCTTGTACAGCAACAAATTCATCTAAGCGTGCTTTTAAACGTTTATTTTCTTCGTACGTGTTTAAGAGGGAATCAATATTATCAAAAACACCAGCAATATAATTCGCCGGCTTCGCAACAATAGATTGTGCGACGCCGACAGTGTCTTTAATAATTTGCTCTGGTAAAGTTGCATTAGTCCGTTCACGTAATGAGAAGCTAATCAATGCCACAATAAAAACCATGCCCACAAGCAGCAAAATTAATTTCTTATTGAAAAAAAAGTGTGGCATTGCCTAAACCTCCTTACCCTTTAACTTGTTGTTGACGAATTAAGTCAATATGTTCTAAAGCTTTACCTGTACCAATAGCAACACAGTCTAGTGGATCTTCTGCGATAAATACTGGCATATTAGTTTCTTGGCTAATAACTTTGTCTAAGTTTGTTAATAGCGCACCGCCACCTGTTAGGACAATTCCGCGTTCCATTACGTCTGCAGATAATTCAGGAGGTGTTTGTTCAAGCGTTTTTCGAACTCCATCAATAATAGATGCTACCGCTTCACGTAATGATTCAGAAATTTCCTGTGATGAAATTTCGATCGTTTTCGGTAATCCTGTTAAAAGATCGCGCCCTCTAATTTCCATTTTTTCTTCTGGACCTTCAGCCAACGCTGTACCAATTTCCATTTTCACTGCTTCCGCAGTACGTTCACCGATTGTTAAGTTATATGTTTTACGAATATACGAAATGATGGATTGGTCCATTGCATCCCCGCCGACACGCACGGATTCACTTGTTACAATACCACCTAATGAAATAACCGCTACCTCTGTTGTACCACCACCGATATCAACGACCATTGACCCTGTTGGATCCCATACTGGTAAGTTTGAACCGATTGCTGCTGCAAATGGCTCTTCAATTGTAAAGGCTTCTTTAGCACCTGCTTGGCGAGCAGCATCAATAACCGCACGTTGTTCAACCGATGTAATACCGTAAGGCACACAAATCATAACATTCGGTTTTTTCCAATTACCACCAGAATTTTTACAAGCTTCTTTTAAATAGTATTCTATCATTGCTGTAGTAATATCAAAATCAGCAATAACGCCATCTTTCATAGGACGAATTGCTACGATTGAGCCAGGTGTACGACCAATCATATTTTTTGCATCGTTACCTACTGCAACGATATCTCCAGTTTTTGTATTTTTCGCTACGACTGAAGGTTCGCGTAAAACGATTCCCTTCCCTTTAATAAACACTAATGTATTCGCTGTGCCAAGGTCAATCCCGACATCTTTATTTCCTAATCCAAACAATTTGTGTACTCCCTTTCTATTTAAGCCATACTTTCGTTGACATCAACTTATACCTCGGCGCGTTTACACCCCGAGGCTTTATCTTCATTCACTCGGTGTTAGACACCTACTGAAAAAAACTACACACTCAATTATCTCACACCTGTTGGAATGAGAGTCTTTTTCTGAATAAAAATAAAATCATACCGTTCATTATAACGGAAAAACGCAAGAATTTATAGTGCCACATACCTCTTCTCACGGAAAAGATACTATTTTAATTCCCTCCCAAACAAAAACAGTACGTATAGATTAGCATATAATTTTTATTCTTGTAAGACAACGTGTAATAGGCTACCAATTTTTGTGAATATTATAGACATTTCTATGAATACAATAACGTATTCTATAAGAAAAGGTTCGTTTTCATTATTAGCTTTTCGCAAAAAAATACAAAAAATATTTTTTGTAAAATAATGGAGCGATTTGATTTTCACTAAACTTTAGAAACAAGGAACACTGTGAGGCTTCACGAAATGATTCGGTGACCACTCTACAATCTTAATTACATACCTCAACAAATCTTATTTAGCTAGAGATTGTCATCTTTAAACTAAATAAAAAAACTCTGCAAAATATATTGCAGAGTTAAAAATATCCTTTTTCTTTCAAACTAATAAACTGATGATCACCGATGATGAGATGATCGATTAAATCTATGCCTATAATATAACCAGCCTCTAAAATTCTTCTCGTCACTTCAATATCCTCATCACTAGGTGTTGGAACGCCACTAGGATGATTATGTGCACAAATTATAGAAGCGGCAGATCTTTTTACAGCTTCGCGATATATCTCCCTTGGATGGACAATCGAAGCATTTAGACTGCCTATAAAAATTGTCTTTCTATGAATAATTTGATTTTTCACATTCAAAAAAAGAACGACGAAATGTTCCTGATTCAATGAGGTCATATCAGGCATTAAATAGGTAGCGGCATCTTGCGGGGAACGAATCGTATATTTTTCATCGCTATGTTTCTGCGCGAGACGTCTACCGAGTTCAATTGCCGCTAATAACTGAATGGCTTTAACCTCACCAATCCCTCTAATAGCAACCATTTCTTCTATTGTTGCATGTTTCAAATGATGTAAACGCTCAAAAACGCTTAGTACGCGATTTGCCAGTACAAGGACAGACTCTTCTTTAGTGCCTGTCCTTAGTAAAATAGCAAGTAGCTCCTGATTCGATAAACTCATAGCTCCTTGTCTACGTAGTCTTTCACGGGGGCGATCTTCTATATGAACGTCTCGTATCATCGTCCTTTGTAAAACATCATTCGTCAAAAAAGCCTCACTCCTTCGCAAATTGGATAATATTGCGTGCTACCAATTGCGTAAACAACGCTGCAAGTGGTAAACCGACAACATTGTTATAATCTCCTTCAATTCGTTTCACTAGGAGGGTTCCAGCAGTTTGAATGCCATAACCGCCTGCTTTATCAAATGGATCTCCCGAATCTACATATGCTTCGATGAGCTCCTGCGATAATTGATGAAAGACAACATTTGTCTCTTCCACAAATGTAGTTTCATGACCGTCAGGCTCAATAATGGCAACAGCTGTCATGACCGCATGACACTTCCCTGATAAGCGCAATAAGTGAGAAATTGCCTCCTCACGATTTTTTGGTTTATGGAGTAGCTCATCATCATAAACAACAATCGTATCCGCTCCAATAATCGTTGCATCTGGCGCTTTTTTTGCCACATCACGTGTTTTTAATAGAGCTACACCTTTTACATAATCTTGCATTGTAGTTGCCTGAACGCTTGTCTCTTCTACTTCACTAGTTATTATGTCAAACGGAAGGGATAGCATAGTAAGTAATTCCTTTCGTCGTGGTGAAGCAGAAGCAAGCACTATCTTGTGATTTGTTTTAAACATTGTCTGACCATTCCTCCTTATTAGTTATCATAACGGAGAATTTGGCATTTGAAAATTTTCTAAAAATCAAGATAATGCTTATTTCACTATCTTTTATGCTTAAAATTTCACTTGAAGACAAGCATTTTTCGATTTGTAATGGGCCAAAACTTGTAATCGAATGATGCTGGTATCGCTTGAAATAGACGAGGCTGCTGCTCCAATAGATTGCCAATCAGCAGGTAGCGTAGAATCTTTGGAATTATCCTTAAAATTTAATTTTGTTGCATTTTTGTCAGTTAGCACAGATGGAAGCTCTGCAAGTGTTGCCTCCTTACAACTGTCGCCACTCAAAGTGAATGCTTTTTTAAATGTTGCAGGATCTTTTAAGAAAACAAGTTGACTTTCATCTGTTACCACACTTGTCCAAATGTGAAATTTTCCATCGACCTCGACAATGGCACTTTCTTTTAATGAAGGGTGTTCAGATACAAATGCGCTTGCACTTTCATAATTTGAATAGACCCCTGCTTGACTAGCAAAAAGCATGGGTCCGTTCGTTGCTCCTCCCGCTGTCGTAATGGTTTCCCCTTTGGTATTATTATTACTTTTATTAGCTACCTCATTACTATCATTTTTTATAGAAAATTGAGTGCTCGCTTGAAGAATACCTAAAAAAATGCCTACACCAAAAAGTCCTACTACTCCTCCAATAATCATCGCCCGAAATATTTGTTTTCTCATCACTTGACTGACAATTTTCATTCGACCATCACCTCTTTCTTTAACGTATCAAAGTAAATTTAGAAAAGACCAATTTGATATATAAGTATATGTACAAAAGGATGTGTAAATGCGAATTTACTACATTTTGATTCACTAGTTATTTTCGAGGTTTTACTGCAAAAATAAATATTTTTGTATAAAAAGATTTACTAAAAAAGAGGTGGATTTTTTATATTACTCTTTTGTATCTCTATCAAAGGAGTCTTCTACTGTTTAACAAAAAAATTTGAGGATGCGCAAGGAAACAGAAAGCAGAAATAGAAAAAGAAATAATATTATTACAGATAAATACTAGTGATGGAGGTAAGAAGGTGGATAATCCGAAAATTATTGGACAAACAAAAACAGTAGGGTTTCAAGTAGGTGTTAGAAGGATGTTCCCGATTTCCCAAGAGGAAGCTTGGAACCTAGTTACTTCACAAGATGGATTAAACGTATGGTTAGGAGAGAGTATGTTCATTATCCTTGAACCAGGACAGAACTATATTACGAAATTAGGGTCAGGAGAAATACGCGTAGTTAAACCTTTACAACAACTTCGTCTAACTTGGCAAAAGGTAGGATGGGACAAGGCATCAACCGTACAAGTTCGTATTATACCGGGTGCAAGTAATAAAACTACTATTAGCTTCCATCAAGAAAAACTTTCTAATCAGAATGTAAGAGAAGAAATGAAAAAATATTGGCAAAAAGTACTTATGGAACTCAAAGAGAGAATACCCAAATGAAAAAAATCAGGTACTCATTTTTTTATGAGTACCTGATTATATTGGAAATATACTAACTACATGTTAATTGTTTTTTAATCTACTACGAACTTCCGTTAATAAATACAATGAACCCGATACAATCGTCCTCGATTTACTTGCTGACTGTCGTTTTAAAAATTGCACATAATCTTCTAAAACTGCCTTATGAGAGGCGTTGGACAGCTCAAGCATGTTGTGAGCAGCCATCGCACGGGGATTATCAATATCAACAAAGTAAAAACAATCACTTACTTGCTCAAATAGTTGCAAAATCTCTTTTACAGCCTTATCTGCAAGAATTCCAATTACAAAAGTAATCTGCTCATCTGGGAACTCCTGCTTAATCGTTTCTATTAATTTCTCAGCACTCGCTGGATTATGCGCACCGTCTAAAACAATATAAGGCATAATTTCTTCAAAGCGTCCTAAAATGGTAGCGTTTTCCACAGCTTTTTGAATAGATTCTTTACTAACTTGTAACTCCAATGCAGTCGCTACTTCAAAGAAGGCTGTAATAGCAAGTGCCATATTATTCGCCTGATGTGCTCCCTTTATAGTGCGTGTAAGCTTTGTAATGCGGAGGCCATTGTCATTATGCACATAGCTCTCTCCATCTTTCTCTTGTTCCACATAAAACTGATGATTTAGCTCAAAAACGGATGCATGTTTTTTGCTGGCTTCCTGGTAGACTATATTTTTCGCTTCTAACGGTAAATCGCCGATAATAACTGGATGATACGGCTTAATAATTCCGGCTTTATGGTAGGCAATACTTTCAATCGTATCTCCTAAAAAATTCGTATGCTCTAATGCGATACTCGGTATGATAGAGGCAATTGGTGTGACCACATTCGTACTATCAAGTAAGCCACCCATACCAGCTTCAATAAGGGCGATATCTACATTACTAGCAACAAAATGTAAAAATGTTGCAACTGTTAAAAGTTCAAAATCCGTTAGTTTGCTACTAAGTCCGGCTACCTGCATTTGTTGGAATACAAGGTCCATTTCAGCTTCTGAAATAGCTTGACCTTCTACTTGAATTTGATCATGCACGTCCAAAATACAAGGAGACATAAATTTACCAACACGTAAGCCATGTTCCTTAGCAATTGATTCTAGAAAAGTAAGTGTCGAGCCTTTACCGTTAGTCCCTGCTAAATGTACGACTTGCAATTTATTTTCCGGATTACCTACTCGTGCCAAAGCTTCTTCAATCGCAGTTAGACCTGGTTTAATAACATCATCACTCTGAACATTCCATTTTTCCTTATAGCTATTCCATTTAGGGATCATCTTTGTTCCCCCTGTAGCCATTGTCGAACTTCAGCTATAAAATACAAGGAGCCTGTAATGACGATAACATCCTCATCATTTCTTTGATGTAGCATCATTTGAACCATTTCACACCAATTCGCATTATATATTTTATTCGTATTTGTAGATAATGCAGCTAATTGATCAGCAGGCATAGCATTTGGAAGCTCAATTTGTGTAAATGCAATTGATGTAGCAATACTATCCATTAAAGCAATACTTTTCGCATGATCTTTATCCGATAATGCTGCATATATAAATCTATAGTTTTGTTGCGGATAAACCGTTTTAAGAGTTCGAATTAACGCCGCAGTTCCTTCAGAATTATGTGCCCCATCTAATATTATAGGACCTGGTAATTGCTCAAAACGGCCTGCCCACTGAGCTTTTGCCAAAGCTTGACGGATTGATGCATCTGAAATATCAATGGCTCCATTCTCTTTTAACGTTAAGATCGCCGTAATCGCAACGCTTGCATTATTTATTTGATGCTGGCCAGCCATTTTTAATGGGATAGCTTCCATCTCCACATTTGCTTTATGGTAATTAAAATATTGCATATCAGTTCCTTGTTCAATTTTTTCAACCGTAAAATCCTTCCCTAAAACAAAGTATGGGGCATGACGCTCATTTGCTACCTCACGAATAACAGAAAGTGCCTCTTCACTTTTAACGCCCACTACAACAGGTACATTTTCTTTAATAATTCCCGCTTTCTCAAACGCTACTTTAGCTAACGTATCTCCTAAAAACGCAGTATGTTCTAATGAAATCGTTGTAATAATTGAAATTAGAGGCGTAACGACATTCGTAGCATCTAAACGTCCACCAAGTCCCGTTTCAATCAACGCAAAATCCACTTCTTCATCCGCAAAATATTGGTACATAATAAGTGTTACCACTTCAAAAAAGCTCGGAAATTCACCTTCATAATGTGTTTCAATAATCTCAGCAACATTGTTCATATAGTGTAAAAATTGCGCATCATTAATTTGCATACCATTAATAGTCATACGTTCATTAACACGTTCTAAATGAGGTGAAGTAAAGGCGCCTACTTTGTAGCCAGTAAGTTGTAACATTTCTCTTAGCGCATTCACTGTTGACCCCTTCCCATTTGAGCCTGCTAAATGGATAACACGTAGCTTGTCCTGTGGGTTATTAAGAAAAGCTAATACCTCTCGCATCAAGACGAGCGGAGCACGTTTATGATCAACTGCCTTTAACGTAAAAATAAAATCTGTACATTCTTTCATCGTTTTAAACAAAAGAAACACTCCCTCTTACTACATTACCTCTATTTTAGTATAATAAAAACTTACACTTGAATGAAAGAAAAAAGCAGCGAATGACGATAGCCATCCGCTGTCTCAATCTTACATATTTTTTAGTTCTTCTAAACGTTTTAATACGACCGCATGTTTACTTTCGTAATCAGCTAATTTCTCACGCTCCGCATTAACTAATGCTTCTGGCGCTTTAGACACGAATTTTTCATTCGATAACTTACCATTCACAAGCTTCACTTCTTTTGCCCATTTTTCTAATTCTTTTTCAAGACGAGCAATTTCTTCTTCTAGATTAATAAGTCCAACAAGTGGTAAGAATAGTTCAGCTCCAGTTACTACTGCTGTCATTGACTGACCAGGTGCTTCTAAGTTTTCTCCAATTGTTAGTGATTCTGGATTACAGAATTTTTCTAAATATGCTTTATTGGCTTCTAGTACTGTAACCGTTGTAGCATCCTTCGCTGAAATATATAGCGGCACTTTTTTGCTCATTGGTGTATTTACTTCCGCACGAATATTACGTACTGAACGTATAATATCCATTAGGAGCTTCATATTGTCTGCTTCCTCTGCAAAATGAAGATCCGCACGAACAGTTGGCCATGCTGCCACTGTAATTGATTCACCTTCATGAGGTAAGTGCTGCCAGATTTCTTCTGTAATGAATGGCATGAATGGATGTAATAGACGCATAGTTTGGTCTAAAACGTAAGCTAAAATAGAACGCGTCGTTTTCTTAGCTGTTTCGTCATCACCATATAACGGTAATTTAGCCATTTCAATATACCAAGAACAGAAATCATCCCAAATGAAGTTATACAGCTCACGCCCAACTTCACCAAATTCATAACGTTCTGCAAGAGATGTTACACGTTCAATTGTTTCATTTAAGCGAGTTAGAATCCATTTGTCGGCAACTGATTTTTCACCAGTTAAGTCGATTTCATCATATGTCATACCTTCCATATTCATTAAAGCAAAACGAGAGGCATTCCAAATTTTATTTGCAAAGTTCCATACTGACTCTACTTTTTCAGTTGTATAGCGTAAATCTTGACCAGGAGAAGATCCAGTAGCTAAGAAGTAACGTAATGAATCAGCACCATACTGATCAATAACGTCCATAGGGTCTACACCATTGCCAAGTGATTTACTCATCTTGCGTCCTTCTCCATCACGTACTAAACCGTGAATTAATACATCTTTGAATGGGCGCTGACCTGTAAATTCAAGACCTTGGAAGATCATGCGAGAAACCCAGAAGAAAATAATATCATAACCAGTTACAAGTGTGCTTGTTGGATAGTAACGTTTAAATTCTTCGTTAGTCTCATCTGGCCAACCCATTGTAGAAAATGGCCATAGTGCAGACGAGAACCATGTATCTAATACGTCTTCATCCTGCGTCCAATTTTCTGCATCTGCCGGTGCTTCTTTGCCTACGTAAACTTCACCTGTTTCATTGTGATACCAAGCAGGAATTTGATGACCCCACCATAATTGACGAGAGATACACCAGTCACGAATGTTTTCCATCCAGCGAGAATATGTGTTTTCAAAACGAGATGGTACGAAGTTTACTTGCCCTTCTTCATCTTTTTGAAGAGTAAGTGAAGCATCAGCAAGTGGTTGCATTTTTACGAACCATTGTGCAGAAAGATATGGCTCTACAACAGCACCAGAACGCTCAGAGTGCCCTACTGAATGTGTATGCTCTTCAATACGGATAAGCACGCCAGCTTCTTGTAAATCAGCTACGATTTGCTTACGACATTCAAAACGATCCATACCGTTATACTTGCCAGCAAGCTCGTTCATAGTACCATCTTCATTCATAACAAGAATGCGTTCTAGGTTGTGGCGGTTACCCACCTCAAAGTCATTAGGATCGTGTGCTGGTGTCATTTTTACAACTCCAGTACCGAAATCCAAATCTACGTAGTCATCTGCTACGATTGGAATTTCACGACCTACGATTGGTAAAATAACTGTTTTACCGATTAAGTGTTGATAGCGCTCATCATTCGGGTGAACAGCTACCCCAGAGTCACCTAGCATTGTTTCAGGACGTGTAGTTGCTACTTCCACATATCCTGAGCCATCAGCTAATGGGTATTTCATATGATAGAATGCACCTTGAACATCTTTATAGATAACTTCAATATCTGATAATGCTGTTTTTGCAGCAGGATCCCAGTTAATAATGCGTTCGCCACGATAGATTAGGCCTTTTTCATACAATTGAACGAAAACAGTTTTAACTGCATCAGAAAGACCTTCATCAAGTGTGAAACGCTCGCGAGTGTAATCTAACCCAAGACCAAGCTTCGCCCATTGATCACGAATATGTCCAGCATATTCTTCTTTCCATTCCCATGTTTTTTCGAGGAATTTTTCACGACCTAAATCATAACGTGTAATATTTTCTTCTCGTAGTTTTGCTTCTACTTTTGCTTGTGTCGCAATACCTGCATGGTCCATTCCTGGTAACCAAAGTGCATCATAACCTTGCATGCGCTTCATACGAATTAAAATATCTTGTAAAGTTGTATCCCAAGCATGGCCAAGGTGTAGTCTACCTGTTACATTCGGTGGTGGAATAACGATAGAATAAGGCTCCTTTTCACTTGTAGGCTGCGCCTCAAAAAATTTCCCTTGTAACCACCATTCATAACGACCTGCTTCAATGGACTGTGGATCATATTTTGTTGGCATTGAAATGTTTTCTGTCATTTTGACTCCTCCTGTTAACTTAATATTTTTTTTAGTGTGAGATAGTACCAATCATTCTTTTTTAAGTCTCAGTAAAAAGACATTAACAAGAAGATTAATAAAAATAAAAAAACTCCTAACGTCAAAAAGGACGAAGGAGTTTAAGTTCGCGGTACCACCTTTAATTCCAGCAGAGGCGCGTTAAGCTATCATACGTTTCATCAGAAAAAATGTATTACTTGCTTAAGCCTTTACTACTGGCTCTCAATTCGGTAACGGTGTTTAACCGGCTTTAACTACTGTTAGTTCACTAAAGCTGCTCGAGGGCTACATTCAACTAGGTACAAATAGAAACTTTTCAGCTACTGTTTCCTCTCTTAAAATGTACGAATAATTTACTCTTCCCTGTCATAGCATTTGCATTGATATTCAACTTTTTCACATTGTACCCCAAAATCATGCAATTTTTCAAGTGATTTAGTTATTTTTTAGGAAGCACTACTAGAAAAGGAAGTGAAAATTCAAATGCGACGACGTAAGTATAATCCTTGTTTTTTACCACCATGGCTACGACAATTTCGTTTTTATTGCAAAACGATAATTGTTCCAATTTGTGCTTTTCAGTTTATACGTGTCATCATCATTCCAACATCTGGGGATTTCATCATCTTATTGCTCCTTTTACTTATATGCTATTTACTTTTGAATGAAATCATTTGAAACACGAACCTTTAGCGGTGTATAGTCTTCGGTTAAATCCCAGATCATCGATGGCACTTCATGCCAGGAGCTAGATTCACGGACTACAATATTACTTGAGGACTCCCTCAACATTGTTTTTGATGCAGGCTTTTCTTTTTTGTCTGAAGCTACTATTGCTTCAGACTTTTCCTTTTGAACTGCGAATGAAACTAACTTTGATTTTTCTTCTTGTGCTGAAGCTACTACAGCTACAGTTTTTTCTTCTTGATTCGAAGCTACTGCAGTTGTAGGTTGTTTTACTTGTGCCGTTTCTTTTGTAAGGTCCCCCTTCTCAATTTGAGCTGAGGCATTGACAGACTGACTTTCAAAAACGTGCGCTTTTTCTAACGCAAGCTCAGGCTCATTAAAAACACTTGTAACCGTCCACTCGAGCTGACACATCTGATTCCTCAAAACAGGTCGAATATCCTTTACCATTAAATCTTCAATAGCTGCATCCTTTGGTAAATCTACATTTAAAGGAACTGCATATTCAAAATAACCAGTATCTCCTTGAATATCTAGCGTATCGATTTGTACTAATTCATCATCACCCATGTAAGCTTGCATGTCTTGAAAATCAAAGCGAACATGTGCTGTGATATGATAAATACCCATTAATCGTAGAGAGTCTTCTAACTGCGTTGTCTGCCACCGTGGCTTAATTTGTACAGCTGCTATTTCTGTTGGGCAGCCATAACCAGGAAAACAAAAAGTTTCACTCATATTCCAAGTTTTGTGTTCGATAATAATCCCTCCTCTTGCATCATATGAAGCTCCGAAGGATAGTATGCTATAGGGTGATTAATCAATTTCGTCTTGGTGTATATTATGTAGCTGTCTCTTTACTCTCGTGCAAAGAAACAATGCGATCGGATTTTGTATAGTGCCTAAGGGAAGCGGCACATCGGACGTCCCCTAAGAAAAGCGCCTGCCGTAACAAAAATCCCCTCAATAACGAGCCTAAAAAAGGCATGCTAGAAGAAGTATTCTAGCATGCCTTTTACTTGTGGTGCAATCGTTATTATACATTCACCAATTTAATTTTATTTGCTACACGGTCTGTTAACATTTGTGTTGCTTTTGGTACGATTGGCTTAAAGATTGGATTTAAAACAGGACCGGCTAATCCTCCTGCTGTTACTTCCAAGAAGCCTGTCATTTTTGTATTTTCTGCATCAATACTTTCTGCTAGGAAATAACCGTTTCCTGAAAAGTTATCAGAAATTCCTTTTAATTCGAATGTTACTTTAGAAGGCGCTGCCCATTCTAAAATAGTAATCTCTACTTGTACTGTTTTTTTCAGAACACCAACATTGCCTTTAAACGTCCATGTTGAATGTTTTTCATCAATCATTTCATGCGCATTATAACCTGGGACAAGCTTTGCCCATTTTTCCATATCACTGACGAAGTCCCATACATTTTCAATTCCTACAGGTACTTCGACCATATGTGTGCCAGTTGCCATATCAATTCACTACTTTCTTTTACGAATAGCTCTATTATATACGATTTCGCCCACAATTTGGCTATGCTGAAAGTTATAATTTTAATAAAAATTTTTCAAGCGGTAACGATCATACATTCATTGTCATTTAACGGGTAAAAATGGATCATCACCAAAACGAGTGGTTGATTTCCGTTCCGACCGGGCGCTTTCCTGAGGGCGTCCGATGAGCTGCTTCGCTTCGCTGCAGGGTCTCATCTGTGACGCTAATCCCCAAGGAGTCGCCCATCTCCACTCCAATCAACTTAGACGTTTTAACAAATGTCATCCATAACTTTTGGTGATGAACCACAAAAATATAAGCCATTGCAGACAGAGGCAAATTATATTAGTAAACAACAATAAATAGCATGCCAGAAAATACTTCTAGCATGCTATTTTGTATCAACCTATTATCTTGCTAATTGTGCAAATACTTTATGGAAAGCATCAACTGTTTTTGAGATATGCTCCTCCGTATGTGCAGTAGAAATAAATAAACCTTCAAATTGAGATGGCGGTAAGAAAATACCTTCCTCTGCCATTAGACGGAAGTATTCAGCAAATAATTGTAAATCTGACGTTTTTGCTGTATCAAAATCAATAACATCTTCATTCGTAAAGAAGAAACCTATCATTGAACCAGCACGATTTACAGTATGCGGAATATTGTATTTCGTTGCGGCTTCACGGAAACCAGCCTCTAATTGATCTCCTAGCTTTTTGAAGTATTCATAAGAGCTAGGATCTAGGCGAGTTAATGTTTCATAGCCAGCTGTCATTGCTAATGGATTCCCTGACAATGTCCCAGCTTGATAGATTGGTCCAGCCGGAGCCACTTGCTCCATAATTTCCTTTTTCCCTGCAAATGCACCTACAGGAAGTCCACCACCAATAACTTTACCTAACGTTGTAATATCTGGTGTTACATCAAAATAACCTTGTGCACAGCCATAGTCAACACGGAAGCCTGTCATAACTTCATCAAAAATCAACAGTGTTCCATGTTCCTTTGTTAATTCACGTAAACCTTGTAGGAAGCCTGGTTGTGGAGGGACAACGCCCATATTTCCTGCGACTGGCTCAACAATTACTGCCGCAAGCTCTGAACCAAACTTTTCGAAAACTAGTTTTGCCCCTTCTAAGTCATTATACGCTACTGTTAATGTATTGCGTGCAATATCCGCTGGGACACCAGGGCTGTCAGGTAAGCCTAATGTAGCTACCCCAGAGCCAGCCTTAATTAGCAAGGAATCTCCATGACCGTGATATGAGCCCTCAAATTTTAAAATTTTATCGCGACCTGTAACACCACGAGCTACGCGTAAAGCAGACATCGTAGCCTCTGTCCCAGAAGAAACAAAGCGAATCATTTCCATACCAGGTAGTCGATCTAACACTAATTTAGCTAATCGATTTTCTGTGTAACTTGGTGCTCCAAACGAAGAGCCTTTCGCTGCTGTTTCTGCAATTGCTTGTACAACTTCTGGATGCGTATGACCTAAAATTAGAGGTCCCCATGATAATACATAGTCAATATATTCATTGCCATCAACATCTTTAATAATAGCTCCGTGACCAGATTCCATGAAGATTGGATCCATATTTACGGATTTGAATGCACGTACTGGGCTACTAACACCACCTGGCATTAGGTTAATCGCTTCAGCATATGCTTGTTTTGATTTTTCATAAGAACGAGTCATTTATTTCTCCTCCAACCAACGTGCAACATCTTTAGCATGATACGTAATGATTAAATCTGAGCCTGCACGTTTCATGCTAAGTAACGTTTCAAGCACTACATTTTTCTCTTCAATCCAGCCATTAATAGCCGCAGCTTTAATCATTGCATATTCACCAGAAACGTTGTATGCAACAATCGGTAATGTATAATTATTTTTCACATCACGAATAATGTCTAAATAACTTAAAGCTGGTTTAACGATTAAGAAATCTGCACCTTCTTCAATATCTGATTCCGCTTCACGGAATGCCTCCATTCGATTCGATGGATCCATTTGGTATGATTTGCGATCACCAAATTGAGGTGCACCATCAGCTGCATCTCGGAATGGACCATAATAGCTAGATGCATATTTTACGGCATATGACATAATCGGAACATTTTCAAAGCCTGCTTCATCTAGACCTGTACGAATAGCTGCTACAAATCCATCCATCATATTAGATGGAGCGATGATATCTGCCCCTGCTTTCGCTTGTGATACTGCTGTACGTGCTAAAACATCTAATGAAGGATCGTTTAAAATTTGATCGCCTTCAATTAAGCCACAATGTCCATGATCTGTAAATTCACATAAGCATGTATCCGCTATGACTAATAGTTCTGGGTAACGAGCTTTAATAAGTCGTGTTGCTTTTTGCACAATACCATGATCATGGAAAGCACCAGTTCCAACTGCATCTTTTTCTGCAGGTAAGCCAAATAAAATAACAGCAGGAATATCTAAAGCAACAACTTCATCAATCTCAGCTTCAAGTTTATCTAATGAAAATTGAAAAACTCCTGGCATAGAAGGGACTTCATTTTTAATATTTTCGCCTTCCATAACAAAAATCGGATATATTAAATCCTCTTTGTGTAAGTATGTTTCTTTTACCATTGATCGTATAGCAGCATTTGCACGCAAACGACGATGTCTTTGAAATTGTAATTTTGTCATTTTCTTTCTCCTACTTTCGTTATTTCCTCGATGACTGCTTGCATTGTATATACGCTCGGCATAATATCTACAATAGCACCGTGATTTACAATAGCTGCTTCTGTAATATGGCCGATTGCTGCTACATGTACTGCCTCCCAACCAATTACCGAAGCTATATCCTTTGCGTATACATCAACAGCAGAAGGACTAGCAAAAATCACTGTGACATCGCTATTCGTACGGATACATTCAATCATTAATTGTTTTTGATCATGTCGCTCAATCGTTTCATAAACTGTCCATTCCTTCAATGTAAAGGGCAGACCTTCCTTTAATGTATTTTTCGCTTTTTCTCCACGAATAAATAGACAAGTAGGATTGCTCCCTGCTACCACATCAGGAAATTCTTGAACAAATACATCTGCACTAAATATAGAAGGCATAAAGCTAACATGGAATCCTAGCTTTTCTAAGGCTGTAGTAGTTTTAGTACCAATAGAAGCTACTTTGCCTTGAAAATATGCTGCACTTATATTAAAGCGATGCATCTTATTGGCAAAAGCTTCTACCGCGTTTTGACTCGTAAAAATGAGCCATTCAAATTGACGTGCAAACTCTAATTGCACATCATCGTTTTTATCGATCAGCTCGCAAGTTTCAATCAAAGGGGCAATTACTGCTTGACCACCTAATGCTGTAATGTCATCTATTATGGTTGTCGTCTTAGATGTACCTGTCAAAATAATAGTTTTACCTTCTAAAGGTAAATTATTTTGCATCTTGCTCTGCCTTTACTCGTTGAATTAATTCAAAAGCACCTTGCTTCGTTAAAATCTCAGCAAGCTCTTTCCCAACTGCTTCGGCATTAGAGCCCACAACTGTTTCCTTATAAACAACTGAAGCATCTGGTGCAGCAACAAGGCCAATTAATGTAATTTCTTCCCCGTTAGACTTTGCATATCCTGCGATAGGCACTTGACAGCCGCCATCCATAGCCGCTAAGAAAGCACGTTCTGCATGTGCTTCTTGCCATGTAATGCTATCTGTTAACTTGCCTAATTCCGTTAATAGTTCTGTATCATCTCCACGGCATTCAATACCTAGAGATCCTTGTGCTACTGCTGGTAGACAATCCTCAACAGATAAAAACTCAGTAACTACATCATCGCTCCAGCCAAGGCGTTTTAGGCCAGCTGCTGCTAAAATAATGGCATCATATTCTTCAGTTTCAAGTTTAGCTAAGCGTGTATCTACATTTCCACGAATCCATTTAATTTCAATATCTGGACGGACAGTTAAAAGTTGAGCACTGCGACGAAGAGAACTTGTCCCAACAACAGCTCCTGTTGGAAGATCGGCAAATTTCACATGTCCTTTTGAAATAAAAGCATCACGCGCATCTTCACGTGGTGGAATACAGCCAATGACTAATCCTTCAGGCAATACTGCAGGCATATCCTTCATAGAATGGACAGCAAAGTCAATTTCTTTGTCGTAAAGCGCTTGTTCAATTTCTTTAACGAAAAGACCTTTACCACCTACTTTAGATAGTTGCACGTCTAAAATTTGGTCACCTTTCGTGACAATTTCTTTCACTTCAAATTCAAATGGTACACCAGCTGCTTTTAACTCATTGATAAACCAATTTGTTTGTGTTAAAGCTAGCTTACTTCTCCTAGAACCTACAATAATTTTTCTCAACAGTCTCCAACCTCTCTTCTAATACCATAAATGGAATCGTGATAAACTGCTTCCTAAAAAGAAGTTAACAACAACTAATAGATAAGCGTATATATGTACCCACGCATAAGTTGTCCCTATCAGCTTACTTTTACGATTCGCATACAATATAAAGCAATACAAAATTAAAATAATAAAGGACCCAATAATCTTCGCATCAAAAATCGAAAGACTCTCTAGCGTTAGTAGTGCCCATTCAAACCCTAAAACTAAACTTACAGACAACACTGGAATACCAATGTAAAATGAAACATTCATCCAGTTGCTCGTCTGCTGTAGTGATGGCAACCTTGTCCAGACATGTGACCATTTTTTCTTTTTCAGCAAACGATATAATACTAAGTACAATATCGCAAAAACAAATGTTAAAGAAAACGCTGCGTACGATAAAATGGCAAATGATATATGAATAAAAAGCAATTCCGAAATTAAAGTATCGCTTACTATTCCTGTCGGGCGTTTCGGCATAAAAGTAAAGATACTAGCGAATAAAAATCCTAGTATATTAATAATAAATACCGGTAAATCAACTCGTGCAATACAGTGCAAAATAATAGATAGTGTCACGAGCAGCCAGGAATAAAAGAGAATCCCTTCTGACAAGGATAAAATCGGAAATCGCTTCGTTTCCACAAAAGTTAATAAAATAATGGCACTTTGAATTACCCATACGAATGAAACAAGCCAAAAAGCAACTCGCCTTGCTCGTATTTGCTTATAAAAGTAATCAGTAAAGTAAAATACTAGACTGATCGCATACAAGACGATCATTACTTCATAGAGCCTTGTCATCGTCAAATCAGCCAATAGACATCCCTTCTTTATATTGAAAGTACTAAAGTAGTGTACTTTAGCCTAGAAAAAAAACGTTTTCGTATCCTTAGTTTACCATACAGATACGAAAACGCCTCATTTAATATCAGTAGAAAATCTTGCTCGCGGGAAAAAGCTCGAAGGACAACTTTTCTAAAGTTGTACCGCGAACACATAGACATCTATCAATTATGCCTTGGCATAATTGCGTCCGGAATCGGCTTTGTGCTTAGGTCTGCACAAAGTAGGTCAGTTAGCCGTTATCGCATGGATGCGATAACGGCTAACATCCCCTAAGAACTCCTTTCCGATTCTGTGACATCCGCCGGAGGCTTTAGGCCAACACGAAGTTGGTCACACAGGCGTTTTCACAGGATGTGAAGGTCTTAGCCTGAGTTCCTCTGTTTCAGCGGAGTTTGGACACCCGCTGAAAAGTAACTTTAACCTGCATTCATCTCACCATCTATAGAGGTGGGAGACTTCTGTAGCTGACGCTTTGCTTTCGCTACAAAAGAGATTTGCCAAAAGAAGTTAGAAAGAATACTTTGGTTCAGTGGAAGATTGTGACGACTGTAAGCGTTCTTTGCGTTCAAGCTCTTGTTCTGTCATCGCAGTAACTTCAGCTTCCACAGCATCCTCAATACCGAAAATTTGTTGGAATAAACGTAACTGTTCATTTGCTTTTGATGAATTTGCCATTTCTTTAGCTTGTAAAATTGGTTCTTTTAACAATTGATTAATAATAGACTTTGTATGCTTGCTTAAAATTTTACGTTCTCGATCCGTTAAATCCGGCATTTTATTCTCGATACTAATCATTGTCTCTTCTTGAATATGATTTGCTTTTTTACGTAAAGCCGAGATGACAGGGACAACGCCAAGAGTCGCAACCCAATCTTTAAATTGCACAACCTCTTTACCAATCATCGAAGAAATATCAGCAGCAGCACGTTCACGTTCTACTAAGTTTGCTTCGACGATGCCTTGTAAATCATCTATATCATATAAGAAAACATTCGGTAAATCTCCAACACGTGGATCAATATCACGTGGAACCGCAATATCTACCATAAATAATGGTTTACCTTTACGCAAACGTTCAACAAATTGCATCAATTCATAGTCAATCACATAATCTGTTGCACCTGTAGACGTAATTAAAATATCCGCTTCCAGTAATGAACATTGTAGTTCCTTCATGGATTTTGCTTCACCGTCAAATTTAGCTGCTAGGCTTTCTGCTTTTTCGAACGTACGGTTAATTACGGTTACTTTTCCTACACCGCTACCGTAAAGGTTCTCAATAGCAAGTTCCCCCATTTTTCCTGCACCTAAAATAGCTACATGCTTACGTTGTAAAGATCCGAATATTTTTTTTGCTAATTCAACTGCTGCATAAGAGACAGATACCGCGTTCTCACCGATAGCCGTTTCATTATGTGCTCGCTTCGCAAATGTCACTGCTTGTTTAAATAGCTGATTGTATACCGTTCCTGTCGTTCCAATCTCTTGTCCATTTAAGAAGCTTTTTCTAACTTGTCCTAAAATTTGAGTTTCGCCAAGTACCATCGAATCAATACCAGCTGTCACTTTGAATAAATGCTCGATTGCCTCATCTTCTTCACGAATTGTTAAATACGAAGAAAATGTCTCCGCAGGCAGGTCGAACCAATTTGCTAAAAATTGTTTAACAAAATGACGTCCAGTATGCAATTGGTCAACTACTGCATATATTTCTGTACGGTTACATGTCGAAACAATAACGTTTTCTAATATACTTTTTTCCTTTTGCAGCGCTTCCATTGCCTGTGGTAGTTCACTCTCTATGAATGATAACTTTTCACGAATCTCAACTGGCGCCGTTTTATAATTCAAGCCTACTACGATGGTATGCATGAATAACACCTCTCACGTTCTAATTAACAAATCTCATTATAGCACAGTTCGACAAGAGTTCATCAATAATTTGTGAACATGTCATGAAGAACTGAAATTCGTCATCTACATTAGAATTATTATAAACTAAGTGTAACAAATTATACGTTCTGTTTCAAATTTAATGTTTTCCAGAACATTTTCTAAAGGGACAGAATTAATTATTATTTTAATGGCTATTAACCAAAACGTGTGGTTGATTTCCGTTCCTGCTTGGTGCTTTCCTGGGGGGCGTCCGATGAGCCGCTTCGCTGCAGGGTCTCGGGCCATCACGATATTGGTCACGAAGGAGTCGCAAGCCTCCACTACAATCAACATATCCACATGATATACGTTTTAAAGGATCATCCTAATAGAGTCGAACTAAATTAAATGAAAATTTTTTTAAGATATAAAAAAATAGCCTTTGTTTAATTATCTTTAACAAAGCTATTTTTACTTTTCTATACTATTGTTCTCGAGTCACATCAAAATTTTTGTTCCACTTAATAATCAATAGAATTGGCTATGTCTACTAAAGCTTCAGGTGTAACTTTATTTGAGACTCGTTTATCTACACTTAGCATATACTGCAAATTATCTCTCTCAAAAACAAGCACATTAAAGCCTGATATTGTCATATATGTGCCTACATTCCCATTCTTCAATTCAAATGTTTTGATTACATATTTCTCTCTTATAGGCAATCTATACTTAAGTGGGCGAATGTCAATTTTATAATGATTTTCAGATGATTGATCATTTATAAATGTCACTTCAAATGCGTCATTGCCTTCATATTTTGAATCGGTAAATCTTCCAAAATGATGTGTAAAGCTTATAGAGGGTACTCTAAGAGGTAGCTTTAATTTTTGGTTAAAGTGTTGTTCAAAATCACCCACTGCTTCTTCTACCGATTTATATCCTATTTCAGGATATATTTCTTCATAAAGACTAGGTTTATCCTTTGCAGATGCATGTAATGTTATTAGAAAAAACGCACAAAATGAAACTAAAAAAAAAGAAACAGTTCTGCTCATTTTTTCACCTCAAAGTATCTTTAGTTGTAGTATTGCCGAATTTAATAAATTTATTAAATGTACCGTTCATTTCTGAAAGTTAGAATAAAAATTTGTTAAAAAATATATAATGAGGATAAGTTGATTGGAGTGGAGACTGGGCGACTCCTTGGGGATTAGCAATAGTGGAACGAAGGCTAAAACCATCACATCCTGTGATAACGGCTCCGAGACCAACATTCTGTTGGCCCAAGCGGCTCATCGGACGCGCCCAGTCGGAACGGAAATCAACCAAACGATATGGTGAATGCTATATAAATATTTCAAAAAAAAGCTGAACTAATTGTTAGAATTAGTTCAGCTTTTTTTGAGTATTAATCTATTAATTTGTAATTGTCGTAGTTTTTGTAGCTATGATTTTACCGTCTTTATCATATGCTATAAATTCAATTTCATTATTAACTTTGAAGTCCTGCATTGTTTGCACTGTTTTTGTTAGCATGTAGACATTATCACTACGCTTATTCAATTCAAACTGCGCATCTCCACTTAAAGAAGGGAATCGTACATTAACCTTTGCAACATTTGAGCAATTACCATCGATTCTTGCATTCATTGTAATATTGCCTTTGCGTAGAGTTACCGTCGCTTCTTCAAATATGTCTTCAGGATTCACGCAACTTGAAGGCGAAGTTTTACATAAAATTGCATCAATAATTTTTTGGAAAACTTGATGTAATTGTAAGTTATCGATTGCGTGGTAGTAAATACCACCCGTTTCAGCAGCCAATTGCGTTAAAATTGCATCATTGACTTGTGATTTTTTACCCATACTTACAGTGTAAACCTTAACCCCTTTATTTTTCGCTTCGTTTAACACTTTTGTCATCTTAGATTTACTTGTTTTACCATCTGACACGACAATAATAGCTTTTGACGTTTTTGAGTCATTTGAGAATTTAGACAGTGCCATTTCAATACCTGCAAAAATATCTGTGGCACCTTTCTCTTTCGATGCTTTATATAGATCTTTTTTCAATACATTGTCTGTCGTTCCCTCTCCAAGAACAGTAGCTTTTGTATTTGTTTCAATCACAATATTATTTTTTGCCTTAATTTGATTGATGACTTCCATCATTTTCTTACCACGGTAATTTGTTTGGTCAGAAGCTTTCATCGAAGCAGAGTAATCAACTACGTAAGCGACTTCTGTTGCTAAAGAACAAGAATTTTTACTAAAGTAAGGATTTGTAAAAATTTCCTTCGTAAATGTTTTATCCTTTAGATCCTTCAATATTGTTGCATAACGAGGATCTATTTTATTTACTAATGTTGCTTCAGCTTTTGATTTCCCATAAATAACGGAGTCAAAGTACGCAACGGCTGTCCCTGGGCTTCCAGTATTATTTAAGTAATCCGAAGTATTTGTAACAAATGAAGCTGTTTTCTCAACACCATCAAATTTAATTTTTACTGTTCCTTGATAGTCAGTAATAATTTCTCCACCTGGTCTCACTAAAGTAACCATTACTTTAGTGTAACGATCTTTACCAGATGGTCTTGATGCCGCTTCTTCGCTTTCCTTTAATGCTTCCACTCGTTTTTTATAGGCTTCTACTTGACCTAGTAATTTACCACCTTGGTATTTTAATAATACTGTTCGATCATAGTTACTCAAGCTTGTGAAAATAGCATAAATTTTCATGACACTATCATAGTGCTCGAGTGTCAGTTTTTTTTCATCTGGCATATAGCCCATAAGTTGAATAATAGCACCGACTGGGTTAATATTCTCAACCTGTGAGGCAATCGCATCATCAATCCCTTGAATACGATAAATTGGACGCCCATCATCTGAAATCATATACATAATTTCAATCGTATCATTAATTGAATCCTTCAAACGTTTTTCAATAATCTCTTCGAACAACCAAACGGAAATATTATAGTTTTCAAATTGTAAAATGGCATTTTCATAGCCTAATGCAGGGTATTTTTTATCATTGCCACCATATTGTAAATAAATATTTTCAACATTTCCTAGAGCATTTGTTACATTTGTTTGTTGTCCAATACTAAATAGCTTTTCTTCTCTATCAATCCAATGGACGTTCACAATATTTTCTTTAAAGAACTCTGGTAATTTTTCATACGGTACATATGGAGGTGTTACATTTCCATTTTCATCATCCGTATTCGCTGGATCATACACTTGATAATCAATGCGCATTTCCGGCTGAGGTGAGTAACGGACATGTGCATTCAGTTTTTCGCCTACAAGACATTTCATACCAGGATCCGTGTTATTAATAAGCTCAAATGAAATTGTATCACGGACAGATTTTGTTAATTTCGGTGCTATAACAATCGCAGAGACAGTAGAGCCATCTGATTGTACATTTCGAACAGCTTCACCTGATGTGTCAACGATTTTAGCACCATATGATGAAGTTACACGGAATGTATAAGATTTATCATCAGGTATTGGATCACCATTACAAGCTTTTAAAGATACTGTAATGAGCGTTGAATCTTGGTCATTTGCGATTAAATCTGGTTTTTCAACATCAATACTTTGTAGAGCATTATTAACATATTCCGGTCCAGTAAAATCGTTATTATTATCCTTTGGCTCTTCAAATTCCGTATTGCTTGAGCCCATGAAGCCTGGAGGTAATGTAATTTTGTCATTATCACGTCCTGCAGCCGTACGTTTTAATCCTAGTACAGCAAAGTTGCCGTTTTGTACACTGCGGTATAATAATTCAGCACTATCTCCTCGAGTTAGCTTTGTAGAAGGTTGGAAATCAGCAAATGTCTTTTTACCAGTATTTCCTGTTGAAATATCGTTCGTGTATAAATATTGAACCGCCTGAGGCTCATCTAAATCTAAACCTCTAAATGCAGCATATATACGTGCAAATTGTCCACGTGTAACAGCTTTTGAACGATTGGCTGTTGTATAGGTACCATTAAACGGTAAATAAAAATCACTATAGAAGTTATAAGCTACACTGTCGTTATATGATAATGCATAGTTTCGATCTAGCTTTGCAAACAAGACAACAAGCTCTTGCTCAGTTAGCTGTGCATTAGGTGAAAAATTATTAGCGCTATCCAATGTGAATAAATCATTATCGACTGCCCATGAAATAGCTTTGTATTTACTATTAGTAGTTGGTACATCCCTAATTGTCGTAGCAGCCTGAGTCACAGCTGGAGTTGCTGTCATCAGGACTAGCACGATACATAGCAGGGATAGAAATGCTTTTTTAGCATACGTCATTTATTGCTCAGTCCTTTCTTTAATTAAAGAACAATATGTCATCTCGATAGTTTTGTTTTAAGTCACTTTCCAAATAATTTAAAAAACGTTCTAATACTACTGATGCTTCTGCACGCGTTAATGGCTGATTTGGATTAAATCGACCTGTAGGGTCACCAGTCATTAAGCCTAACTCATTGACAATGTAAATACCGTCTCTTGCGTAAACCGGAATTTGAGCATCATCCTTAAACTTTGTTAAATAGCCAGGATCTGGCGCCTTATTCTCAAGCCCTAAAGCACGCACATAAATCGTAGCGGCTTGTGCTCGAGTAATCGGATGATCAGGCTTGAAATACTCTGGTGATACACCTTTAATAATTCCTTTATTAACCGCAGACTCAATATAAGCATAATCTTTTACTGTACGTTTAATATCTTTAAAAATACTTGTAGTAGTTTTGGATTTTTTCGTTTTCGGTTCTGCCATAACACGTAAGTCAACTGCCTTACCAATCGCCGTTGAAAAGTCAATACGCTTCATAGGGGTATTTGGTGAGAAGAAGTTACTTGCATCAGTGTAAATACCTAAAGAATATAATTTTTCAATAGCTTGTTTCGCATAATGATTTGATAAGTCACGGAACTTAGGAATGATTAAACGTTCAATTGTCGGCATGTATTCTGTATCTAAGTCAAGAGTCCCTTTTTGTCCAGAGGCTAAATCATACGTATATTCAGAAATAACATCCTTTTCACTTACTACCGCATACCCACCATCAAAGCTCCCTAAAGTCCCTAGGTTTTCTTCATAGTTTAGTACACGTGATTTACTTGTAGATAAACGATTTTTCACATGGCTTGTCTTACCATCGCTATAATTATAAACAGCTTCGGTAATTTGTGTTTCCGTTGCTCCCCAGAAGTTTTCATAGCCAGCATGACGACTATCCGTATCAATTGTCACAGTATTTTGGACTGCATTTTTTCCAGTTCCAGTTTGATAGGAATACGTTTTTCTCGAAATCACATTACCTGAGAAATAATCAGAGGCTACACGATTGTCCGTTACAGTCCCTTGTGAAAATTGGTAATCAGCTAATGTATAGGTAATTTTCCCAGCAACAATTTTCTCTGTATACTTTTTCACAACACCATTGGATGTTTTTTGCCCAATCGTAGCATAATCTACTACATCTGATTCATAGGCAATATTTCGTGTCAATGTAGCACCGTTACTTGCTGTTAGCTTTAAACTATATGTTTCAGTTAATTTTCCTTTAGATTCTTTTTGCGTAATTTTAATGTCTTTACTAGTGCCTTTAAATATAATAGGTGTTCCTGTAATGAAAACAGCTTCCTCATATGTATATTCATTTTTTACAGCACCCGTTGTTTCTAATGAAGACGCTGATGCATTTTCTGGGATAGTAGCCCCAACAATCAATACAGCAAGAACTACTAACATTATTTTATATAAATGTTTTCGCATTCTTTTTCTGTTCCTCTCTTTCATTCCATGCATATCCGCATCTGGAGCTGTCAATTATTTAAGATAATAAAATAATCAGGTGTGTTGATGTAAGCAAAATGATAAGAAGTCTCCACGACTTTTGGTGATGAACCTAATCAACACACCTAAAAAATTTAAGGTTAAATTTGCTCGCCTTCTACTCCTAGCGCGACAAAGTCTTTCATCATTAGCAAGTACTAAAAAATTCGCTTAAGGCTGAATACCTTCGTCGTAAATATACTCGCAGAAAACTCACAGATATTAATCGACTAATATTAAATGAGCTTTGATAAAACGATCTGATAATACTACTAAACGATCAGAAGGTTTTAAATCAGATGCTTGAATAACTTTACCAGCTTTAATAATTGTTGCTTGGTCAATATTCATATCAATCATTTCACCAGCTTCATACCAACGACCATTTTGCCATTGACTAACGCTCTTCACATTGATTACAGCTGGGAATTTCGATTTAACTGACTGTAGTTTACCTGTTAACATTAATGGTGCAACAGGTTTCGCCTTATTCAGAATATGAAGGGCCTGTACATGTCCATCCTTCACATAGAAGTATCCATATTGACCTTCATATAAATGAAGTTCAATATCAGGAACAACACTGTATGTTTTGTTACCGTCATCTACTATTGCCTTTGTTGAATTACTAACAGATAGTACAGTACGATCTGTTTTCTTGAAGACATTTGACTCGATCTTCATTGCATCATCAATTTCGATTAAATAGCCATCTGCTTGTGATAAACGTCCATAATATAACTCATGACCTGCTAAGTTTGGTGACATAAAACTATCACTTGTTATTTGCACAACTTGGGCATAATGATCACGTGCAGCACCATCCGAAATAACAAAGGCTGTACCATAAGCTAATAGGCCTGTAGGTTCGATTAAACGACCATTTCGAATTAATATCGTTCCATCGTGGAAGTATATTGTACCTGCAGATTTAAGTTTAAATAGTTGATATTTAGAATCTACAGAAAGCATAGGCTCGTAGTAAGTTCGCTCGTTGTTTTTCAATACAACAATCTTTTCAATCACTTCTTTGCCAAATTGTTTAACTGTTGCATAATATGCTTCACTACCAATGTAATTTTTCAACTGATCTTTATTAATTTTTGTGTTTCCAACATATACTGGAACTTTCGATGAAAAATTCATCGTTGATAAAGCCTTTGTTGTATCAGAACCAAACTGCCAATTTATAAAAGCATGTTGATTTTTTACAGTTAATTTATTTGCATTGGCATTAACCGTTTGTATTTCACCTTTATATAGGTTTTCAACTAATGTACCTGTATCACTAATTTCGATTTTTGTGACAATGGATGCATTTTGATTTTTAAGGCTTAGCTTAACACGATCCCCTACATATAATGCGCTAATATCGGCTGCAGAGGAGTTTTTTTGGTAGCTTGTATCTTTATTTATATAGTAAGTCGTTTCTTTTCCAAAATCCGACTTCAACATAATAAATAGTCCATTTGGATCGATACTTGTCACTACCCCGGCAAGTGTTTTCGTATTGTGTGCAACTGTTGGAGATTCTGTTTCCTTTGTAGAATCAGAAGTACCTCGAAGCTCAACAACACTTCGAAGGGAAATGTCCGCTTCTACTTTCATCCCCATCTTAAAGCCTTCGATTGTTGTCTCTGTCTTATTAATATACAGGCGGGCATTATTATTTATATTGTATGTAACTTGACGACCGCTATCATTTTGCAAAGTAATTTTACTAAGCTTTTTTTCTATTACTCCATTTGAATTTTCATATTCTGAAAATGTTACATCCACAAAAGTTCCAGTCACCATTTGGGTAGCATGTGCTGTTTGATTTGATGAGAACCCGAGAACCGCTAGTAACAAAATCATTAGTATGTATGGAATTTTCTTCAACAATCCCACCTCCTAAAAAAATGTTATTAATTATTATTAAATAGTATATCGTACTATTGGTAGTTTTTACTATCTAAAAAGATACATTTTAGTACTTTTAATTCCTTTTTTAATCTACCGTTAGACACAAAGATAGAGGTAGCTTCCAATTACAAGCTACCTTCCTTCATCAAACTTGAACGTCAATTGTATGTCCAGCTGTTGGATGTGGAGCATCTAACATTTCAACTAATTGTTCTGAATTTTGCTGTTGCATCTCCATAGCCTGTTTCGTTACAGCTAGAGATACATTTTGCATTAATGTTGCTTGATTCATTGCCATTGATAAAGCTGCGATATCCATTAAGTCCACCTCCTATTTAATTTATCGGTCAGTTATTTCATTCATCAAGCAATTCCATCCATTTTAATAAAAAAAACATCTACTGTCCTAAATAATAGACGCAATAGATGTTTTCTTATTACATTTTATTTTCGATAGTACGCCAAGCTTCTTCAAAACCAAGTCCTGTTTCTGAAGAAAAGACAATAATAGGATCATTTTTATCCATGTCTAGCGTTTCTTTCACGATTTTTTTGTGCTTATCCCATTTACCTTTTGGAATTTTATCTGCTTTTGTTGCAATGACAATACAAGGAATATTGTAATGCTTCAAAAAATCATACATCATGCGATCATCAGCTGTAGGTGGATGACGTAAGTCAATAATTTGAACGACTGCCTTTAATTCCTGACGCCCAGTTAAGTAACGCTCAATCATTTTTCCCCATGCTTCACGCTCAGTCTTTGAAACCTTTGCATAACCATAACCCGGAACATCTACGAAAAACAATTGCTCTTCAATTTTGTAAAAATTAAGCGTTTGTGTTTTTCCGGGCTTAGAAGAAATACGTGCTAAAGCTTTACGACCGATCATTCGGTTAATAAATGAGGATTTCCCCACATTTGAACGACCGGCTAGTGCAAATTCTGGCAGTCCATCTTCTGGATATTGGTCTGGTCTTACAGCACTTATGACCATTTCGACGTTATGGACTTTCATTTTCTTAAATACCTCCGTCCAGTGCAATGGCTAATACTTCATCAGCCGATGACACTAGTTTAAATGTTAGTTGTTCGCGTACACTTTCAGGAATATCCTCAATATCTCGCTCATTATCTTTTGGACAAATAATTGTCGTTAAGCCTGCTCGATGCGCACTGAGTGTCTTTTCCTTTAAGCCCCCAATTGGGAGTACACGCCCACGTAAAGTAATTTCACCTGTCATGCCGACCTCACGGCGTATTGGACGGTGTAAAATCGCGGAAACAATTGCGGTTGCCATTGTAATACCTGCGGAAGGACCATCTTTCGGCACTGCTCCTTCAGGAACGTGAATATGAATATCATGTGTTTCAAAATATTCCGCATCCACTTTTAGCTCTTCCATTTTTGAGCGGACATACGATAAGGCGGTTTGAGCTGATTCCTTCATGACATCGCCTAGCTTCCCAGTTAGCTGCAATTTTCCTTTACCAGGTGTTAATGATACCTCAATTTGCAATGTATCACCACCCACAGTTGTATAAGCAAGTCCAGTAGCTACACCGATTTGATTTTCTTCCTCGGCTTGTCCATATCGGAAACGATGTTTACCGAGTAATTCCTCTAACGATTTCGAGCTTACTGTTACTCGTTTTTTCTCACCAGAAACAATGATCTTAGCGATTTTACGACATAGGGTTGCGACTTGACGCTCTAGTCCGCGAACGCCCGCTTCACGAGTATAGTAACGGATGATATCCACTACTGCTTCGTCTTTCATAATAACTTGTGTTTTTTTCAAGCCGTGCTCTTTTAACTGTTTTGGTATTAAATGATTTTTCGTAATTTGCTCTTTTTCAATTTCAGTATAACCAGCAATTGAAATCACTTCCATACGATCTAGTAACGGTCCAGGAATTGTACTTAAATCATTAGCAGTTGCTATAAATAATACATTTGATAAATCATAAGGTTCTTCGATGTAATGATCACTAAATGTATTATTTTGAGCCGGATCTAAAACTTCAAGCATTGCTGCTGCTGGATCTCCCCTGAAGTCATTAGACATTTTATCAATTTCATCTAAAAGGAACACAGGATTAATTGTCCCTGCCTTTTTCATCCCTTGGATAATACGCCCTGGCATTGCACCAACATACGTACGACGATGCCCACGAATTTCTGATTCGTCTCGTACCCCACCTAATGAAATACGTATAAATTTACGATCCAAGCTTTCTGCAATAGATCGTGCTAATGACGTCTTACCTACACCCGGAGGGCCAGCCAAACACAAAATGGGTCCACGTAATGATGCTTTCAATTGACGTACAGCTAAATATTCTAATATACGTTCTTTTACTTTTTCTAATCCATCATGATCACGATTTAAAATATCTTCTGCATGTGCGATATTCATGCGATCTTCTGTGGCATTTGTCCATGGTAGTGCTACAATCCAATCAATATAGTTTCGAATTACGCCACTCTCTGCACTAGCTGCCGGTAGCTTCTCATAGCGATCCAACTCTTTAAGCACTACTTCTTTCGTGGATTCAGGCATTCCTGTTGCGTCAATACGTTTACGTAATTCAGCGACCTCGCCAGTTTTCCCTTCACGATCCCCTAGCTCAGTTTGAATAGCTTTCATTTGTTCACGTAAATAATATTCTTTTTGAGTACGCTCCATTGATTGCTTAACTTTTGTATTAATTTTCTTCTCTAGATCAAGTACTTCTTGTTCATCATGCAAACGGATAATTAAATGGTCTAAACGTTTTTTTACACTGAGCATTTCTAATACTTCTTGTTTATCTGCAATCTTGAATGGCAAGTGTGAAGCAATGATGTCCGCTAAACGACCTGGCTCTTCAATGTCTGCCACAGTACTGATGGTTTCGGAAGTAATCTTATTGGAGGCTTTCGCGTATCTTTCAAAATACGTTAACAGCGTCCGCATTAAAGCCTGTGTTTCAATATCCTTATCGATTGTTTCTTCCTTATCATCGATGTCAACAACCGTATATTTTTCTAACGCCCGATAGTTAGACCATGTTGCACGTGCTACACCTTCCACTAAAACACGCAGAGTTCCATTTGGTAATTTAAGCATCTGTTTAACATATGCCATCGTACCAACTGTGTAGAGATCTTGCTCATCAGGCTGTTCATCATGCATTTCTTTTTGTGTTACTAATAATATCAGTTGGTCCTCTAACATCGCTTGTTCTAGCGCCGCTACAGAACGATTTCTACCCACATCAATATGTAACACCATCGACGGGTATACTAAAAGTCCACGTAAAGGCAATAATGGTACATTTGTTGTTTTTTGTATTGTCACCATGCGGGTATTCACCTCCGTCAAAATTTTCTTATTCACTCCCACGCTACTAGTATGTGTCTAAAAAGCTGATTCACACTAGTTAATCAATTGAGCCAAAAATTTCATTTAATTACAGTTGGCTTTATGTATGAATGAATAAAAAGCTGACTGTCGAATGTGCGAATATTACACAATCGAAGTCAGCTAAATTACTCTTTATCTCATAACAATAGACAGCCACGTCTGTTCGTTATGCTGAAGTTTTTGTGTCGCTACCTTCATCGAGTTCAGTGCCATCTTCAAGAAGCAATTTCGGTTTTTCTTTATCCGTAATTGTTTTTGCCGTAATGATACATTTTTTCACGTCTTCACGTGAAGGTAGTTCGTACATTACATCAAGCATTGTTGACTCAATAATTGAACGAAGACCGCGTGCACCTGTTTTTCGCTCAATTGCTTCTTTTGCAATTTCAGAAAGGGCACCTTCATCAAACTCAAGCTCAACACCATCTAATTCAAGCATTTTTTGATATTGCTTAGCTAGTGCATTTTTAGGCTCTGTTAAAATTTGTACAAGCGCAGCCTCGTTTAATTGCTCTAGGCTTGCAAGTACCGGTAATCGACCGATGAACTCTGGAATTAAGCCAAATTTCAATAAATCCTCTGGAATCAGCTTTGCCATAATTGAGCCTTCATCCACATCAATTTTGTTAGGATCTGAACCGAAGCCAATTACTTTTTCACCCTGACGACGTTTAATAATGGATTCTATTCCATCAAACGCTCCACCCACAATAAATAAGATGTTCGTAGTATCGATTTGTAAGAACTCCTGATGAGGATGCTTACGGCCACCTTGTGGTGGGACACTCGCAACTGTACCTTCTAAGATTTTAAGAAGTGCTTGTTGTACACCTTCACCAGATACATCACGTGTAATGGATGGATTTTCAGATTTACGTGCAACTTTATCGATTTCATCAATATAGATGATCCCTTTTTCAGCACGCTCAATATCGTAATCTGCTGATTGAATTAATTTTAATAAGATATTCTCAACGTCCTCACCAACATAGCCAGCTTCAGTTAGTGAAGTAGCGTCTGCAATAGCAAAAGGAACGTTTAATATACGCGCCAATGTTTGGGCCAATAAAGTTTTACCGCTACCAGTTGGGCCGATTAACACAATGTTCGACTTCGCTAATTCTACATCATCAATTTTACTATTTGTATTAATGCGTTTGTAGTGATTGTAAACCGCAACTGCTAAAGCTTTTTTAGCACGTTCTTGACCTATTACATACTCATCTAAAATCGTTAAGATTTCTTTTGGTTTTGGAATATCTTGGAATTCAATTTCTTCTTCAACGCCCAGTTCCTCTACAACGATTTCTGAACAAAGTTCGATACATTCATCACAAATATAAACACCAGGACCCGCAACTAGTTTACGTACCTGTTCTTGTGGTTTCCCACAGAATGAGCATTTTAAATTGCCTTTTTCATCATTAAATTTGAACAATATGTTTCACCCCTATTCAAGCAACAATCTTACAAGATTATTGAATCATTATCAAATAAATTGTCTGCATCCATTTACACCACGGCGTTTATGGTTCAAGATTTTTGACACTCATTGTACAAAAAACATGAATATTGCCACAAAGTTTCCATTTCATTAACTTAATAAATTCCAGCTCACCATCATAGCGTGTAGTTTAACAAATTCTATCCACCACCTAGGGCGAGTCCTAATTATACCATTCATACCTTTTATTACCACATGAGTGTAAGTGACTGATTCTTCAGAAAGCTCTAGCGACCAGAGACCTTACGTTTAGCCAATCTACCTGACCTTCTTCAGTTGGTATTGACTCGTGACTTCACGTTTATACTCGGTAGTATAAGTTACAATTTTTTTAAAATCTATTACATTCGCCAGAGGCTTAACTTCATTCAGAAGAGGATGTATTTCGTTGTTCCTCATTTGGAAGAATTGAGACATCAATCAATCAATTAAACCCTATCTCTGCTGAATAAAGTCAAATTTTAGCATCGTGTGATAAGTCAAACAACACTATGTATTAGAGAAATGTAAAGGCTTTGCCTATCCCCTCTTCAAAAAAGCACTTCCTTTTGGAGGATGCTTTTGCAGTGAAAGTAGTCGTAAAACTAAACCTAACGTGGAATCAAGCTACACCTAAACACACAATATGTGATAAAACAAGGCACGGTATAATGCCGTACCTTGTTTTCATTTTTCTATCCAGTTACAAAAAAATCCTATTCAGTAATTTTAGCGTTTTCTACTAAAAATTCAACTGTTTTTTGAATTTTAATGTCGTTTTCAAGAACTGCTGTGCCACCTAAAGCACCAGTAATTTGCTCTTTTGTCATGTTAAATTGAGCAGTCATTTTTTCTAATTCTGCTTCGATATCAGCTTCAGTAGCTTCAACTTTTTCAGCTTCTGCAATTGCTTCAAGAGTTAAAGATACACGTACACGGCTTTCTGCTTCTTCTTTCATTTGTCCGCGTAAATCTTCTTCTGATTGACCTGAGAATTGATAGTAAAGGTCTAAGTTCATACCTTGCATTTGTAAACGTTGACCAAATTCTTGTAACATACGATCAGTTTCAGAGTTAATCATACCAGCAGGTACTTCAAAATCAGCATTTCCAGCTGCTTTTTCAACTAATTCGTCACGAAGTGCTGCATTTGATTCAGCTAGTTTTTGTTCTGCAGTTTGCTCTTTGATTTTAGCGCGTAAAGCTTCAACACCCTCAACTTCTGGGTCTAATTCTTTAGCGAATTCATCGTTTAGTTCTGGAAGAACTTTTGTTTTAACTTCTTTTACTGTTACTTTGAAAGTAGCTTCTTTACCAGCTAATTCAGCTGCATGGTATTCTTCTGGGAAAGTTACAACTACATCTTTAGATTCGCCAGTTTTAATACCTACAATTTGCTCTTCGAAGCCAGGGATGAATGAACCTGAACCAATTTCTAGTGGGTAGTCTTCACCTTTGCCACCTTCAAACGCTTCTTCACCTACGAAACCTTCAAAGTCGATAACAGCTGTATCGCCTTCTACGATTGCTTCGTCTTCTTTAATTTCTAGCTCTGCTTTACGAGCTAATTGTTCTTGAATTTGTGTTTCTACTTCTTCATCAGTAACTTCTACTGGAAGTTTCGTAACTTCTAAACCTTTGTACTCACCAAGTTTTGGCTCTGGTTTCACTGTTACTTGAGCAGTAAATGTGAAATCTTTACCATGTGCGAAATTTTCTGTACCAGAAATTTCTGGGTAATCTACTGGCATAATACCAGCTTCATCGATAGCTTTTGAATAAGATTCAGGAACGATGATTTCTAATGCATCTTGGTATAAAGATTCGATACCAAAGCGTTGTTCAAACATATTACGAGGCATTTTCCCTTTACGGAAACCTGGTACGTTAATTTGTTTTACAACTTTTTTGAACGCTTGGTCCATTGCTGCGTCTACTTCTGCAGCAGGTACTTCAATTGTAAGAGTACCGATATTACCTTCTTGTTTTTCCCATTTTGCTGACATGTATAAATACCTCCAAATAAATAATCAAGTTTATTGTTAGACAATTCATTCGTAACTACGATTTTGACAACCATTTTAGTATAACATAGATGCGTATAGTTTCAACTTATTTCATACTTCATGTAGTTCCGTCATTTTTTCTAACATTTGTAAAAAGTCAATGATTTCATAGTTCATTTCCTGTACTTTTCCGAGCATAGATTGTACAAAGTCAATATAACTATAGGCAATATCATCAGCTTCATACTGGTGCCATTCAAACGGATATGTCACAATGGCATGCTTCGCCATTAAGTATTGTACCATTTCCAACGTCGATGGGTCTTGCTCTAATTTATTTTCGATTATTTTTTTTACTTCCCTATACTGAGGCAACTGATTTGGCAAGACTAAATTGATAGGGTTAATAATCTTTGTTCCATTAAATTTTGAGACCGTAATCTCAATTGACACTTCTTGTTCCACTAATAGAATTAATGCTAAACTCTGAACAAATGGATGGATTGTAGGAGATTCAATAATATCTTTCAATGCTGTCTTTAATTGCCTTACATTCGTCTCCATTAAACGATGCAGTCGAATAGATTGTTCATTTGCCGTTAAGGTACTAAATTCCGAAAGTTCATATTCTTGCTCTTCTAACAATCGTTTTGCATCCTCTTTTTTTTGGAGATTCATTGCAACATCTTGATTCAAGCTTCTTAAGCGTTCAAATTTCTCAAGCCGATCTTCCGGAAGTACATTTTCTTCTATTAATGTCGAAATTAACGACTCTACTTGGTGGTATTCCTTTAATTGCATACATACAGTAACATACAGCTCCATTACTTCCACATATAAAGTCGTACCCATAGCAAATAATTGCTCACAAACATTTTTAACCTTATCGTATGCTTTTAATTCATATAAAGCATACGCGTAAGCACTTAATGCCATTTCGTCTCCATCTTCATATAAAAATGCTTTTTCAAAGCTGGCCACTGCCTCTTCATATTGATAATTTTCCGCATACATATGTCCTTCACGTATTAATGTCTGAACAGCACCAGGAAAAACAACAATATTGTCATGTTTTATAACATGTCGTTTTCGCTTTGTCATTTTTCTCACCTCTTTACGACTATTTTACTTATTAGTTTCTATATGAATCATCACACTATCATGGAGTTGATTTACGAATCTGACCGAGGGCTTTACGAAGAGTTGCGATAAGCTACTGGGGGTTAGTCACAAAAGCGTTATTACTGAACTTTGTGCGTTCCTCTATTGATTCCCACCAGGGTCTCATCTGTAATGCTCCCCTCATTTACTCCAATTCAATCTTATTAAACAGTATACGTTTTAACATATATCATTTTTAACATTCAACGATGACAATATAAATTTACTCCCTGCTTATTTTAAAAAAATCATTGCTTTAGCATTACATATTTTGTAATAAATTGTATTATAATTAATAATATCTTTCATTTATTACTATTTACAGGCATTCAGCTTTCAGCAAACTACAGACAAAAACATGTGCTGCTGACGCTTCGCTTTCGCACAAAAAACATCTGCTGGAATGCACAAAGCTGATTCCTGACGCAATTATGCCGTAGCATAATTGATGGCAAAAGTTCTTCACAAGGAGTGGAATACATGCAATTAATAGATACAGTTAGTGAATTCGGTAGTAGCATCTCTCCTATGTTTGAGGCACTACCAATTAAAGTTGTTTCGTTTTCTACAGCGGACAATCCTTATCAGAAGGATTACCCGATCGAATTTGAAATACTCACACGGACAAAGATTGATTTATACACGCAAGAAGCAAATACACATATTATAAGTATCCAAGGTTACATTCCTGGCTCCATTTCAATCGGGCACCAACATGAGTCACTTTTTATTATTCCCCAAAGTGTACACATTGAATGCAACTATAAACTTCTAAGTATCGACCAAAAAGATATGCAACGAATCTTACAGCACGCCGAACCGAATCATCATTATAGCGAATGGCTAATCGAAACCATTAAAAATGCAAATATTCTTGTTGAATTAAAAACCAACCAAAATACTTATACTGAATGGCCGCTCGGTATAAAGTCAGCCCTTATATCATGACTAAGATGAGACATACTTAAATAGGTATGTCTTTTTTATGTGCTCCTTGAATAAGTCTTTCCCTTTTTGTTGCTTGTCTATCATATCAACTTTTTGTTGTTTCTGGAATTCCCATTGCCAATATACTTCTATATCACTAGAAAACTTTACAAATCAACAAATTCATCGTTGAAGCGTTATAATAAAAAGACCTAGCTCCATATAAGCATTTTTACTATGTTCAACTAACACTTCGAAAAGAATGCTCTTATAGAGAATTAACTTAACCTCGGGGGAATTACATATGGATATTAAAAATACATTACAATCATTCTCAACCATGACATCTTCAGAACGACAAGAATTTATGATACAAAATGGCGAATGGTTGTTACAAGAAATGTTAACTCACATTGGTTCACCAGATGCTGAATTACGAGACAAATTAATTTATCGAACTTTTATTGATCTACTTAGCGACAATTTACTGAGCAATGAACAGCTACAATACTTATTTGATACTGTAATAAGCGATGATTATTTATTTTTAAACATAGGTGAAGAAATGACAGATAGTGTCTTCACTCGCTCGTTTTCTGCTTTACTTGTTGCAGGTATTCTCGTAAAAGATGCTGAACTACTAATTTTAAGTGATGAGCGTTTACAAATTTTCTTTATAAAGATCGGTCGCTATTTATTATTGGAAAAAGATACGCGAGGACATGTTCAAGATAAAGGTTGGGCGCATTGCATTGCACATGGTGCAGATTTAGCGGCTATGACAATTAAACACCCCAAATTTGATTTACAACATGCGCCTTTAATCTTGCATGCTTTGAAACTTGTTACTTGGAAAGATACTGTTTTTGTCAACGACGAGGAGGAACGCTTAGTTACTATTATTGAAGCGTTACTAGCTCGTGACTACTCTGAGGAAGCATTAATAGAATTTGCCGAACAAGTATTTGATAAATTTGAACTGCATTTAATGACTCAAGGTTATAACGAAGCCTTTTTCAGTGGACGTACATGTACATTAAATTTAATGAAAACATTGTATTTTGCTTTAAAGATGCATAACCTAGCCCCAAAACTTCAAAATACTATATATGGCCAAGTCGCAAAATGGCTAAAACTAGGCGCATAAAATGTCTGGCGTAATTAGACGAACTTAAGCGAATTTCACTTTCTTTCTGCTTCATACATTTAATTTCGTTCCCATACCAAATTTAGCAAACTAAGAATCTCCTTAGTTTGCATTTTTTACTTTTTAAGTAAAATATCAAAAACCCAATAAACGGAAGTACATAATTATATTAACATAATTTATATTCGTTTCCGAAATACTCCTTTCCAATCATCCCTTACATTGAAAGTTTATCCTTATATATCCACATCTCTACTTTTTGTTTACTCATATTTTTTTAAAACGCAACAATAAAGCATTCAACAACCTAATTTAACAGCGATTTTATTACAAAATGAAGTCTAAAATGTGAAATGACATTTTCACAAAAAAAACTATTTACTTAGTTAAGGATAAGAAACTCAGTGTTTTCAACGTTTAAACAGTGTTTATTATATTAAACACAAAAATACTAATATTGAAATAACGATTTTCGTTCAAAGAATGTTCATATTTATCCCCAGTTTACTATTAAAAATATAAAAAAATAATTTTTTTTCTTTCAAACGGGGCGTATAATCCTATATGCAAACAACGACATTTGTGTCGATCGATTATGACACATTGTTTAAAAATCGATTACACAGATTAATGACTTTGCGAACGCTTGCATTAGACCAATCAAATACTACATTCAATGTTTCATAGTGAACCATGCCATTGTAAGTATTTCTGATTATTTGATTGGTACAACAATTAAAAGAGGTGACCGTATTACCCACTATTTATAAATTCGAATCTATATATAAACATATGAAATTTATGAATAGCCGTTTTATAGAAAGGAGTCAAACATGAAGAAAAAGTTAAGCTTAATGTTTGTTGCATTTAGCGCGCTAGCAATTCTTGCTGGCTGTGAACCCCTAACAGTTTTTGATCCTAAAGGGCCAAATGCCAAAACATTATCAGACACAATTATTTTATCCATTATTACAATGGCCTTTATATTACTAGTCGTGTATGTGCTTTTAGCATTTATGCTAACTAAATATCGTGCTTCAAAAGCATCTGCCGATTATGAGCCTCCTCACGAAGAGGGTAGTCATCTACTTGAAATAATATGGACAGTTATCCCTATTATCATAGTGGCATTCTTGGCAGTTGTTACTGTAAGAACAACAAGTACTGTAGAGACAACACCAGAAGGTTATGACAATAAAGAGCCACTTGTTATTTACGCATCATCTTCTAACTGGAAATGGCATTTTAGCTATCCAGAGCAAGGTGTTGAAACTGTAAACTATGTAAATATTCCAACTGACCGTCCAATCGAGTTCAAACTTTACTCTTTCGGACCAATCACAAGTTTCTGGATTCCACAATTAGCTGGTCAAAAATACGCGATGAGTGACATGTTAACAACTATTCACCTTGCTGCAGATGAGGTTGGTTCATTCATGGGCCGTAACTCTAACTTTAACGGTCGCGGTTTTGCTGAAATGGAATTTGAAGCGCAATCTATGACACAAGCAGACTTCGACGATTGGGTTTCTAAAGTAAAAGCAAACGAAAAACCATTAACAGAAGAAAAATTTGATGAACTATTAAAAGCAGAACACGTTGGACGTTCAAGCTATTCATCTACACACTTAGAATTTAGACCTGCTCCAATGGAACACAGTGAACACATGAAAATGGGCGGCATGGATCATAGTGATATGGACATGTCCGAAAAAGAAATGGATCACTCTAAAATGGATCATGGGAATCATTCTGATTCAGAGAAAAATTCTGAAGAAACACATTCACATTAATTTTATTTTCACACCTGAAAGGAGCGCATCCAATGAGCATGGAAGAAGTATTCCATCCTATGCAAGAACCGATGATTTTAGCGGCAGCTATTAGTATCGTAGTTGGAGCAGTGGTTATCGTAGCTGGCCTTACATATTTCAAAAAATGGGGCTATTTCTACAAAAACTGGCTATCAACTGTTGACCATAAAAAAATCGGTATTATGTATATCGCTACAGCACTTTTGATGCTAATGCGCGGCGGTATCGATGCACTATTAATGCGTGCACAAACGGCAGTTCCTGATAATGGACTTCTTGATGCACAACACTATAATGAGATTTTCACAACACACGGTTTATTAATGATTTTATTCATGGCTATGCCATTCGTAATTGGTTTAATGAACATTGTTATCCCACTGCAAATTGGTGCACGTGACGTTGCCTTCCCACGTCTGAATGCAGTCAGCTTCTGGTTATTTGCAGCTGGTTGTGGTTTATTAAACCTATCATTTATCATTGGTGGTTCACCTGATGCTGGTTGGACAGCTTACTTCCCATTAGCTGGGACAGAATTTAGTCCAACTGTTGGGAACAACTACTATTCTTTAGCTTTACAATTATCAGGGATTGGTACGTTAATGACTGGTGTTAACTTCATCGCAACAATCATTAAAATGCGTGCACCTGGTATGACATTAATGAAAATGCCAATGTTCACTTGGTCAATTTTAATTACAAACATTATTATCGTATTTGCATTCCCAGTATTAACTGTAGCACTTGCATTAATGATGCTTGACCGTCAATTCGGTACACAATTCTTTGCAATGCAAAATGGTGGTATGGATATGCTTTGGGCCAACCTATTCTGGGTTTGGGGACATCCTGAGGTTTATATCGTTATCCTACCTGCTTTCGGTATCTTCTCTGAAATCATTGCGACATTTGCACGTAAAAACTTATACGGCTATAAATCAATGGTTATGAGTATGGTCGTTATTTCGTTACTATCATTCTTAGTATGGGCCCACCACTTCTATACAATGGGTCACGGTGTAATGGTAAACAGCGTATTCTCTATTACAACAATGGCAATCGCTGTTCCGACAGGGGTTAAAATATTTAACTGGTTGCTCACAATGAGACACGGTAAAATTCAATTTACAACTCCTATGCTTTATGCTCTTGGCTTTATTCCTATCTTCACAATTGGTGGGGTTACAGGGGTAATGCTTGCAATGGCAAGTGCTGACTATCAATATCATAATACGATGTTCTTAGTTGCCCACTTCCACTATGTATTAATTCCAGGTACAGTATTCGGTGTACTTGCAGGTTACCACTACTGGTGGCCAAAAATGTTCGGTTTCCGTTTAAATGAAAAACTAGGTAAAGCAGCTTTCTGGTTTATCGCAGTATGCTTTAACGTAACATTCTTCCCTCTATTCATTTTAGGTTTAGATGGTTACGCTCGTCGTATGTACACTTACTCTGAGTCAACTGGCTACGGTCCATTGAACATGCTATCGTTCATCGGTGGTATTGGTCTTGCTGTCGGCTTTGCGTTAATCGTATATAATATTTACTACAGCTGGAAACATATGCCACGTAATGAAAAAGCAGATGTTTGGGATGGTCGTACGTTAGAATGGGCTACTCATTCTCCAGTTCCAGAATATAACTTTGCAGTAGTTCCAACTGTTACACGTTTAGATGAATACTGGTTCGCGAAAAAAGAAGGTCGCGATATTACAGCCGGTAAAATTGAAAAAATTCACATGCCTAACAACACTGGCACACCATTCTGGATGAGCGGATTCTTCTTCCTTGCAGCATTCTTCGCTGTATTCAATCTATGGGTTCCAGCAATCATTAGTATGATTGGTGTATTTGGCTTTATGATTCATCGTTCATTCGAAAAGGATCATGGTCGATACATTTCAGTTGAAGAAGTTATGGCAACTGAAAAAAGCTTGAGAGGTGATAAATAATATGAAAATCGATTCTTCACTTCCATTAGAATATAGTACAGAAGAAAATCGCCTGAAAATTTTCGGTTTCTGGATTTTCCTTGGTGCCGAAATCGTATTATTCGCCACACTATTTACAGTGTATTTCACACTTCAAACACGTACAGGTAGTGGCCCAAATGGCGCTGAGATTTTCGAATTAACACCAGTATTATGGGAAACATTCTTATTATTAACAAGTAGTTTCACAATTGGTCTTGGTGTTCATGCAATGCGTATTGGCAATAAAAAAGCGATGATGGCATTTTTCATCATCACACTTCTATTAGGTCTTGGCTTCTTAGGCATTGAGATTGATGAATTTGTCACATATGTTGAAGAAGGTGCGACTATTCAAACAAGCGCATTCTTATCGGCATTAATGACTTTACTTGGTACGCACGGTCTCCACGTAACATTCGGTTTCTTCTGGGGCGTTGCAATTTTAATCCAAGTAGCTAGCCGTGGTTTAAACCCACAAACAGCTAACAAAGCGTTCATCTTCTCACTGTACTGGCACTTCCTAGACGTTGTTTGGATTTTCATCTTCAGCTTCGTCTACTTGAAAGGACTGATTAGCTGATGAAGGATTTATTCCCAAAACAACACGTGATGGGCTTCGGCTTCTCACTATTACTAACACTTGTAGCTTTAGCTGTTATTAAATTCGATATGTCTTATAACATGGCATTTGGTGTTTTACTAGTAACTGCTCTTGCACAAGCAACTGTACAATTAGTATTATTCATGCACATCGGTGAATCTGAAGACAAGAAAACGTTATATACAACGATTTTATATTCAGTATTCGTAGGTGTTGTCACAATCATTGGTACATTATTCGCAATGATCTGGGGCTATAATTGATAAACAGAGCCGAGAAAATGGTGTCATTTTCTCGGCTCTTTCTTTTTGTCTTACTAATTTCTCAGCTCAAAAATACCAATCCTTCTTATGTCTCCCCCACTTACTTATTTACAAACATAGTTGGCACTAATCTGTTAAAAGTTTGTATAGCCATCTCAAATTTTGAAGAACTCCAATTTACAAAAAAAGCTTCCTGACTCAGCATGATCACCTATAAGAAACTACTAGCTACAATAGTCCCTTGCTATAACACAAAACCATTAGAAACCTCTATTCGATAACTAATCCACTAATGTTAACCTATTGACCCCTAGCACCATCGCTATTTTAATTTAATAACAAAAAATATATGGCGTAAATATCCTTTTTATTTCATATATATAAAGAGATAGCTATATCCTTTAATTAATATTCAAGCACCACTTTTTTTGCTACTTAGGCTAAGTAAGAAGGCTTATAAACCGTGGCATACGTTGGGCATTTACTATTATTTTAATATTAAATTAGTAAATTTTTAAAAATAGAGAAACTTTTCCTTTTATAGTCATGTATACTAGTAGATATTGTTTTTACCAAGAATAGGAGATGAAAGTAATGAACAAATTTTTAAAGGTTTTAAGTGTTGGAGCACTAGCACTAACACTGGCAGCTTGTAACAGTAGCGCTACCCCTAAGAAAGACACAACTAATACGAGTAAACTCACTTTAGAGCAAGTGTATGAAAAAGCGGTAGAGCGCCAATCAGACATTAAAAGTACAACTGCAAAAATGGAGACGACTCAAGATTCCAAAGTTGAAGCAGGCGAACAATCTATGGAGTTTTCTATCAAATCAAAAATGGATATGGATGTAGTTACCGATCCAATTGCTGTGCACTTATCAGGTTCAATGACAATGCCAGATATGGCTAGTGCAGATCAAAAAAGTACAGAAATGCCGATTGATATGTACATGAAGAAAGATCAAGGCTTTTTCATGAAGGATGAAGCAACTAACAGTTGGTACAAATTACCGAATGAGCAATTTGATGAAATGATGGAACAAACTGCATCATCGGCAGATGCTAAGGCACAATTAGAACAGCTAAAAAACTTTATTAAAGATTTCAAATTCGAACAAACAGATAATGCATATATCTTAACTTTAGACGCTAAGGGCGATAAATTTAAAGAACTGATCGATTCTGAACTTAGCAAATCCATGAAAGGTATGGGTCTTGAAGAAAATCCACTTGATAACTTAACAATCGATAAAATACACTACATTCTAGAAATCGATAAAAAGACTTTCGATACAACTAAAATGGATATGAATTTCGATTTAAAAATGAAGGTTGAAGATCAAGAACTAGCAATGAAAACAAAATCAGTTGTGACATTCTCTGAGTTCAATCACCTAAAAACAATCGATATCCCACAAGAAATTATCGATAACGCACAATCTTACCCTCAATAATAAACATAAAAAGGAATCTGCATACTTTAATGTATGCAGATTCCTTTTACTTTAGGTACTCCTTCAATTAGAACAGCACATTATCAGACGAGTCTCTCCGCAATAAACTAATCCCTTCACTAAAGGTAATTGGCTTCATTTAAAGCTTATCAACATCGGAAGGATTTTCTATAGCATAATGAAGTAATCCTTCATAATCCTTCAATTCCTGATTAAGATTTATATACGTATATTCATAGTTCATTCCTAATTTAGCCACAATTCGTAAAGAAGCCGCGTTTTCAGGGTGAACGACTGCAATAACCTTAAGTAAACCAATCTTATTAAACGCATAATTTAGTAAAGCTTGTGCAGCCTCATACGCAATTCCTTGCCCTCTATAAGCTTTCGAAATACCATAATATATTTCGACCTCAGTTTCTTTTACATCATCTGGACCAAGGCCGCAGTAGCCAATTAACGTTTGTCTTTCTCTATCTACTATGGCTAGATTCAATTTATGTATTTTGGAAAGCGTATTTTTTTTGTTGCATTGAATGGACCACTCTATTATCCGCTGAACATCACCTCGACTAGGTACATCCTCTGGGATAAATTGATAAAAATCAGGCTCAGAAACGACTGCATACAATTCATCCAAATCCGTTAAAGCATATGGGCGAATGATTAGCCTCTCGGTTTCAATATGTAGATTTAAAAACATATTGTTTACTCCTTCAATTGAATTGAAATGAAAAAATCTTCATTTCTTTTGTGTACATATACTAGTCCCAATAATTCTTCATTAAATCAGTTGCCCAACTTGGCTGCTTTAATTCACTTTTCGGTAAAAACTCTTTCATGACAGGTTTAATATCAATAATTGGTGTTCCATCAATAGCATCAAGGCCGCTAACGATTAATGTTCTATCCTTTAATTCCAATAATTCTACAACCGTTACACCTATTTTATTAGGTCTATTTTTACCTCTCTGAGCGAAAATACCGACTTCCGGATAATCCTTATTATTTCTTGGATGTCTCGCTTCAAATTGAATTTTCTCATCTGCAACTTTATCAAAATAAAAAATTATTTCTAAATGAGAAAAATCATCAATCCCTTTTAAGGACGATGCATGTATATCTTTTGTCAATTCAACAGTAGAAATGACGTCACCCCAATTGTCATCTTCAATCATTTTTCGACTATTGCTCACTACAGCTACTGGTTTAATACTGTATTCCATACAAAACGACCTCATCTATCGTTGTTTTCACTTGCGTATTTTCCGTTAAATTCCAGTATACTCCAATAATTACCGATGTCAATCTTGGGAGATTACCTGCTTTTATTCTTTATCTACAGTTTTTTAGGGATTAAGTGGTAGTATACCGAACTTAATCCCTTTTATATTTCCTAGCATTATATAAAACTTCACTACCATGTACATTTATTATCCTTCATAAAACGAAATCAGTTTTATTCCCCTGACGTCCCATAGTCTTTTATCGTTATTTTTACCTCACACTGAATCGGTACTTCGCTAAATGTTTGATCCCAATCTTTTTTTAGCTTTTTCCATACTTTTGGATACTCTATTCTCAGTCTTGTTCCAAACCCTGATACGTCCGTTTGATACTCTTTTTGTATCTTCTCTAAAACATTTTTCACAAGACGCTCTACCTCTTTTTCAGTAGCTCTTTCTGCTTTTTTCAAAAACTTATTATCAAATGTTTTCTCAGATAGAACCCAATGCTCAGCAATTCGCCCTTCAGATTCGATTTTTACATTAAATGAGATATTGTCTCCATCAACATGGGGTATAATTTTACTTTTCATTGACAGTATCTCGTATATAATCGGCTGATCTGTCCCTTCATAATAACTTGGTACTAAACCACCTTTGCCCTCTCCTGTTATCCACGTAATACCCTCTAATTCTTTTCCCGTAAGAAAACCCCGAAGTTTTTTAGTTTTACCTTCTATCACAGCTGCACCAGCAAATTTCATTTCTCCATTTTCTGAAGTTACACTTTGCAACAAAAAACTCGCTCTAGAATTTAATTTTCCTTGTAGCTTTGCAAGCGTCATCGGTGGTAGTATCTTTGTCGTCCTTTTATGCCCTTTCATCATCTCAACAAGTTGAAACGCTGGAATTGTAGTTGGTTCGATCGATTCAAGTATATTACTTGCACGATTTTTAGCGATGAGAAGAAGCCCACTTGGTCTCATTTCTATTTCTCTAAGAAAAAAATCCATTGTTTGTGTTAGATTGAATGTACTGGCAAAATTCTCTCCTATGACAATGACCTTTGAATGTTCTGCAAAAGCACGTTTGTCGTTTTTTTCTATCATACTACGTAAAGTGGGAAGAACAGCCTCTCCAGTTTCAGAAACATTTTTGTAAGCTTTTTGTTCCTTTTTACCTTCTTTTGCACCAGAACCAGTTGTCTCTGAGGTAACGAATTGATTGGTAATTGTAATGAGCTCTTTATTAGAGTTATTAGCTTCTTGTTCCTCCAATACCTCCCTAGAACTACTATCTGTTTCTAAATCTAGCGAAGTACCTACAATAAGACCTAAGTCTTCAATTTCTTTACTGCTCCAGCAGCCTGTAAGAAGTAGAAGAGATAACAGCAAACCTAGACGAAATCGTCCCTTCATATTGTTTAGTTTCATGTTTTTCTACCCTTCAACTTCGAAATAAAAAGTAAGATTACTGGAAAAACACCAAATAAGTATAATGCAGCATTCCCAATCATATCACCGAACTTAAAGAGGTCATTGATATTTTTAGGCGTCATAGAAATAATATAAATAATCGGTAACAACCCGAATATAAAGGGCTGTATGTTCTTTTTAAAGAGTTGAGCTAATCCTAAAGCTGCGGCAAAATAGGTAATAGTAAAGGTGGCGAATATTTGCATGATCCAAATCACGAGTAAAAAAGACTCAAATCGTTCAAAGATTAATCCTGGAATTTCAAAACTTCGCATAAGTTCTAATGTAGGCCATGTTCTCGTAACAACTCCATCGATTGATAAAGCTCCTATTACCATTACAACTGTTATGACATAAAAGATTAAAGGAATCGTTAAGCCTACAAGGACGACTTTTACTGCTTTCGTCTTCTCTGACTGCTTCATTAATGCGACAAGCAACAGCATAATTTCAGGACCTAAAAATGCAAGGGTCGCTGTCTTTACTCCTTTTAATACTGGCATGACTCCCAATCCTAATACCGGACGTAAATTATCTATTTCAAATATGCCCATGCTCATTAAAGCGACCAATAAAAAGAGGACAAACGTAATAGGAAAGATGATTTCAAATAGTCGAGCAATCGCGTTAATTCCACTACTAATCAAATAAAGGCCTATCCACAAAAAGGGCAAAATGATTGCCCAAGTTGGAGTACCTTCGAGCAAAAAGATTGAGGTTACTTCAGCCATTATTCTGACTTCAAATGCCGAAATTGTAAAAAAATAGACTATAATAAGTAAACTTAAAAACCAACCTGCCCATTTCCCTACAATATCTTGGCTATATTGATAGAAGGTTTTATCAGGATATTTTTGGCTTAATTTCACGATAATCACGGCTGCAATTATCGCAATAATCCCTCCTAAAAAAACACTAATCCACACATCCGGTGATTTGACCTTTTCAACAGATGTTCTTGGCAAGGTAAGTATTCCTGTAGCCAAAATATAATTAACGAGGACAACAACTGCTTGTGAAGCCGTAATTTTGTCTTGTGAATTAATCATCATGCCAGTTTATTTCCTTTCCTAGTGACTAATCTTGACGGCTAGAATCTTTTGTATGCAACATCTTTGGACGACGTTTCATCATCATCAGTGGCATACGAACCATAAAGTCTTTCCAATCACTTGCTCTATAAGGAACCGTCGGACTAACAAAAGGGATGCCAAAACTCTTCAACTTCACCAAATGGCTGCAAAGAAGTAAGAAAAACAGGATAACCCCATATAAACCAAATAAAGCAGCAAAAATCATTGCTACGAAACGAAGCATGCGCAACGAAATTCCCGCATTATATTGCGGAATAGCAAAGGAAGAAATAGCTGTTAACGCAACAACAATTACCATAATGGGGCTAACAATCCCTGCTTGTACCGCAGCTTCCCCAATAACAAGCCCTCCGACTATTCCCATTGTAGGACCAATAGGCTTAGGCAAACGAAGCCCAGCTTCTCGTAAAATTTCAATAGCTACTTCCATAATTAGTGCCTCAATTATTGCAGGAAACGGAACACCTTCCCTCGTTCCCATCATAGACAATGCTAGCTTAGTTGGAATTAAGCCCTGATGAAACGAGACAAACGATATATAGATGGATGGTGCAAAAAGCGTAATAGCTGCAGCTAAATAACGTAATAGTCGAATGAGTGTACTTGGCAACCATCGTTCATAATAGTCTTCTGGTGATTGCAATAACATACTAAATGTCACTGGCACGATTAATGCAAAAGGTGTCCCATCTAATAAAATTGCCACTCTTCCTTCCATCAAGGCAGCAAAAACACGGTCTGGACGTTCCGTATTCTGGACTTGTGTAAAAGGGCTGAGATAATTATCTTCGATTAGTTGCTCTACATAGCCCGATTCCGCAACATCATCAATATTAATTGTTTGAATTCTTTTCTTAACCTCTTCGACCAAGTTCGGGTCTGCAATCTCTTTGACATAGGCGATAACCAATTCTTTTTTTGAACGTTTACCTACTTGAAAATTGATAATTGATAAATCACTATTTTCACCATGCTGTCTCAATAGAGCCGTATTATCACTTAACGTTTCTGTAAAGCCTAACCTCGGGCCTCGAACCAATGCTTCCGAAACCGGTTCTTCAATATTGCGCGATTTTTCTTTGACTGTCCCGAGCATTAATACATTTGGCATTCCATCAATTATCAAGGCGGTCGAGCCTGCTAATATTTTGCCTACAGATTGCTTTACATCATACTCTTCTGTGAGGTCACTCACGGAAAGAACTTCATTTTTAATAAACTTCTGTAAAAAGTCTCCTTTTTCATATAAAGACTCCTGCTCATCTTTTTGTGAAAAATCCCCCATTAAAGATGTCAAAATATGTTTATCAATCAGCTCTTTATCTGACAGTCCATCAAGAAAAATAATCGCTGCACGTATGTCTGTGTTCCCTATGTGAAACTCCCTAAAATGCACATCCCAGTTATGACCAATCTCTTTCCTAACAAGTTCAACATCTAAGTTGAAATCGCCCGTATAATAATCATATGACTCTTTGGAAGACGACTCTTTTTGATATTCCAACTCATTTTTTTGTGTAGTTTGATCTGTCATTTTCACCATGTCATCGTCATTCATCTCTTGTTTAGATACTATCCCATTAAACAATTTGAAAATAATATAAGGAATGAAAAATACAATAAAACCTTGCATAAATACTTTCCATTCTGGAATGTAGGCTAAGATCTTTTCCCACATATTTATCACCCTCTTAAGCTGATAATAAAGCGGATTACAACTATCACTATTTATATAGTTCCATCATTATCTAAGCAACGGCATTTTAAACTTATTTCATTCAACATTCTTCGCAAGATATGAATAAGGTTGCATTTATATTGAAAATTCCTTTTGCGTAAAAAACAAAAAATCTTTTGCCATTGTTGTGCAAAAGATTTCTCTTATATGGTGAACACTATTAATTACAAACTACTAATAAATTACATTAAAATATTGTCCTATATATGATATGGTATATTATCTACAATGCTATTTTAGAAGGTGGAAAACATGCTAGAAGTAAGTGAAAGTAAGTTAGCACAATATATTATACATTTTATTGACGATACACTCGTGTTAGGTGAAGAATCATTATCACAACCAGAGGTTATGCTAGAGGCAGCTTTTACACAGCTGGCGTTTAGCAAAATTGATTTGGAGCAGCAATTTGAATTTTTTCACGAAACAGATATTGGGTTAAATGAGGTTTACACATATGTGAGAGCAATTTTTGAGCAAGAGAATAGTTTCCTTGAACAATCAATAAACATTGCTAAACACTTACATAGTGTATCTCAGCACCCTAACATTAAAAGTGGCGAATTGTTTATTGGATTATTTGACAATTGTTTTCTGTCTACAGAAGCTAAAAAAATAATCTCCATCGTTAAAATTGATGAAAAAGAAATGTTTTTAGATGTAAAAAACGACCAAAACAAAATGGTTATAAATGGTATTGATGGCATCAATGTAAAGAAAGTCAACAATATGACCATCATCGTAGATATGGGGCCGGAACAGGCACCTGCTGTCTTTATGAAAACGAAAAGGAAAGAAGATATTATCTATTGGCAAGAACGTTTTTTAAAGATTAAAGCTGCAGATGAACATTATTATAAAACGAATTTAGCCTTAACAGAATGCAAAAAATATATTTTAAAAGAAGAAAGCTTTACAAATACTGAAAAGCTAGGTCTCTTAAATAAAACGCTTGATTATTTTAGAAATGAAGAAGAATTTCAAGTAAATAATTATATTGAAACAGTGTTTGAAAATGCGGAGCCAACACAAAAAGACATTATTATCAATTCGGTAAAACCTTATGAGACTGTTATTTCTGAGAGCGCACTTGAAAAGGCTGAAAAAAAATATAAACGTAAAATTAAACTCGACTCCAATATTGAAATCCAGGTAAATGTACAGGATATCGAGCAAGTAGATGAACTAATTGAAGTAGGCTACGATGAATCGACAAATCGAAAGTTTTATAAGATTTATTTCCAAGAAGAACTATAATTACATGTATGAGCCTCTCCTAGTTTAGGGGGGGCTCTTTTTTTGCGCATCACAATAACATGTGATTGATTTCCGTTCCGACTTGGCGCTTTGTAGCTGCCGCTTCGCTTTCGCTACGCACCAAATTTGTTAATGTGTTACAATTTAGTTAAATTTAAAATAGGGGGGTCTTTTTAAAATGTCCTATGTTAACGATTTACAATATTATATAGATAGTTCTTCAATCGGGATTTTACTTGAACTTCTTTTGGTGACAACTTGTATTTCAACTATTATTTATGTAGTAACTAAAAATCAATATATTTCGTACTTATCGTCTGCGCCAATATTCTATTTTCTTTCAATGCTTTTGTATCACAATTCCCACTTCATTCTGCTTGTATTAGCAATGACAGTACAAGCCTTAGTTATTTTATTTATCCAGAAGAAGGACCTACTAAAGGTAATTTCAATAAAAGACAAAGCTCACGACAATATTTAAGATGATAAAATAAAGGACTTGTTTTTATGATTTATCAACAAGTCCTTTTACTCTTTTAAACTTCTAAAAAACCACCTTATACTCTTCCATATTGCAATGCTCTTGCCCAATCAGATCTATTTTGGGCTTCACTTTGTTTAATAACGTCCATAGTATCATAAGGGATGCTTACCTGCTCAATTATCCATTCACCATTCCTGTTTTCTACAACTGTATAATTCGCAAATGGTGTGCCTGATTCAATCTTATAATAGAACGGTTCAACCTCTTCATAAGCAGGCAAACCGACACTTCCTGGATTTATAATAATTTTGTTATTAGGTAAATAAACAATCGTTGGTAAGTGGGAGTGACCACAAAAAATAATATGTTGAGGTATATCTTTTACTAAATTCATTATTTCTTCTGTTTGTTTTAATGTAACACCATTTGGCGTAATTTCATTCAACATATACAGCTCATCATTTTCAGGTGATGCATGACAGAAGTAAAAGTCATCTGTCTGAATTGAAAATGGAAGGCTAGTTAACCAGCATTTATGTTCCTCAGTAAGCATGTCTAGTACATATTGAACGGTTGGATTTTCAGATGAAGATTGCAATAATATCCGATCACAATTCCCACTTATACTTTTCATATCTATACGCTTTATCATTTCAAATGTCTCTATCGGGAATAACGGTCCATAAAGAGTGTCACCTAAATTATAAACGCAATCGATATTTCTATTTTTCACATCTTCTAACACTGCTTTTAATGCATCTTTATTTCCGTGAATATCTGATATAACGGCTATTTTCACAATATCCTCATCCTCATTTATTTCATTTTACATTTCCGGAGCATCCATACCGAAATTTGCCCATTCCTCTTTAGCCGGACCATAGATGCCAGGGACAGTTAACCCCGCCTGTCGCATAAGAACCGTCATTTGTCCACGATGGTGATTCTGATGTTGAATCAAGAACATTAAAAGTATACCAATTTGCATGTCTTGACCGAAAAATTGGATATGCTCGTGAAGGGTTTGATCAGTCCAATTTGTTTTTACCGCTTGCACAAACGCATTATTAGCTTGAGAATAGCTATCTGCAATAAATTGTGCTGAAGTAGGAACAGGATAATCTTTAGTTGGAGCATCAAATGTTAAACCTGTATTCGAAGTAATAATGCGAATTGCAGTGACCGTATGCCAAGCAATACGTCCTAAAGTCCAATTTTCAGACGTTATTTCCTGCTTTAGTGATTCATCAGTTAAATTATTCAATAACTTCTGCGTACAATCGGCTTCAAACTCCCAAGACTTAAAAAAACCATTTAATGTCTGATACATAATAATCCCCCTCTTACTTGCGTTAATAATTTCCTTAAAAATGATGCCAACATATAAATGATCCCACCGTAAAGGAACTGATTATTTTTACAGATTAGTAGAGTTTATCAATATAATCATTTAATTGTTGTTGATTCATCGATCCCTTTATCTTGTTCTTTAATATACCTTTAGAATCAAAAATAAAAGTTGTTGGATATGCCACTACTCCAAATGATTTTTGAAGTGTACCATCTAAATCAAGAAATATAGGGAAATTTAAATTGTATGACTCTTGAAATTCCATAGCATTTTCACTACTATCAACAGAAGTTGTATTAATCGCTAACAGCTCAACATTTTCAGATTTATTGTTATAAAAATCCCTAAATTCAGAAGCCTCTTCTTGACAAGGTCCACACCAAGATGCCCAAAAGTTAACGATTAAGACCTTTCCCTCGTATTCTTTAAACGTTGTTGTTGATTCGTCTAATCGTGTTAACTTTGCATCAAAAGCAAGCTGTTTCGTTCCATCTCCATTTTCTACCAACGGGTTAACCGTTGCTTCTTCTTTTAGGAATACATCTTTCAAAACAATTCCAACAAGTAATACGATTAACAAAGCGGAGAAATATAAACCTAAACGCTTTTTAAATTGCATAAATGATCACCTAAATTACCCTTTAAATATTATTTTTCTTCAAGCATACCTAGATTGAATTTTGATAGGATACTATTAACTTTTCTTTGGCTTTTTGACCAGCTAATCCTGTTTTAAATAATTCAGTAGATTTTTGATGATCTACTATTTTTGTAAATTGTTTTAATAAGTTTTCTATTAAAACATCGGGCATCTCGCCTGCGCTTTGATCTGTGTCTTGTCCCTTTGGTAATTTGACTTCTTTAATCATTATTCTTTCACCATCTAATTTTGTGACATAATGACGAATATAACCATTTTCTTTTTTAATTTCATATTTCGCTTTACTCTGTTTATGTTTATCTAAAAATAAATTTGGAGATAGTCCATTTAGTTCATCTTTTTTTATTGTATTTATGTAATTATTATTTGTAGATGGGATCATCATTCTATTGACCTCCTTCACTAATTTTTTTAGAGGATACCCATTTTAATTCGAGTATCAATCATTACTTACTTTTACCATTATATAAATAATTTACCACATTAATCAATTCCCTAAATTCGCTCTACTCTATAACCGCAACGAGCCCTTTAAAGACCTTCATTGACTCATTATGTCATAGCATGAAAAAATACCCAACTATTATTGACTTCATTTTTTTCTGGTGGTACATTTACTAAACTAAATTTAAATATTTCCAAGGGGTTGAAATTGATGTAAATAACTATACATTTAAGGCAAGTATAAGGAAGCTTATTGCTACGAACATTTTTATGATGAAGAAAACCCTATTATTGGCTTATAGGGGATGCAATAACAGTGGAAGTCGATCTCTAATCCAGTTTTAAGTACGGATGGTGGGCTAATTGGCAAAAGCCTGCGCACGCCATCACATATTTTAAAGGAAATGGGTTATTCAAACCTAAGAGGGCAAAAAAATGGACCAACAAATTTTACATGATGATAAAAAGCTACAGAAAGCTTTTTTTAACTTTCTAATACCTGTAATGCTAGCGAATGTGCTGCAATCTTTAGGGCAAGTCTTTGGCATGTTTATAGTTGGGCGTAATTTAGGAGTTGATGCGCTAGCAGCGATTTCAGCATTTTTCCCATTCTTCTTCTTTTTAATGGCATTTGCTATTGGAATTGGCTCTGGTAGCTCGATTTTAGTAGGGCAAACATATGGGGCTGGCAATCATGAGAAGATGAAGGAAGTTGTTGGGGTAACACTAGCCTTCACGACGATTATATCCATTGTCGTCGCAATTTTTGGTGGCTTTTTCATTGAATGGATTTTACGTTTTATGCAAACACCTGCAAACATTTTAGATATGAGTATTAGTTATGCTCAAATTTTATTTTTCACCCTACCGATTATGTTTTGGTATATGGTGTACACTACCTTTATGCGTGGTGTAGGTGACTCTAAAACACCTTTTCTATTTTTAGTTATAAGCGTTATTTTAAATATTGCATTCCTACCACCATTAGTTTTTGGCTGGCTTGGTCTGCCTGAATTTGGCTTAAACGGCGCTGCTTATGCCTCTGTTTTATCCAATCTAGTAACGATGTTATTATTATTTGCCTACTTGCATAGAACAAAGCATATTTTGCGCTTAGACAAATCGGTATTACAGCACTTTAAATTAAAGAAGGATATTTTAGCTTCATTATTAAAGTTAGCCATTCCAGCAAGCATTAGTATGGTTGCGATCTCTGTAGCAGAAATTGCTGTAATAGGTTTCGTTAATGTTTACGGCTCCGATGCAACTGCCGCTTACGGTGTTGTCAATCAGGTGGCTAGCTATGCACAGGTGCCTGCGATGAGTATCGCGATTGCGACATCTGTATTTGTGGCGCAAGCTTTAGGGGCTAACTCCACAGAAATGATTAAAAAAATTCGTCAACTAGGTGTGCTTATTAACTATATTTTAGGTGGTACGATTATTTTAATTATGTATTTATTTGCGGAGCCTATTTTATCTTTTTTTATTGATCAACAGAATACGGTACTAATCGCAAAGAATTATCTATATATTGCATTTTGGAGCTATTTAATTTTTGGCCATACACAAACAGTTTCGGCTACAATGCGTGCTACAGGTGTTGTCTTATGGCCTACAATTTTCCTAGTTATCGCGATTTGGGTAGTCGAGGTGCCATTAGCGTTTGTTTTATCGCACTACACTACATTCGAGCTAAATGGTGTTTGGTTAGCTTACCCTGCTGCCTTCTGTGTGCATTTTGTATTACAATACGCATACTTCAGGCTAGGCTGGCAAAAACGGACATTAAAAGCAATGCTAAGCGATTAATCATTAAAATTGCTGTAGACAAAGCCACACATTACTTTGTCTACAGCAATTTTATAAGTATTTCAAGCTTCCACCGGAGGAATTATTCCCCAAACTAATAAGAGAAAGAGTACTAAACCAATTAAAAAGAATATAACTGACGTAATAAATATCGGACCTAGTTGATAAGTAAACTGTTCCCTTTTCTGAATTATGCCTGTTTGCCCACTAACTTGAGATGCAAATAACCTAGTCATAGCTCCACCACTACTCGAAAAGTAAAAAGTGCCACCAGCAAAGGCTATACCAGTGAAAAACATTATCTCAATAAACCTTACGGAGAAAAATGAAGCAATAAAATACGTAATTAAAACTTCTACAATAAATGCCACTATCATAATAATTAAATTTTTACTACGCATATAAACTCTCCCCCCTAAATTTTATACATCCTATTACTTTGTATACGATTAAACAGGAATTAAGTTCCATTTTAAGTTAAATTTCATTACTATTTTTTCGCTTTCTTTTTTCTGTTAATGGGAAAGAAATTAAATTAATGTTTGATGAGTTGAATTTTGAGATGGAATAAAAACAGGTAGTGCTAACCCACTTTTTTCCACTTTCTATCACTTCCTTTTATGCATAAAAAAAAGGCATCCTATTGAAAGGATGCCTTTTTATGGTTACATCATTAAAATTAAAGTTTTACGATGTTTGTAGCTTGAGGTCCACGTTGACCTTCTTCTACTGAAAATTCAACTTTTTGACCTTCTTCAAGAGTTTTGAAGCCGTCACCTTGGATAGCTGAGAAGTGAGCGAATACGTCATTTCCACCTTCTACTTCGATGAAACCGAAACCTTTTTCTGAGTTAAACCATTTTACTGTACCTTGTGTCATTTGAATGACCTCCATTAATTGTATTAATTAAAATCATATTACCAAAAGAAAATTCACATATTACAAAAAGCATCAAATAAAACACGATTACTCTTTGTAATATGTGAATTTATTGTTCTCTTGAAAACGATTTTATTAATTATACTATATATAAAAAAATCATATTTGTCTAGTGCAAAAGCTAAATTTTTTTAAAATCTATTCACAAACCAACTTACTCCATTACTAAAATCAGTTCAACTAACGAGGTACAGTAACGATTTTAGATCAACAAACCTCGTTAATTGAAATCGAAATAACCACTCAATACCTTTAAAGATGTTCAGCGCAAGCGTTGAATCACTTAGATTAATGAATGCTGAATCCTCTTTGAACTACTCAGCTTCTTTTTAAGATTTTGTCCTGCGTTAATTTCTCTATCATAATGTGTGCCACAAGAATATGTTACAATGACTTTTGTTTTAGTTATCATTTGAAATGAGGTTTAACAAATGAGTTTTATTAAGCTAACGCATGTCGAAAAAGCATATAATGCCCAACCACCTGTATTAAAAGATATTAATATTACGATTGAAAAAGGTGAATTCTTTGTATTAGTAGGTCCATCTGGTTCAGGTAAAAGTACACTTCTGCGCCTTATTGCTGGCTTAGATAAAATGACGAGTGGCACAATACAAATAAATGGGGACACATTAGATATGGCTTCCCCTCAAGAACGAAATTTATCAATGGTTTTCCAAAATTACGCACTATACCCACATCTAACAGTGGAACAAAATATTTTATTTGGTTTAAAAAGAAAAGGCGTTCATAAACAAGAGCAGCAGAAACGTTTGCAAGAAAGTGTTGAATTGCTAAAGCTGACAGATTATTTACATCGAAAACCAAAAGCTTTATCCGGAGGTCAACGTCAACGTGTTGCTCTTGCACGTACTATCGTAAGCCAATCTCCGCTGTGTCTGATGGATGAGCCTTTATCCAATTTAGATGCACAATTACGAACGCAAATGCGGACAGAAATCAAACAACTACAAAAAAAATTGGGCTTAACAACTATTTATGTAACCCACGATCAAACAGAAGCGATGACCATGGGGGATCGAGTAATGGTTTTACATAATGGATGTATTCAGCAAATTGGAACACCTCTAGAATTGTATAATCAACCCAAAAATTTATTTGTCGCAAGCTTTATAGGCTCTCCAGCTATAAACATGGCAAGTGCAGTTCTAGAAGATACTACGCTCATTATTGAAAATCAATTTAAAATGAAGCTTTCAAGCGGTGTTTATGCACGTTTACCTCAACATACACCATTATCAGTCTGCGTTCGGCCTGAGCATCTCCAAAAAGGAGACGTTTTGCATCTTCCTATAGTAAATATTGAACAGCTAGGACATGAAACGCATATCATTGTCCGATTGGCAGATCAAACATGGACAATTAAATGGAGTGGCCAACATAGCTTTAACATCGGAGAAACTCTTTCTCTCCAGCCTCAACACCTACTATTTTTTGATGCTGAAACTGAAGTATTATTATAATTTCCCCGATTAATGTAAAAAAACTTGCCTTTTCGGTAAGTTTTTTTCACACCATGCATTATTAAAGTGTTTCATATATAACTTGTCCCATTTGACTGACGTCATAATCTCCTAATGCGACTACTTCCGCTTGGAAATCTGGTGAATTTAAAATCTCTTTTACCGTTTCAAGCAGCTGTTGATTTTCGGGAGTTTTTAATAGGACAATATCATATCGTTCTCTAACAAGTGGTATAAAGTCAACATCTATAAGTTTTGATATTTTTTCAATGCCTATTCCAATGTCTGCATTTCCATTTGCGACAGCAGAAGCTACATCTATATGGCTCATTTCTTCTTCATTATACCCTTCAATTGAGGATGGAGATATGTGATGAATGCGTAATTGCTCATCTAGGAAAGTACGAGCACCTGAACCTTTTTCACGATTCATCAATTTTAGTGTTTTAGTCTTAAAATCATCCATTGATTGAATTTGCATTGGATTTCCTTTTTTCACATAAAAGCCTGCTTGGCGTGAAATCAGATTGATAAGAATATAAGAGTGGCTTACAAAAATCTTTTTCAAATACGGTGTGTTATAATCCCCTGTATCACCATCGTACAAATGTAAACTAGCAATATCACTTTCCCCATTATACAGCCCCATAATACCATTAAAGCTACCTTCATGAGAGCGCAATACTTTATTCGATTGTTTTTTCTCTATATATTTTCCTAATAAGTCTAAAGCTAAGTCTTGTCCGCTAATAATAACTTTTTTGTTTGTAGAAGGAATAGTCGAGGTAGTAGATGCGGTAGTAGTTGCTCCTGACTTGCTCTTTTGTATATATAATTGTAAATCGGTTCTATCTACGCGCATTTGTCGACCTACACGAAAAACAGGTAAATCTCCCTTTTTCACTAAATCGTAGATCGTTAATTTTGAAACCTTTAATAATTGAGCAACCTCTTCAATCGTATAGGAATGTTCATGTGGCATGTAAAAAATCTCCCCTTATGCTTCTATTGATTACAATAGTAACGTAATTATAATATATTTAACATCTTGAATGTTTCTAACGATTTGGTATTTCTTTTTTAGACATAACTAATTATAATTAGTTATGTCTTGTTATAACGAGTTATAAAAGGAGTATAATCAAAGTGAAAAAGTATTATAGTTTGATAGCTTCATTGTTACTACTAGTCAGCATTTTAGCAGGCTGCAGTAGCCAAGAAAGCAGCAACAAAACAAAAGAGCCCGTTGAGTTAACGATTTCCGCAGCAGCTAGTTTACAAGAATCATTAGAAGAGCTTCAAAAAGCATATGAAAATGAACACGATACTATTAAAATCACATTTAACTTTGGTGGCTCTGGTGCATTACAACAACAAATTTCAGAAGGTGCTCCTGTTGATCTTTTCTTTTCAGCAGCAGAAGATAAGTTTGATGAGCTAGTTCAAGAAGATTTAATCGATAAAAAACAAGGAACAGATCTTTTAGCGAACGAATTAGTATTGATTGTTCCTAAGAAAAATGAAAAACAGATTCAATCATTTGAAGACGTAACGAAAGCTGATAAGATTGCCATTGGTACACCTGAAACGGTTCCTGCTGGCAAGTACGGTATAGAAATATTGAAAAACATGAAGCTTTTGGAACATGTAGAATCAAAAGTAGTGTATACAAAAGACGTACGACAAGTTCTTACATATACAGAAACTGAAAATGTCGATGCAGGCCTAGTTTATAAAACAGATGCTCTTGTATCAGAAAAAGTCGATGTCGTTGCTACAGCCAAAGAAGATATGCATACACCTATTATTTATCCTGTAGGTGTTATCAAAGATAGTAAGCATGCAAAAGAAGCGGAAGATTTTTATCACTATTTACAAAGTGATGAAGCGATGAAAGTATTTAAAAAATATGGGTTTCAAGGGACTCATTAATAGATGAGTACTGATTTCTGGTCACCTCTAAAACTTTCTATCGAAATAGCTCTTGTGTCAGGAATAATTGTGATAGTAACTGGTATTCTATTTGGTAAATGGATGGCAAAACGTAAGTTCAAAGGAAAATTATTTCTAGAAACAGTGTTACTTTTACCACTAGTATTGCCCCCTACTGTAATAGGGTTTCTTCTAATTATTATTTTTGGTAAGAACAGTGTACTAGGTAACTTTATTACATGGCTTTTTAACCAACCCGTTATGTTCACATGGTGGGCGGCAGTCATAGCCTCTACTGTCGTTGCATTTCCTTTAATGTATCAATCAGCAAAAACCGGCTTTGAATCTGTTGATGAGGACATCGAGAACGCTGCACGTGTTGATGGTGCAAAAGAATGGCAAGTCTTTTTCTTTATTTCTATTCCTCTTGCATTAAAATCAATTGTCTCTGGTGGAATTTTAAGTTTTACACGAGCTTTAGGTGAATTCGGTGCAACCTTAATGTTTGCTGGTAACCTCCCAGGCAAAACGCAAACGACGCCACTTGCTATTTACATGGCGATTGGTTCAGGTAACATGTCACTCGCTTGGTCATGGGTGATTTGTATGATAGGTATTTCCTTCCTTATGCTTCTGAGCGTTCATCTCATAAAGGCATAAAGTAACACTTTAACCAGTAGAGTATCTTCCCCTACGACGAGCTTTTTCTGGATCAAAATAATAAAAGATGTAGTCGGTTCACTAAACTGGACCAACTACATCTTTTCTTTTTACCCTCCACTAATGGGTGGAATGAACGCGACTGTATCCCCTTTTTTTACGACCGTTGCATCTGTTGCAAATTCCTCATTTACCGCTGTCATAACATGTTGTAAAGAAACCTGTGGATATTGTATTTCCATCCATTCTTTAATTTGTCCAATTGTTCTATCTGACAGGTCTACACATAATTTTGACTCGCCTATACTTTCTTGTAAGTGAGCAAATAATAATATGTTAATCACAAGATTCCTCCTCACTGATTGATGGATTTCCTTTTGGATAAGGGACATTTTCTAATTGATCACCAATCCATTCGGTCCCATCTTCCCAATACTCTTTTTTCCAAATAGGCACAATTTGTTTTATACGATCAATAGCATATTCATTTGCTTCATAGGCTATTTTACGATGTGGTGATGAAACCGCGATTACTACGGCAATATCCGAGATTTCTAAATGACCAACACGATGTGTAATGGCTACTTTTGCTTCTGACCATCGCTCTTGTATTTCTTTAGATATTTGTTCAAACATTTTAATAGCCATAGCTGGATAAACTTGATATTCCAAATGTAGTGTTTTCTTTCCTTTTGTCATTTCACGTACTGTTCCGATGAAAACAGTGATCGCACCAGCATTTCGATCTGATACTTTTTGTCTAACTTCTTCAACATCAATTGGTTTATCAATAATTTCAAACAACGATGTAGTCATGATTTCTGCCTCATTTCTTGCATTAAAAATTTTATATATTGTTCCTTCTCATGAATTGAAAAAGTTGGGTAATCTAGTGGTTTATTTAGTGGATAGGTTGGCCAATAAAGAACACAGATGATATTACTTACTTTTTGTAGCAAAGATTCATCTTCCGCCTGGCGCAAAAGAACAACCTTCGGAAAGTCTTCATTTTTATAGCCTTCAATAAAAATGATATCCATCTTAAATGTTTCATAAATAGCTAGTATATCAGCAAGCTGCCAGTTACTTTGGTGAATACTCATGCGCAAAGTACCTTCTCCCTCAACTGCTGTGACACTTGCACCCGCTTTCTCATGACGAACACTATCTTTTGAACTTTCGATCATAGGGATACCACCATGTCCATGGTGCTTGATTGTTCCTACCCGAAAACCATCTATGGTAGCTTGTGTAATGAGCTGTTCCATTAACGTCGTCTTGCCACTATTTTGATAGCCTACGATTTGTAGGATTTTTCGATGTTGTCCCATGGCCACTCACTTCCCTGCAAATCTTCTAACATTAAGACAACAACTTGCATTCCTTTTTCGTATCCACGTGATCCACCTGGTAATACAATAAAGGCATTAGCTTCCGCTAAAGAAGAAACCGCACTAGATTTATCAAAACCAGAAGGAACTGCAATTAATTGACCGTTTTCGTACGAGGCATTAACACGTACAAAACGAGTAAACGGATTCGGTTTTTTAAAGTCCGCACCTAAAACAGCCTGCTCTCTACGTAGATGTGGTTGCTTATTACCGAATGCTGTTCGAATAATAGGTCGGGTAAATAGTTCAAACCCAACATAGCAAGCTGATGGATTACCTGAAAGTCCAAATAATAATTGACCATTTCGAGCCGCAACAGTTGTTACACTACCTGGTCGCATTGCCACTTTATTAAACAGTACCTGTGCGTCAATGGCTTCATAAATGGCAGGTAAGTAATCGTAATCGCCTACTGATACTCCTCCTGTTGTAATCAATATATCTACTTCCTGAAGAGCTTTTTCTACAGCTTGTATACATAAATTTAACTCATCGCTCAATTTACCAAAATATTTGACGGTTGCCCCAGCACGTTCAATTTGAGCCATTATCATATAGGCATTACTATTACGAATTTTCCCTGGCTGTAAAGCATCACTTGGTTCTAGTAATTCACTTCCTGTTGCAATAACGCCTACAATTGGTTTTTGAAAAACGGGTACTTGATCATAACCAAAAGTAGCAAGTAATGCGACAACACCCGGATTGATGTATTGTCCTTTTTCAATAAGAATTGCGCCTTTTTGAACGTCCTCACCTTTATAGGAAATATTTGTTCCTGCTTCATAAGAGCGTTTAATTGACATATAACGTTGACCGTCTTCTTCAAAGGTGCGTGTTAATTCTAGCATAACGACTGCATCGCAACCGCGTGGGATAGGAGCTCCTGTCATAATGCGCACCGCTTCTCGATCACCCACTGCTCCCTCAAATACATAGCCCGCCCCAATTTCCCCTACTACTTTGAAGGTTACTGGATTTTCTGAACATGCTTCCTGACTATCGACCGAGCGAATAGCATAACCATCATATGGTGAGCGATCAAATGATGGTACATCTTGGTCAGCTGCAATATCTTCTGCTAAAAAACGTCCATGTGCTTGCTGTAGTGATACGGTTTCTACTTTTTCTAGGAATGCAAACTGCATGACCCGTTGAACAGCTTCCGCAACAGCAATTGGTTTTCTTTTTTCTAACATTTTAGAACACTCCTTTATCCGAATAAACGATAATAAATGGTTTTAGCCTTTTGTATATCTTTTACACCGTGAATAACAACTCGTCCATCTTGAAAAATCACTAGTCGATAATCTTCTGCTTGGCAAGATAATAAATAGGGATTTTGTTGAATATCACCATAAGGACGAAGTTGGACAGCGAGCTGATCCAAATTATAGTGAATCGGTTTAGGTGGACGTATTTGAATAGCATCCCGACCACATAATACATTTAATTTTGTTTGATTTTCATATGACAAATACGGATACGTCGGATTTTTTCCACAGGATGGACAATCATGATTACGAATTTTTTCAACGTTTATTTCATAGTGTTGATTTTGCCAAACATCAAAAGTTAAATAACTTTTTCGTAATGCTTCTTCATTACCTACTAAATACTTTAAAACCTCAGCTACTTGATAGGCTGCTACGATTTGAACAGTCGGACTGATTATTCCTACTGTATCGCATGTCATCCCCGTATTGGGTATCGCTGCTAGCAAACAATGTAAACAAGGTGTTGTACCTGGCACAATCGTATAAGTAGCGCCATAACTGCCAATACAAGAACCATAAACCCAAGGAATTTGATATTTTTGTGCAAGATCGTTCATCATAAAGCGAATATCAAAATTATCCGTTGCATCTACCATCATATCTACATCTTCAAGCAGTGAAACTAATTGCTCTGTACACGCATCAACTATATATTCGTTGATTTCTACCTCAGAGTTAATGCTTTGTAGTCTTTTTTTTGCAGCGATGACTTTAGGGACTTTTTCTTGTGCATCTTGCTCAGTATATAGTTGTTGTCTTTGTAGATTACTCCACTCTACATAGTCACGATCAATAATCGTCAATTTTCCGATACCGGCCCTTACTAGAGCCTCTGCGCTAGCACTGCCTAAAGCACCAACCCCTATCATTAAGACATGCTTTTGTTTTAGTAATAGCTGCCCTTGTTCTCCGATTGGGCTGAATAATTGTTGTCTAGAATATCTATTATGCATAAACGTTTTTGCCTTTCTTTCTATGAATTTTAGTTTGACCTTTTCATTTATAGCTTTATAATAAAAGCAATGTTTTTCAGCAAAAACAATATCAACTCTTTAAAAGGAGGCCTTTTATCTTGCATCCTACACATAGTCAACTTTCTATACGAGCTGCCATTTTAACAGTAAGTGACACACGCACGAAGGCGGATGATCATGGTGGTCAGCGTATTCAATCATTGCTTCAAGAAGCTTCATTTGAATTAGTAGACTATCAAATATCAAAAGATGAACCACTTGAAATCTCAAACCATGTACAAAAATGGTGCGCTGATTCTACCATTAATACCATTATCGTAACAGGTGGAACAGGGTTTACACCTAGAGACCAAACTTATGATACGATTCTCCCTCTTTTCGAAAAAGAAATGATGGGATTTGGTGAGTTATTTCGAACATTAAGCTATGAAGAAATCGGCCCAAAAGCTATGTTTAGTCGTGCAACAGCAGGTAGTCGCAATAAAACGGCTATCTATGTGCTACCGGGTTCCACGAATGCCGTAACACTTGCCATGACAAAACTGATTCTTCCTACTGTGCAACATTTTGTCGGTGAGTTGAATCGCATATGAAAATAGCTGGTGTTGTCTTAGCTGGCGGTCAATCTTCTCGGTATGGTCAACCGAAAATGTTTGAATTATTTGCTGGTCTGCCTTTATATAAGCAAAGTCTCATAGCCTTACAAAAAAATCAACTACATCCTTTAATTATTGCTACAAATGCTAGCTTGCAATCGAAGTTTGTAGAAGATGATGTCCAATGGAGCATTGAAAAACAGCCTCATCAAGGACCTCTATTTGCCTTGCATCATATCATGACAAACTTCCCAGAAGTAGAGTGGTTTTTCGTAATAGCAAGCGATATGCCTTTTATTAATGCAGAATTTGTCCAAACTATGCTAACATTTATCGATGACCGTTATGAGGCTATTGTTCCTAAACAAGCTTCAAGATTACAACCTCTTGCTGCTTTATATCGACGCAGTGCTTTACCAAAAGCACATCAACTAGTCCAACAAAACAAGCGAAGTATGAAAGTCTTGTTAGAGCAACTTCAAGTGTGTTATGTTCCCTTTGAAGACGACAGCTCAACATTCATCAATATCAATTCACAACAAGATTGGCTACAAACATTTGAAAGGAAATCTAATAATGAGTAATTTTACACACTGGAACGAAGAAGGTCGTCCTAAAATGGTCGACATTTCAGAAAAAACAAGCACAAACCGTACAGCGATCGCTCGCAGTACAATCACGTTATCTGATGAGGTCTATGAAGCCATCCAACAAGGAGGCATAAAAAAAGGCGACCCAACTCATGTGGCACAAATTGCTGGGATTATAGGTGCTAAAAAAACGGCTGATATTATCCCAATGTGCCATCCGATTATGTTACAAGGAACCGACCTTCAATTTGACTATACAAAAGCAGAGGTTGGTTACGAACTACACATTCAAGCTACAGTGAAATGTAGTGGTAAAACAGGTGTCGAAATGGAAGCACTAACTGCTGTATCCATTGCTGCACTGACTTTTTATGATATGTGTAAAGCAGTCGACAAGTCTATGGTCATTAAAGAAACTTACCTTGTTCAAAAAACAGGCGGAAAAAGTGGCGACTTTGTGCATAAATAAACATCAAATCAATTTTGCCTTGGCGTAATTGCGTCCGGATTTTGAATTGTGCTAAGGCCTGCAGGATGCAGGTCAGTTAGCCGTTTTCGCAGGATGCGAAGGTTTTAGGCTAACATCCTTATATTCATTCCTTTGAAAATCCGTGACATCCGCCGGAGGCTTTATCTTCACTCAGCAGGTACTTGGACACCCACTGAAAAAAACCTCATACGCATCCATATCACCACCTTCTAGGTAGTAGTTTTCTGCTGAATGAAGATAAAAATCCGGCATTATTGTGCCGTTTTTTTCTGCTCTTTAACTATAAGTCACTAATACTAACAAGCTAGTACCAACTAATATCACTCTATTTTGTCTAACCACCGATGTGTGACATTTCAATTTTTGAGTTTCTTCGTTTTTCCATCGTCTGTTCATTTCGTTCATCGGAATAGCGATCTTTTCTATTTTCCCACACATTCGAAATGCATTGGGTAATAGTTTCATCATCTTCCCCAGACCTTAATAATTCTCGTAAACTCGTTCCCTCTGTTGCAAATAAACACGTATATAATGTTCCTTCTGCCGAAATACGGGCACGCGAGCACGTTGAGCAGAAAGAATCTGTTACAGATGATATCACGCCAATTTCACCTTTGGCATCCTCATATTGATAACGAGTAGCTACTTCCCCTTTATAATTAGGGTCGACAGGATGCAGTGGAGAAAATTGATGGACTTGGTCAACGATTTCTTTCTTCGACAGAACGTCATCTAGCCGCCATCCATTTGAATTACCGACATCCATATATTCAATAAAGCGAAGAATATGCTGTTTCTCTTTAAAATATTCTGCCATCGCAACGATATCTTGGTCATTTTTTCCTTTTTGAACGACCATATTGATCTTAACTTGTAAACCTGCTTCTGCTGCTTTTTCTATACCTTCTAATACCGCTTTCACTTTTCCTCGATGACCGTTCATCTCGAAAAAGCGTTCCTCGTTTAGAGAATCTAGGCTAATAGCTACTCGTGATAAACCAGCTCGCGCCAATTCATTTGCATATTTTTTCAACAATGTGCCATTGGTCGTTAAAGCAATATCCTCTACTCCAACTATGCGATGTATACGTTCAATTAATTTTGGCAAATCACGACGTAGTAAAGGCTCACCGCCAGTAATGCGCACTTTTTTCACACCTAATGAAACGAAAATCTTTACTAATCGTTCGATTTCTTCAAAACTCAATATTTTATCGGACGGTAAAAAAGCATAATCAGGACCAAATACTTCTGCAGGCATGCAATATTGACAACGAAAATTACAACGGTCTGTTACTGATATCCTCAAATCTCTTAATGGTCTTTGTAGTTGGTCTCGTAGATTAGTAATTTTAATCTCTTCCTTTCATTTTGATCAATTTCACCTTGGCGTAATTGCGTCCGGGGGCTCTAACTCATTTGTAGGTAAATGAATACGTTCCTTATGTGTATAAATATTAAGTGTACTTTGGCGAATAAAGCCTACCGTCGTAATACCGAGTTGCTCTGCCAATTGCAATGCCAATTCTGTAGGAGCAGATTTGGACAAAACAATTTCACAGCCAATTTTCGATACTTTAAGTAAAATTTCTGATGAAATCCTTCCGCTAAACACGATAATTTTGTCCTGAATGCTAATATTGTTTTTTAGGCAATAACCATAAATTTTATCTAAGGCATTATGGCGCCCAATATCCATTCGGCTTAATAAAACTCCATTCGTATCACATAGTGCTGCATTATGAACACCACCAGTTTGTTTGAAGATTTCAGCCAAATCTTGCATATCGCGCATTAAACGAAAACAATCATCTGTTGTAATACGCACATGAATGCCTTCCATTGTTTTTGCTACTAATGCATCATTAGCAAAAACAAAACCTTGACGGCTCATGCCACAACAAGAAGTTATGTAACGTTTATTTTGAATTTGTTGAAAGTAAGGATTCACACGCTTTGTTTTAACATGTACAAAGCCTTCTTTTTCTTGATGCCAAATTTCTTCAATATCATCGTAATTACGAATAATTCGTTCAGAAGCCAAATAGCCAATAACCATATCTTCTACATACTCTGGTGTGCAAACCATCGTCACAAATTCTTGCTCATTAATCTTCACTGTCACAGCATATTCTGTAACAACAGTATCTTTTATTTCTTTGATTTGATTACCTTCAACACGTATTATGTCTCTAGCTACCGCTCGCTCCATATGGCATCCCCTTTATTCACTAATATTATTTTCAAAAACAAATACGGAAATAGCAAAATCTTCTTCAATTTTAATATCTGAAAATAAATGGAGTAACTTAGTGCCCATCAGTTCTTCCATTCCTTCTGGAGGTGATTTAGTATACAAATCTTGAATCATCCTAGTACGTGCAGCATGGACCATTTTTAACCCTTCAGGTGTACTCGCAATAAATTTTTCTGTCGGTGTGATATTCCCATATAAAGTTGACACAGCCATGTTCTCGATGAAAACCGTATGAATACGCTCCGGTCCTTTTCCAAATATATCTTTTCGTAGTTTTCGAATAATGTCGTTGAATTCATGCACTTTTTTTGACATTTTAACGATTCTCCCAACGTAATTAATCTTTTTATCCTATGTTCATGGGGGTCACCCTTATAGTTTGTTAATAATATAGCAACTTAAATAAAAATTAAAGAGAAAATATTCAATGATAATTATTCTCAATCAATAATTTTTATTATAATTATTGTCCATTTTAGCTGAAAAGGCTATAATAAGTGATATTATGTATGGAATGAAAGTATTTTGATTCTTATGTCATGGTTTTATACAAATAGGTTTGAACTTTTGGCATGGTGGTTTTAATATTTATATTCTATAGTTATATTGAATAAAAAATAAAAGTAGATTGAATTTTTAGCAAGGCCTGTTAAGAATTTTATCCACCATGACGAATCAGCATGTTTTAAACGTGCCTTTTCATGGTGGATTTTTTTATTTTTCAGCAATATCAGCAATAACAACTCGTGATACATGTTTCTTCATCTATCTTAGTGTAGAAATTGGATACATCGGGAAATGACATTATAACAAGACCATTTTTTAAATGAACAAGACATTCAACATAAAAAACTCGCAGTCCTATTCTCGGTTTATCCCCAGTATTAACCTGTTGCCAAAAAAGTCTCTAAGATCAAAAGGAGGAAATCACCTTGACTAAAATTAACATTAATGGCCAATCGTATAATGTAGCAGAGGGAGCTACAATACTTGATACCATTAATCAAAATGGCATCGCCCACCCACAAATTTGTCATGTACCATCTGTTGACCCTATCAAAACTTGTGATACATGTATCGTTGAAGTAAACGGACAGTTAGTTCGCTCTTGTTCAACAAAAGCTATAGACGGCATGGATATCCAACTTACTTCTGATAAAGCGAAAGCTGCACAAACGGAAGCGATGGATCGTCTATTAGAAAACCACCTGCTGTATTGTACAGTTTGTGATAATAACAACGGTAATTGTACATTACATAACACAGCAGAATTAATGGAAATCGAACATCAAAAATATCCTTATCAACCAAAAGTTGAACCTCACGAAGTAGACATGTCGCACCCATTTTATCGATACGATCCAAACCAATGTATCGCATGTGGACAATGTGTAGAGGTTTGTCAAAACTTACAAGTTAACGAAACATTATCTCTTGACTGGGAAGCGGAAAGACCAAAAGTAGTATGGGATGAAGGCGTTGCCATTAACGATTCTTCATGTGTAGGCTGTGGGCAATGTGTTACCGTTTGTCCATGTAACGCATTAATGGAAAAATCAATGCTTGGTGAAGCTGGTTTTATGACTGGGCTTAAGCAAGATACATTAGATCCGATGATTAATTTAATTAAGGAAGTTGAGCCTGGTTATAGCGGTATCTTCGCTGTTTCTGAAGTCGAGGCTGCTATGCGTAGTAAACGGACGAAGAAAACAAAAACAGTTTGTACTTTCTGTGGCGTAGGTTGTTCGTTCGAAGTTTGGACAAAAGACCGCAAAATTTTAAAAGTGCAACCTTCTGACGGTCCTGTAAATGCAATTTCTACTTGTGTAAAAGGAAAATTCGGTTGGGACTTCATCAACTCTGAAGAACGAATTACAAAACCATTAATTCGTAAAAATGATGCATTTGTTGAATCTTCATGGGATGAAGCTCTTGACTTAATTGCTACTAAACTAGGTGGCATTCAAAAAGAACACGGTTCTGGTTCTGTCGGCTTTATTTCTTCTTCAAAAATTACAAATGAAGAAAACTACTTAATTCAAAAAATGGCACGTCAATTATTTGAAACAAACGACGTTGATAACTGCTCACGCTATTGTCAATCTCCAGCTACAGATGGCCTACTACGCACAGTTGGTATAGGTGGCGACGCTGGAACGATCAAAGATATCGCAAAAGCCGGCCTTGTTATTATTGTTGGGGCTAACCCTGCAGAAGGTCACCCTGTTTTAGCTACTCGTGTAAAACGTGCACATAAGTTACACGGTCAAAAATTAATTGTTGCCGACGTTCGTAAACATGAAATGGCTGAGCGTTCTGATATTTTCATGCGCCCAAAACAAGGAACAGACCAAGTATGGTTAATGGCCGTTACAAAATATATGATCGATCAAGGTTGGCATGATGAAGCCTTCATTAAAGAGAACGTGCACTTCTTTGATGATTTTAAAGATGTACTTGAAACATACACATTAGAATATGCAGAAAAAGAAACGGGCATTTCAAAAGAAACGTTGATAAATGTTGCTGAAATGATTCGTGATGCTGACGGTACATGTGTACTTTGGGGTATGGGTGTCACACAAAATACAGGTGGCTCATATACATCAGCTGCAATTTCTAACCTACTTCTAGCTACTGGTAACTATCGTCGTCCAGGTGCAGGTGCCTACCCTCTTCGTGGTCACAACAATGTTCAAGGTGCTTGTGATATGGGTACACTACCAAATCTATTACCAGGTAATCAAAAAGTAATAGACGACGAAGCACGTAAGAAATTTGAGGAAGCATATGGTGTGAATATCAAACCTGAACCAGGTCGTACGAATATGGCAATGTTAGATGCTATCATGGAAGGTAAAATGAAAGCAATGTATTTAGTTGGGGAAGATATGGCACTTGTAGATTGCGATGCTAACCATGTAGATAAAGTACTTTCACAATTAGACTTCTTTGTTGTACAAGATTGCTTCCTTTCACGTACAGCACAATATGCGGATGTTATTTTACCAGCAGCACCTTCTCTTGAAAAAGAAGGTACTTTCACGAATACAGAGCGTCGTGTACAACGACTATATCAAGTATTACCAACACTTGGTGAATCAAAAGCCGATTGGGAAATCCTTCAATTAGTAGCACGTCGCCTAGGTGCTGACTGGAATTACAGTCACCCAAGTGAAATCTTTGCTGAAATGGCTAGTCTTGCTCCATTCTTCTCGCAAGCGAACTATGATGTATTAGAAAATTGGGGTAGCTTCTGTTGGGGTAGCCATGATGGTAAAGACACACCATTACTATATGAAGATGGTTTTAACTTCCCTGACAAAAAAGCTCGTTTTGCTTTAAATGATTGGATCAGACCGGTTGAATATGAAGCGCAATATGATTGCCATATTAACAATGGCCGTATGCTTGAACACTTCCATGAAGGTAATATGACAAATAAATCAAAAGGTATTCAATCGAAAGTACCTGAAATTTTTGTTGAAGTATCACCAGAATTAGCAAAAGAACGTGGCATTGAAGATGGAGCTCTTCTTCGTTTAGTGTCTCCTCAAGGCGCATTAAAATTAAATGCCCTAGTAACAGATCGCGTACAAGGAAATGAACTTTTCTTACCTATGAACTCTGTTAGCAAAGATTCGGCGATTAATTTCTTAACAGGGCCAGCTGGAGACATCAATACATCGACACCTGCATACAAACAAACAAAAGTACGTGTAGAAGTATTGAAACAAAAAGGAAAATCTCCACTTCCTAGAACAAACCCGCGCTATAAAAAACGTCATCCACAAAATGGTGTTGAGGTAGAACGCAAATGGAATCGTCCTGGCTACGTTCACTTAACAACTAACGAAAGGGAGTGAGTTCATGGCAGCACCAATTACGACAATTCAAAAAGCGCAAAAAACAGAAGAACAATTAAAGGAAGAAAAGCTAGACAATTTAAAGCAACTTCTTTCTGAAAATGAAGAAATGGTTAACCAGGTCTTTACAATCATGGCAGAACTAAATGATATTGGAGCACTAGAAGCAGCTACGAAACTACTAGAAGCAAAAGAAGAGGTTACCCATATTGCTCTTGGACAATTAACTCGTAAGCCTGTTACGAATATCATCAACAACTTAATGGGTGTTGCGGGAGCATTAACCGAGCTGAACCCAGAAACAACAACAAAGCTAATTGAAGGCTTAAATTCTGGCTTAGATGAAGCAAACAAAGCTGTTGAATCTGATGAAAAAGTTAGTGCCTTTAAGCTGTTCAAAATGCTAAACGACCCTGATGTTAATCGTGCTGTAAATTTTGGCGCTCACTTCTTAAAAGGGCTTGGCAAAGGCCTAAAATAGGAGGATGGTTATATGCTAACGAACGAGCACATTTTAAAAACTTTGCAGAAAGTTGATGACCCAGAGCTTCATAAAAGCATTGTTGACTTGAATATGGTACGTAATATTCAAGTCAATGGTACGCATATCTCACTTGATATTATCTTAACTATTCAAGGTTGTCCTTTAAAAGCCAAAATCCAACAAGATGTTGAAGAAGCGTTGAAAGCGATCGGCGCAACAAATGTCTCCATTACATTTGGTTCTATGACAGATGACGAACGTCGTAGTTTAACAGCTTCTTTAAAATCAAAAAAAGTTACGGATAAAGGTATGCCTACAATGCTTCTACCCGATTCTGGTGTCAAATTTATTGCAATTACTAGTGGTAAAGGGGGCGTCGGTAAGTCTACTGTGACGATTAACTTAGCAGTGGCCCTTGCCCGTCTTGGTAAACGTGTAGGTATTTTAGATGCCGACATATATGGATTTAGTATTCCAGCTATGATGAAGATTCATCAAAAACCAACGATGCTTGACCAAACAGCTATTCCAGTAATAAGTCATGGTGTAAAAATCATGTCGATGGGTTTTTTCACAAACGAAAACCAACCTGTCATGTGGCGTGGTCCAATGCTTAACAAATGGATTCGCAATTTCCTTGTTAATACACATTGGGATGAATTAGACTATCTCCTCATAGATTTACCACCTGGTACAGGAGATGTTGCCATTGATATGGCGGCAATGATTCCACAAGCACAAGAAATTATTGTCACAACACCGCACCTTGCAGCTTCCCATGTTGCTTCTCGTGCAGGTTTGATGGCTCAACATACGAAACACTCGATTCTTGGTGTTGTTGAAAACATGGCTTACTTTGAAAATTCGAATGGTGAAAAGAACTATCTATTCGGTCAAGGTGGCGCCGAAAAATTGGCAGATGAGCTTCAAACAAGTATCATTGCTCAAGTTCCATTTGCGCAACCTGAGGAAAATACAGGCTCTTCTGTTTACGACGAAGACTCCATCATCGGTGAGGTATTTACCCACCTTGCAGAAGATTTAATGTATCAATAAAGTGGACTTTTTCAGCAGTAGGCGTTTTCTTCATCCCCTACTGCTGAATTAGCCTAAACTAATCAGGCTTTTACAGGCAGTTAATCTTCCGCCTAAGGGCATGATAAAACCTAAAAATCCTTGTCTCGCTTTTAACACGAGACAAGGATTTTTTAATGGAGCCATGTTCAACTTTGAAACACTCCCTACTATTTGGTTCAATAGCCAGCCTTCTTTAAAACTTGCATAAAATAAAAACGGTACGTATTTTTAACGAAAGAATCTAAAGGCAGTCCAACATTTAATTGATACTTAGTAAAAATAAAATAAAAACGCTTATCCCATTTTAATCTTAATAATTCCCCAGCATCTTCACCGTATTTCTCTGTAAACTCCTCAATTAAAGGTTCAATCATATAGTAGCAATAGTCTTTTAAGTTTGCGAGAGCCTCTATATCTTTTTCCTTTTGAAAACGTGTAATCCAATCTACTAATTGTTCATTCATTTTAAAATCCATCTTTCTATCTTGAGTTTCTTCCTATTATATTATACCTCTTTTTATAAGTTTTCTCTTCTCTCGTTTCTTAGACATTTGGATTGATAAAGTCATTAACTAAATTTGAAAAAAGCCTTGCATAAGCAAGGCTTTTTATTAGGACTTTACTTTTTATTTAACTTCTTTCCATAAAGACAATGCAAAAATCCAATTTGGATCTCCATATCCTTGATAGCTTTGAACCGCTTCATATACTTTACCTTGGTGCTCTACTTTATCACCTTTTGTATATGCCTTATATGAACTCCATTGCTCATAAGACGCCCCTTGCTCTTTTGTAGTCACAGTTAAAACGGAACTTTTAATAGATTCATTTCCAGCTGCATCAACAGCAGTGACTGCATACTTATAAGTTGTATTAGCTTGTAGATTCATGTCCATAAAAGATGTAGTTTTAGATGTTCCAACTGCAGTCATTTGCCCTACTGGTGTTTCTCGGTAGATAACATAATGGTCAACTGCTACATTATCCTCTGATGCACTCCACATTAAGTCTACACTTGATGATGTTACTGCCATCGTATGTAGTGTAGTTGGTTGCGTTGGTGCTTCCGTATCTGGAGTTGCTTTCATTGTCTCTACAAATGTAGATTCACTTTCTTTAGAAACATTTCCAGCGGCATCCACTGCCTTTATTGTATATGTATATTTTGTTTCCGCTTTTAAATTTTTATCTGTGAATGTAGTTCCCGCTACATTTCCAACTACTTTACCATCACGGAATACTTGATATTCTTTTACACCTACATTGTCTGTAGAAGGATTCCATTTTAGTTCAGCGCTGTTAGAAGTAACTTTCGTTGCTTGTAATCCATTTGGTTGAGATGGAGCTTCCTTATCTATATCCACATTATTAACCAAATTAACATCAATGACATTGTAGAAAGCATTTGTAGTATCAGCTACATCCCAAACAGCTAAAATAACGTGGTAGCCACTACGGTCCGTTGGTACGTTAATTGTATGCGTTAAATTATTTGATGCAGCAGAACCATTATGTTCAACAGTTCCAATTGGCTCAAGATCAGCGCGAGTTAATGGCTTATTAGAATCCCAGCCCTTTTTCGTAATATAATAGTGCCATTTGCTTGTTAAATGTGCTGCAGTGTACTTCCATGTAAAGGTATTCGGTCCACCAGTAATCGTATTTTTAAACCAGCGATTTGCAGTTTGCTGATCGAGGATGCCACCAAACTTACCACCTGCAGATGCAATTTGTCCATCAATTGGTCCACCTTGTGGGAATCCTTTTGGTGCCTCTAGACTTTGTGGCTCATACATAATGCTTCCACAACTCAAGTTAAGCGCGCCATAATTTTGGCTACATAAAGCGGAGCGGCTAGCTGGTTTCTCAACAAACCCATGGGCCGATGCATTTGGTGCCATTGTAACCCCCATGATTCCAGCTGCTAAAATGGCAGCACTTATCCCCTTTGTACTCTTACTTAGTTTTGTGAATTTAATGTTCATATTACTAATCTCCTTACTTTTAAAATTGTGTTACTACTGGTATGATAGCTATGAATTTATTAATAAGCAAACTATGCATAAACATGATAAAGGGTGTATTATGTTAGTATGTTTTTTCTTGAAATACGTAGATAAATAGTGCTAAATATAATAAATATCTTATCATTTTGTTATATTCTATTTGAAAGTGCTATGAATTTTAACAAAACGTTCATAAAGTGTTCAAGTTAAATTTGTCATTTTTACGATTTCAACAAAGAAATAAAGACTAAAAAACAGCTCATGCTTCTTAGGCATGAGCTGTTTTCACAAGAAGTACTTTCAATTTCAAGCTGACTCTTTTGCTTCTTTACTATCTATCTAAAATATATATAAACTATTAGTAATATGATTAGCAATATTTTTATTTATTCTTTACCTATTTGAACGAAGAAAACTACGCCTTATTCTAATTTGCGAGCCCTTTATTATATTCAACCCACTTTTCCATTTCTCTCTCCACAGCTCGATTTTGCCATTCAAACCAAATACCCGAACATTCACTACAATGACTGTCTACCCCACTTTTATTATGCGTATCTTTACGTGTAAATAAAGTTTTTTTACGACAGCTGTAGCAGTAAACTTCATTCTCTTTATCAAATTCCATACCTATCAACTCCAACATTTTTACCCTATTTCTTTCCGTTTTTTATATAAATTATTCTAATTTACAAAAGAATCTTTCTGAAGGAAGAATGATAGTAACAAATGGTTTAGTGAGAACATCTCTAATTATATGTGAATAATTCCTTCATTGAATTACACGTGCAATTCTGTTCATTTAGCGACGAAACGCTGTCCATGATCAGATAACGTAGCCTAACGATATTAAACTTCTGTCAGCTTTATTTAGAAAGATAATTGATATGTTGTACGGCTGTTCCGCCAAAACCGTTTTGAAATAGGTTTTTACTATTCAACTAAAGTTGGAGGTTAATGGATGTATCATTATACTATGTGATAAGATTTGTATATTATACAATTTTATACTATAAGGTTTTTCAATTATAGGAGGTATGATATATTAAAGCTAACCTTAACTTAACCCTCCCTACAGTAGTCAGTCGCGACCTGCCACATAAAACTTCTGTGCTACCATAGCAGTACTTATACGCATGTTCTGCTATCCTGATTTAGTTCTGCAACCTTTTGAATGATTGCTTAGCTACCTGTCTCATTGTAGCAAGCTCAGTTTTATGCAATAATAACAAACCACTTACTCTGCCTAGTACCTTTGAACGATTCATGTATTCTGCTTTGAGCTTTAGGTTTCTAATTAATAGTTTTCACCAACACAAAAAAGCACACCAAATTAATGATGTGCCTATACATTACTCTTGAATCGTAGTTAAAATTCCATCTTCAAAATACAAATATTTATAATTATCATAAACCCATTGTTCATTAATACTATTAGATGTTGTAGTACGGTTAACATCCTTTGGTTTACCCCATTTAGATTCCAAAACTTCTTCCTTTCTCATCCCAATATAAATATCACTTTTTTGATTTTCTTCATAATAATACCCCCACATATTGTGGAAAATTCCAACAACTCCTTCTTTATATTCAAATTCTTCATTTATTTCAGCACTCATTCTCCCTGTATAATTCGGGTTTACATTTTGCGCCAATTCTTCTTTCGCTTCAAATGATTCATAACCATAATTATTCTGTTTTAATAATGCATAATAGTATAAAGCATTACCGTCCTCACTATGTTGTATCAGTTCTTTTTCTTTATACAAACTTATCGCCGCTCCATACCTCCCTTTTTTCACCATTTTTTCCATTCTATCCAAATATTGTTTCGTTTCCTCCGTCTCAACTCTCGCCATTATTTTAAGTAATATAGATTTATTTTCCTCGCTAATATGTTCTGATTCCTCAATGAAGTCAATAGATTCATATTGACTTAATGTTATATAAGATTCCAATAAAGCTGGTACTGCCAAATTAAGATTCTTAATTGCAAGTTCTCTTAGAGTATCTATGTAATCATTTCCTTCTTCAAACTCGCTATAATATCTTACTAATTCTTTATCATCAGAAAGCTTATTTAAAACATCCTCTGATTCTTCTATCACTCTAATGACTGTTTCAACATTTTTTGCTACATCAATTTCATCCATAGATTCTTTATAGTTACTATAAATAGATTTTTTCATTTCGAAAGCATATTCTCTCTCTTCTTTTTTTCTTTCTATTTTGCTTGAGATAAATAGATATGAAAAAAATCCACTTATTAGAAAAAATGTTATTGTTACTACTATGATAATTTTTTTGTGTTTACTGTTTGCTAGCATAATAATACCACCCATTCAAAATACTGTAATTAATATATTACACTAATAAATAGTTATTATGATAGAAAATCTTTATTTTTTTCTTTTAGCCACTTACCTGAATTTGATTGATGTGTTTGGTTGTCAGTGTGGCAAAAATAAGGAAAGTCGTCAGATATTATTCGGTGGCATTTCGCAATATTGTTATAGTACGGAGAAAAATTAGTAACGCAAAACTGACGCAAGTTAAGAATTATAGTAATATACGACCAACAACTGCAGATTCAGACATTCGAGACAGCCAATTATCCGATTCAACGATTCTTGATGCGTTTACAGTACTGAATATATTAACCATCCGAGTTTAAAAATTAAAGCGAAAATTTCCGAGGGCAAAATAAATTTATAAGGAAAGCTAACTTATTACTCTCTTAAATCAATTTTCCATAAAAACTCATTTGAAATTTTCTGTACAATTTTCAATATTTCATCCTCCAAAGCACCATCAGAGTTATCTGGAAAGTCAATCTCAATTAAATTTATCTCAGTAAATTCATCAGCAGAATCATACGCATAATTACCTTGTAAATTAGCATTCATTCCTCTAATTATTATACCTGAGCCACTTAACCCCTCAGTAAACAGCAATGTACTTAGTTTAGTGCAATTCATATTTAATATTAAAAAATTTTCAATGACATCAGTTTTAATAAATGAAGCAAATTTATCTGAATGAATACTTTTGTAATCGTACATACACATCCCCCTAATTGAAGATATTTAGGTATTCGATAATCATCTTACTTATTCCTTTATCTTATCGAACTATCATGCCCCTGTAGTTGATTTTAGTCGTGACTATTCCGTAGTGCGTTTGATGATATATCCTTCAAATTCATCTTCCAATAACTTAACAAATTCAGAAGGTTTCATTTCCGAAGCTCCTGCTAATAGAAATATCGTTGTTATTGTCAGTTGTTTGATATTTCTTTCTAGCATACTGATGTATGCTCTATCCAAACTGCTTCTATGTGCTAATTCTTCTTGTAATAGTTTTAGATATTTACGAACTCGTTTTAATGCTGCATCAATTGTTATATTTTCAAATTCATTCAAAGTATAAATCTCTTTTTAAATTAATTACAATAGTATGGTGGGTGATAAGACATTACGGTTTACAAAATGGATTAAAATTGAAATTTTCATACTAATATAGTAGTAAATGTAGTAAACTAACTTAGTAGACCAAAGTATTAGTTTTTGGAGGAATCAAAATTGCAGGAAAACCAAGTCAATGTTGTGAAAGTAAATAATCAATACAATAAGTTCATAATATTAATTTTATGCTTATTCACTCTTGTTGGTTGTACTAATCAAGAAACTACAAAAAAGTTAGAAGAAAAAGAAGAATCAATTGAAACAAAGCAAACAGAAGAAATATCAGTTGAAGATCAAAAGCGTCAAGAAAAAGCTAAAAATATTGAAAAAAATATGATCAAGCTTATAGATGAAGAAAGTTACTTAGATGTAATTTCCTATTATAAAGAGTCGTTTATTCAAAGTCCTGATTTAGAAATCAGACCAACAGATAAAACGATTGAACTTTATAATCTTGCCGTTCAAAGGTATTATGAAAAAATGGAAACGTTTGGTACCTTTGGTTACGAAATTTTAACTTTAGATAATGGAGATTTAAGTGAAAATGTTAAATCATTTATATATCAAAAATTTTCAACAGATATAGAAGAACTTGAAGCATCTATAAAAAAAGAAAAAGCTGAAAATCTTGAAAGATATGCAAACGATAAAGCAGAACGGGAAGCGCAAGAAGAAGCTAGGAGAATTGAGGAAGCTAAAAATCGTATTTACATAGGAATGACAAAAGAGCAAGTTCTCGATACCAATTGGGGAGAACCCGACGACATTAACCGAACAATTACTGCTAGTCATCAATCAGAGCAATGGGTGTATTCAGATTACGGGAAATATTTGTATTTTGAAGATGGAATATTGGTAACAATACAAGATTAGGATTCAAGATTTACCATATTATTAAAATAAAAAAGATAGAGTGACCTGCTCTATCTTTTTTTATCTGTCCTGTCAGAAGTCCCCAGTCATGTTACGCTTAACGAAGCCATGACAATTTGATTGACTGCTTCAACGGAACATCATTGAGCAGAGCCATTTTTCACCTTTTAGATAAATTTCTTTAGCAGGAATTAACTATATCACAAACCCAAAACCTTACTTCATAAATACTGATTCTTAGTATTAGATACTTTACCAAAGTGAATTTTCTAAGTTCGGTCTGCTATTTATTTGTGTACAATCATTACGTTCATAAAGCCAGTTATAAAACGGTACTGATCGTTCTCTTTTTGGTGTTTCTTCTATCATATGATGATTTACTAGACCTAGTCCTTAATTGCTCTACAGCTTTACGATATGCCCCTACAAATACAGCTCGTAATGTACTAGTAATTGTTACTGTACCGTTCGCAATCTCACGGATAATGTTAGCTATAACGTCTTTAGCGTTCACAAAATCACGTATATCGTTCATTTTTGTGGCCAGTCAAATGAACAATCAGAGAAAAAATTTCTATAATAAGAAAGGTATGAATGAATTCAAGAAATTAATATTAGCTGTAACAAATGAAGGTGGCAATAAATTATTACGAAAAACACTAGATGCATTGGAGATCGAACATATTTATATTCATGGTTTACGCCATACTCATGCCAGTGTTTTGATTTACAAAGGTGCTAATATTTATGCTGTTTCAAAACGTATTGGACAATCTGATATTCAAACAACACTTGATCATTATTCGCATGTATGAAAAGAGATGGAAGAACGAGATAAAGAAATAGCAATCAATGTTTATTCATCTTAATTTTTTTGTTTACCTAAAATAGATTTTATATGTTATTCAATGCGATTTTTAATATTTATCAAAATATAAAAAAAAACGCTCAAAACCTAGTATTCATAAGGCTTTAAGCGTTTTTCTTTTTGGTTGAAAATCAACCTTTTTTTTGTTAAAGACGTCCCAGGAGGGATTCGAACCCCCGACCGACGGCTTAGAAGGCTGTGGTTATATTATTCCTTACTTTTATACAC